>JBDNIG010000352.1:0-19242 GCA_041688415.1 Rhodopirellula sp. | reverse complement strand
ATGACCAGTAAACCCGGCAATTCAGCCGCCACGGTCGGCCCGGTACACGACTACGTCGCGAATTATGTCATCGAACGAACCGTCGGCCGGATCACGCAAAACGGCAGATCTGGGATGGCCATGACCGCGCGGTTGGGCGCGGTCGCGTTTGAACCACTCTCCGAATCGGCTGGCCAGCCGATTGGCGAAGTGTTGCGAAACCGCAGCTTCCTCGACGTCGAATTGGCGGGACGGGACCCCAGCGCGACCACCATCACGGTGTGGGTCTATCCCGATAGTTTCGGCGAACTTCGCCAGCTCAAAGAGCATCTGTACCAACGTGGCTTCGCCACCGCCTCCCGACCGCTGATGAACGGCCAAGCGATCATCTTCAGCAGCACCGGTACGCGATCGAAAGCCCAGTGACGGAGTGGACAATTGTAGCCAGACGGCTCCGCCCGTCTGAGCTGATGTGCGCCGGTTTCTCACGACGGGCGGAGCCGTCGGTCGACAATGGTAGCCAGACGGCTCCGCCCGTCTGAGCTGATACGCGCTGGATTCTCACGACGGGCGGAGCCGTCGGTCGACAATGTAGCCAGACGGCTCCGTCCGTCTGAGCTGATACGCGCTGGATTCTCACGACGGGCGGAGCCGTCGGTCGACAATTGTAGCCAGACGGCTCCGTCCGTCTGAGCTGATACGCGCTGGATTCTCACGACGGGCGGAGCCGTCGGTCGACAATTGTAGCCAGACGGCTCCGTCCGTCTGAGCTGATACGCGCCTCCACTTCTCGCATTGGACTGACCCGTTCTCCTTGGTGATACCGGTGGCAGCACCATCGCCTTGGCGGGAAGTTCGCCAAGGCAGCGACGGCCGCCTTGCAACCAACGGTAACATTACGCATAATGCGTAACGCAAGTTGCGTAATCTCAATTGGAGGACAATTTGATGAATCCATTTTCTTACGGTGGCGTCGTTGGCAATGGCGAATTTTGCAACCGGGTCCAGGAGTTGGCTGACCTGACCGAAACGATGAAATCCAGTGGACGGTGCTTCGTTTACGCGGAGCGGCGGATGGGCAAAACGTCACTCGTGATGCGCGCGATCGAAAAGCTCTCGCGAAAAGACTTCATGCCCGTCTACGTCGATCTGTGGCCCACCGATGGCTCGGCATCATTCGCCACGTCCACGGCCCGCGCCGTGACGACCGCTGCCGAGACCAACACCACGAAATTGTTGGAACTGGGGAAAGCTCTCTTCGGGCGTTTGCGACCGAGCGTCTCGCTTGACGACTCCGGCCAGCCCAAAGTCGAATTCGGAATCGATGGACGGACCGCGACCAAGTCGGACCTGACGGAAGTGCTGGCGGCCCCCGAAGCCTTGGCGGCACGAAGCGGGAAAAAGGTCGTCATGGTCTTCGACGAGTTTCAGCAGATCGCCGAGTATGAAAACGATCTCGCCGAGCGGCAACTCCGTAGTTCGATCCAGCATCACAAAAACGTGGCGTATCTCTTTTTGGGAAGTCGCAAACATCTTTTGCAGTCCATGTTCTTGGATCAATCAAGGCCATTGTACCGATCCGCGATGCACTACCCGATTGGACCGATCGAAACGAAGCACTGGCAACCGTTCATCAGCAAGCGATTCGTCGATGCGAAGAAGTCATTTTCTAAACCGCTGATCGCTGAGCTTTGTGATCGCACGCAAGGCCACCCGTTTTACACCCAGCACCTGTGTCACGTGCTGTGGTCGATGATCGATCCAGGCGGCTGTGTTGAAGCGGCGCAGCTCGACCAAGCCGTTGGCGAACTGCTGCGCCGGGAGAGTCACGCGTATGTCACACTTTGGGAGTCGTTGACCAAGAACGAACGGCGTTTCCTCCGCGGACTGGCCAACAGCGAAACACCTCCCAAACCGTTCTCGTCCGATTTCACTCGTCAGTACGGTCTTCGAACCGCTTCCAATGCCCAACGTGCTTCGGAATCCCTTGTCGCCGGCGACGTGATCGAGCGGGAAGCATCGTCCTACTTTATCACGGACCGTTTCTTGCGACTCTGGATCAGCCAGCTTTGATCGTAACCGGGCTGGCTTCGCCGACTCGCTACCTTTCCTGCGCGACGCTAACTTCTTATCCTGCCCATTCGGACTAACCACGCAGGCCGCGAGAAACAGGAAAACCAGACGATGACGGACCAACTCCGACGGAAACTCCCATCCCACGCGAAATCAACCATAAAACGGCGGCGTAGCCGGGCGAGCCGCGACTACCGTCGACGTCTTCATCTGGAGCCACTCGAGAACCGCCGGTTACTCGCTGCGGGCACGGACCTCGCTAATCTCTCGGGCCGCGTGTTCGCCGACTTCAGCGGTGATGGGTTCACGCCCGGCGAACAAGTTGCCGACGCTTCCGTGACGCTGTACCGCGATGATGGTGACGGCCAGTTCGAGCCCGATGGCGACGACAGTGAAATCGCCACGATCACGACCGACGCTGACGGCCGGTACACGTTCGCGCGGCTGACGGAGGGGCAGTATTTCGTCCTGCAGCCCGCTCAAGACGTGGATGGCAAGTCGCTGCAGCGAACCGTTTCGCCGGCCATCACGATCACCGCCGAACAGGTCGCGGGACGATTGATCCGCACGATCGATGGCTTCGATGGCGAAATGCAAACGGTCTCCGATGACGTTCAAGATGGGGTGGCGGTGACGTCGACGGTGGCGGCGCCCGAAGCGATCGGTGGCTCGCGAGATTTATTGGTCAACAAGACCAGCGATATTGGCTCGATCAGCTTGGTCGTCAATGATCCCGCGTCACCGGGTTTTTTGCAGGTCCGCTCGGACGGCTTCGGTGGTGGGCAACGTGTGGTGATTTGGGACGGAGCCGATGACGATCCGGCCGTCGTCGACGATGATGGTCTCGGTTCGATCGACCTAACCAGCGGTGGGGATGCCGCGGGTCTGCGACTGGTCATCGGCGCCGACTTGCCCGCCGGATCAGCCGTCGTGCGGCTCTACACGGACGACGGTGACAGCAACACGCTGACGCTGTTGAGTACCGCGACGCTCAATATTCCTCAAACGACCACGCAGCCAACGTCCGTCGAGTTCCTGCCGTTCACGCAGTTCTCAATCGCGCCCGGAGCGAGTGGCCCCGCCGACCTCACCGACATCGGTGCGATTGAATTCGAAGTCATCGCCGATCCAAACTATGACGCGCTCGCGGATCTGATCGGCACGATTGGCCCGAACGTGATCGCGGTGCCTGATTTCGATAACTTTGTTCCGATCGATCTGAACTTATCGAAGGAACTGATAACGACCGACCCCAACGTCGACTCCCCCGTCACGTTCCGGTTAACGCTCGTCAACGAAAGTGACAACACCGCCACCAACGTCGTCGTGACCGACGTGCTGCCCGGTGGAATCACGTATAGCTCGGATCAGCCTCCGACGGGTTCGACCTACGCCTCCGATACCGGACAATGGACGATCCCCAGCTTGGCATCCGGCGCGACCGCCACGCTGGATTTGACCGGACTCTTGACCAGCAACGAGGCACAAACCAACACCGCCGAGGTCACCGCTGCCGACCAATTCGATATCGATAGCACGCCGGGCAATTCCGATCCCGATGAAGACGATCAAGCTTCCGCGATCGTGACGGCGGCGCAGATCAACCTGGCACTCGAAAAGGCGGTCTCGGACCCTCGCCCGAACGTTGGTGACCCAATCTCATTCACCCTGACGCTGACGAATTCGGGGATCGACGATGCCACGAATATCGTCGTCGAAGACACGTTCCCGGAGGGTTTGACGATCTCGGCAAACGATCCCGCGTCCGGTTCGTTCAACGCGAGCAACTCGCAGTGGGCAATCCCCGCCCTCGCCGCGGGTCAATCCACCACGCTGTCGCTCAGCTCGACTGTCACGGCGGCGGGTAGCTTTACGAACGTCGCCGAAGTCATCGCCGTGGATCAGTTCGATACCAACAGCACTCCCAACAACAACGATCCCGACGAAGACGATCAGGATCAGGTCAATTTCCAAACCCAGGCCGCGGATCTTTCACTCGATAAAACCATCGTCGGGCAAGTCTCGAGCATCGGTGACAACGTGACCTTCTCGATCACCGTCAACAACGCGGGTCCCGACCCGGCCACCAATGTCAGCGTTCGTGAAATGCTGCCCGTAGGACTCACCTACGATTCGGACACAACGAGCCTCGGCGAATACGACTCGGTCAGCGGCCTTTGGACCATCGACGAGGTACCAGTCGGTACACCGGTGACGCTCAGCCTGGTCGCCGAAGTCAGCACGGTCGGGACGAAGACGAACACGGCGGAGATCATGACGTCGGATCAATTCGATCCCAATAGCACGCCCGGCAATGGATCCGCGGGCGACGCGGGCGAGGAAGATGATATCGACTCGGTCATGATCACACCCGTCACCATTGATCTGGAGCTGAATAAAACCACGACGTCGGACCGTCCCGTTCCCGATCAAGTCTTCACCTACAACGTGACCGTCACCAACACCAGCAACGACGATGCGACGGGCGTGATGGTCACCGATGAGATTCCCACGGGACTGATTTTTCAGTCCGCAACCGAGGATGAAGACTACTCGGCTGGCACCGGTGTGTGGAACGTCGGTGTTGTGCCAGCGGGCGAGACACGCACGATCGCGATCGACGTGATGCTCGATCCGTCACGCGCCGATCTAATCGCTCCGATCAGCAACACCGCCGAGATCACGGCCGCCAACGAGTTCGATTCCGATAGCACGCCGGGGAATCAAAACCCCGACGAGGACGATCAGTCGAGCGTCTCCGTCACGCCGGCACACGCCGATCTATCGCTCACCAAAACGATTGAAAACCCCACGGCTAACGTCGGCGAAGATCTCACGTTCACGATCACGGCCTCGAATTCCGGTCCTGATCCGTCGGGGACTCTCGTCGTCGCTGACCCGCTTCCCGAAGGCGCGACGTTCGTCGATGCGACCACGGCAAGCGGTTCGTACGATCCAGCAACCGAGCGCTGGACGATCGAGAATTTGGATAACACCGAGACCGCCACACTGACCCTCGTGCTCCGCGCCACCTCGAGTGGCATGATCAATAACGTTGCCGAAATTGTCTCGGCGACCTTGCCCGATCCCAACAGTACGCCCGGCAACGGGATGGACGGTGAAGACGATCAAGCCTCCGCAACCGCTCAGGCGGAGCAGATCGATTTATCACTGACCAAAGAGATCGACAATCCGACACCGCGGGCTGGGGAAGTCTTCACCTACACCATCACGCTCTCCAATAGCGGTCCCGATACTGCGACCAATATCGTGGTCGCTGATACGCTACCGCCCCAAATCACGCTGGTTGGCAACGCTCCCGAAACGGGGACGTTTGTCTCGAATACTCGCACGTGGTCGATCCCCTCACTCGCTGCTGGCGAGTCGACAACCCTGCAGCTCGAGGGGCGGATTGACTCGGTCGCGGGTCTCCCCGCCGATGATCCCATCAATACTGGGTTGATCAACACCGCCGAAGTGATGTCGGTCGATCAAACCGATCCGAACAGCACGCCGGGGAACGGTGTCGAGAGCGAGGACGATCAAGATTCCGTCAGCGTGCGAATCCCGATCGCGGACATCTCGGTGGAAAAGACGACGCTCACCCCAACACCCAATATCGGAGAGACCGCGAGCTTCGAAATTTTGGTCCACAATGATGGCCCGGATCTGGCGACCAACCTCATCGTCGCCGACATGCTGCCGTCCGGCTTGCTGTACCACTCCGATAGCCTGAGTGACAGCGACAATGACTATGATCCCGACACTGGGCTGTGGACCATTCCCACCCTCGAGGTGGGCCAAAGCGTCACCCTGCAAATCAACGCCGACGTCACCGTAGCGGGAACGTTTACCAACACCGCTGAGCTCATCGCATCGGACCAAGACGATCCCGATTCGACCCCCAACAGCCAGTTGCCCGACGAAGATGATCAGGCCAGCTCATCCGTGTCCACGCCAGTCATCGATCTCTCGCTGCAAAAGACGACCGCACCGCTGCGGCCCGCCGTCGGCAGCGAAGTGACCTTCACCCTCGAGATTCACAATGATGGCCCCGACGACGCCACCGGTGTCGTCGTCGCCGATGAACTGCCCGATGGATTCGAGTTCGTGTCGTCGAATCAGCCGATCGCCTACTCGCCCATGACCGGCCAGTGGAACGTGGGGGCGCGCGCCAGCGGTGAGTCTGAAACCTTGGAAATCCGCGGCAACGTGATCGCGACCGATCCGTTCGAAAATCGGACGCAAGTCATCGCGGCCGATCAATTCGATAGTGATAGCACACCCGATAACGGCTTCGACAATGGCGAAGACGACACGGCTAGCGTCACGGTCACGCCCGCCAGCGCCGATTTATCCCTCACGAAAACCATCGATGATGACACGCCGAATGTCGGCGACGATGTTATATTCACCTTGACGGTTCGAAACGATGGCCCCGATACCGCGAACGGCATCGAAGTGCGCGACTCCCTCCCTCCGGGCTTGACGAACATTCGTTCCGGAACCGAAACGGGCACCTACGACTCCGACGACCAAACATGGCGGATCGACGAATTGGAATCCGGCAGTACCACTACCTTGACGCTCACCGCCACCGTTGACCGCGACGCCAACGATAGCCCGACACCGATCACACGCAGTAACTATGCCGAGATCATCGCGAGTTCCCAGTTTGATCCCGACAGCACGCCGGGTAATGAAAGCGACGAAGACGACGACGCCTCGGTTTCGTTCATCCCGCAACTGATCGATCTCGCGCTCACGAAAACGAGCGACACGGAGCGTGCCAACGTCGGCGATACCGTCGAGTACCTCGTCACGGTGAGCAATGATGGACCCACCGACGCGACCGGCGTGGTCGTCTCGGATCCCTTGCCCGCCGGCCTGTCCTTCGTCTCAGCGACACCGTCCGATGGAGGAACCTACAACTCGCAAACTGGAGATTGGTCGATTCCCCAAATCCCCGCCGGTAAAACGCGAGAACTCATCCTGCGCGCGACCGTCACACCCGACCCCAGCAATGTCGATGAGATCCTCGCCGACGGTATCATCAACATCGCCGAAGTCACGGCCGCCGACCAACCCGACCGCGACAGCACCCCTGGCAATGGCCCCGGCGAA
Organism: Rhodopirellula sp.; assembly: GCA_041688415.1. Taxonomy (GTDB): domain Bacteria; phylum Planctomycetota; class Planctomycetia; order Pirellulales; family Pirellulaceae; genus Rhodopirellula. Next base: position 12,066 of record JBDNIG010000352.1, on the reverse strand, counting down.
GATGATTACCAATCCATCACGCTGGCGATCGCGCAAGCCGATTTGTCGCTGACCAAAACCGTCGACAATGCCACGCCAAACCATAACGACATCGTCACGTTCCTCGTCACGGTCAACAATGACGGACCCGACACCGCGACGAACATCGTCGTCAATGACGCGTTGCCCGTTGGTCTCGCCGACGTGGAGGTCACTGCACTGGCGGGTGACTACGACGCGTCGACGAATCACTGGACGATCAGCGAACTCGAGTCCGGTGGTTCGGCGGTATTGCAAATTCACGCACGCGTGGCAACACCGAACATCGTGACGAACGTTGCTGAGATCATCGCGGCCGATCAAATCGACCCCAACAGCACGCCCGGCAATGGTGACCCCAGCGAAGACGACATGGCGAGCGTCGAAGTCACTCCACGGGTCATCGACGTCAGTGTTTCGGCGTCCGCGATCCCCGAGGAAATCGAACTCGGTGACACCGTCGAACTCACCGTGAACGTACACAACGGACCGACCGCGCCCACGCCGCTCGTCAGGTCACCACTAGCTGCACCTGGTGCTCGAGAAATCTCGGATGCAACGGGAGTCGTCATCGGCGTCACGATTCCCGACGGACTGACATTGCTCGACGCGAGCCCCGCGGGCGTGTACGACGCAGCGACGCAGACGTGGCAAGTCGGCACGGTTGTCGCCGATACGAGTAAACAGCTCACGCTCACATTCCGCGTCGACACGCAAACGCTGAAAACGTTCGATATCGAAGTGCTCGAAACCAATGAGTTCGACATCGACAGCACCGCCGGCAACCACGACCCGAGCGAAGACGACCAAACAAGCGTCACGATACGCCCGCCTCGCACGTTCTCAAAACGCCTGTTCCTCGCCCGCTAAGCCTCCGGACAAAATGGACTCCAGTCTCCCCTCACCACCACGCTTTGAGGTCGTGCGGCTTTTCTGACTCTAACGCATTTAGCGTTAGAGTCAGAAAAGGTCCGATGCGAAACCCGATCAGATCACCGGCTATCCCGTGACAATGTTGCCGCTCCGCGTCTTGATCGATAGACACGGCACCGGGTGCCTCTCCCCACTGAGTCGATTTACCTGATGTGCAGTTTGCTCTAAACATGGAAACCTGCGGCAAGCAAAAAGTGCAGGAAAACCTGCACATGAGAGGGGATCGGCCCGCGGCTTTGGTCGGATGCGTGTCTCGGAGAGGCACGCCTACTCGGTGAGGTTTTCCAAATCGGTGGTGGCGACTATCCTGTGGGCCACACACCGATCGCTTGTTTTGTGAACCGCCTGGTGTTGACGTCAGAAATGCTTCTTTTCCGGCTTGGAACCTCATGGCAAATACTTCGCCCACCCAATCGCTGCCGTTTGATCGTTCGTTCATCGAGCGGATCATCGCTGACCACCCGACCCCGTTCGTGCTGTATTACGAGGACGGCATCCGTCGCCGGGCCCGGGAGCTGTCCGAAGCATTCGCGTGGAACGAAGGTTTCCAGCAATATTTTGCCGTTAAAGCGACTCCGAATCCGCATATCGTGGCGATGATGGCCGAAGAGGGCAGCGGCGCCGATTGCAGCAGCGTGGCCGAGCTGATCACGTGCGAGCGGCTGGGCATCACCGGCCATGACGTGATGTTCACCTCCAATAACACGACGGTCGAGGAATTCGCCTTCGCCGAGCGAATCGGGGCGATCATCAACCTCGACACACCGCACCACATCGATCAACTCACCCAGCTCGACAGTCTGCCCGAGATGGTGTCGTTCCGTTTCAACCCCGGTCCCGAGCGGCAGGGCAACGTGATCATCGGCGATCCCAAGGAAGCCAAATTCGGCTGCACCCGCGATCAGATTTTGGAAGGCTACGCACGCTGCGCCGAACTCGGAATCACTCGCTTTGGCCTGCACGCGATGGTGGTGTCGAACGAACTGAGCGTTGACGCGTTGTTGCAGACCGCAGAAATGCTGTTTGATCTGGCGATCCAGATTCACGATTCGACCGGCGTGGCGGTCGAGTGCATCAATCTCGGCGGCGGCATCGGTGTGGCTTATCGCCCCGAGCAGCAGGGCATCGATTTGCAGGAATTTGGCCGCGGCGTGCAGGCCTTGTACGAGTCCAAGTTGGTACCTGCCGGTCTCGCTCCGGTGCGATTGATAATGGAAAACGGACGAGCCATGACCGGCCCCTTCGGTTTTCTGATCACACGTGTTATCAATCAAAAGACATCGTACAAAAACTTCGTCGGGGTCGACGCCTGCATGAGTAACCTGATGCGTCCGGGCATGTACGGTGCCTATCATCAAATCAGCGTGCTCGGCAAAGAAAATGACCCCGCTGAACAGACTGTCGATGTGGTCGGTTCGCTCTGTGAAAACAACGACAAGTTCGCGGTCGATCGCAAACTGCCAAAAACCGAAGTCGGCGATATCCTCGTCGTCCACGATGCCGGAGCCCACGGACATTCGATGGGTTTCCAGTACAACGGGCGGCTGCGATCGGCGGAAGTTTTGTACAACGACGCTGGCGATGTTCGCGAGATTCGCCGCGCCGAAACGTTCGATGATTATTTCGCCACCGTCGATTTTGACACGGTCAAAACTGCTTGCAAACAATCCACGGCAAGTGCCTGACGAACGACTTCACACTTCATCCCTTCACTCATTACCTTTCTAAATTCATTTCATGCCAAAACTCACCGTAGAGAACGTCGGAACCTTTGACATCCCCGCGGGCAAACGCCTCGTTTCCGCCCTCATTGAAGATGCGGGAACGGACCAATTGCACGCCTGTGGCGGTGCCGCCAAATGCACCACCTGCCGCGTGGAATTCATGGAAGGTGAACCGGAGAAGATGACCGTCGCTGAGAAGGAAGTCCTGAAGGTGCGCGAGGTCACCGATCCCGGCGTGCGACTGAGCTGCCAGATCGCGTGCGAGCACGACATGAGCGTGCGCCTGATCAGCCGGCTCGAAGGTAGCGGTCGCGATGGCCAAGGCGGCGCCGTCGCCGACGAAATTGAACCTCCGCCAGAGTGGACGATGAAGTAAGCCGGAGTGGCATCATTCATGACGCAAGCTACGTCCACCGAGTGCACCCGTTAGATGAGCATCCCAAATCGCGGGCATGCCGTTGACCAACAAGTATCGTACGCCTTGCGAGTACCGATGAGGCGATGTGAACGTGGCTTCGTCAATCAAGGCGTCTTTGTCCCAAACGGCCACGTCGGCGAAGTGTCCCATCCTGAGATATCCACGATCCTTCATTCCCAAAATATCAGCGGGTAAACCAGTCGCGCTGCGAATGGCGCCCTTCAGCGGAATGACGTTCTCGCGAACCGAGTAATAGCCGATCTTGCGGGGAAAGGTCCCGTAGTTGCGTGGGTGCGGCATTTCGGGGCTGGGTATCCGTGACTTGCCATCCGAAGCTGTCGCGACCCATGGTTGCTGCATCACATAACGTACGTCTTGTTCGTTGATGCCGTGGTTGACCACCGATGCGCCGCCACCACGTTCGATCTTTCGAATTAAATCAAACGGACTGATGCCTTGTTCCTCGGCGATCTCGCTGAGCCGACGTCCCGCCCAAGTCGGTTCGGGGGCGTACGACGCGATTTGGATTCTTTGACCTTGATCGGTGATTGCCAGTTTCTTGTGGACGGCCGCGGCGACCCGATCAGCGTCACCGTCTTCGAAACGTTCCAACATTCTCTTGTGTCCGCCGGCGCGTGCCCAAGCTGGAATGAAGGTTGCCGATAAAGAGGTGCTCGACGCGGTGTAAGGGTATTGATCCGCTGTCACGATCCTGCCCGCTTCTCGGCTCTGGCGAATCAAGTCAACGGCGATCCGTACCAATCCCCACGAATCCTTGCCAGACGATTTGAAGTGTGAAATATGAACGGGAATGTCAGCGGACTGACCAATTTCCAACGCCTCGTTGATCGCATCAAGCAATCCGGTTCCTTCACTGCGGATATGGCTGGCATAGATGCCACCGTGCTCGGCAACGACCTTGGCAATCTGCCCCAGTTCCTTCGTATCAGCGTAAGAACTGGGCACGTAGATCAAACCGCTGGACATGCCCCACGCGCCATCCCGCATCGCTTCGGCGGCAAGCGTCTTCATGCGTTGCAATTCTTCGTCGGTAGCACTTCGTCGCTCACTTTTCATCACTTCGCGACGCAAAGTCCCCTGTGGCAGCAAGTGCGCTACATTGACACCGACGCCAAGATCGTCCAGCTTTCGATAGTACGAATCAACCTGGATTGGTCCGCTGCCGCAGTTGCCAGTGACGATTGTCGTGCAACCTTGCGTCAAAAAATTGGCGACGGCCCGCGTTTCTTGCTTGGTCGCTGATTTATCGCTGTGATTGTGTAAGTCGATGAAGCCCGGTGAGACAACCAGCCCATCGCAATCGATTCTCTGCTTGATCTCGCCGTACTGAAATTGACCGACTGCGACGATGCGATCCCCTCGGATCGCTACGTCACCGACTCGGCCCGCAGTGCCATCGCCAACATGCAAAGTCCCACCGGCGAGCAATAAGTCCGCATCCACCGTTTGGCCAGCACACGAAACAGAGAAGGCGACGACAAGCGTCGCGAAGCCTAATAAGCGGACGCTGCTGGCCAGCGAAAAACATGCAGTCATCTTGGCACTCCTATAAACTTGATTCGAGCGAGAATGGTTGGAGCACACAGTGTATCGCAATCCGCGTATCGGAATCCGCCATTTTGACGAACCATTTTCACTTGATTCTCCGGTCCAGGCCGGATGTCGCCGCCACCTGGAGCGACGAAGAAGTGGCCCGTCACTGGAGGATTACCTGGAACCACACGTCTCCCGGGTTGCCGACCGCCGGGTACTCAGCGATAAAGTTGACGAAGACGTCGTCGTCGAGGTGATCGAGTGGGACAGGCTTCCAGTCCGTCAAACCATCCACGACAGACGCCGAGTCTATCGAACCGTCCCTGACGGGCGAGAAGCCTGTCCTACGTTTTCCCCTAGGAATAATTCATGCCGTCTGCACTTGCCGTTGCCGCTCATCCCGATGACATCGAATTTCTGTTCGCGGGCACGATGTTGTTGCTCGCCGAGCAAGGCTGGGATCTGCATTACATGAACGTGGCTGACGGGTCGCGTGGCAGTACGACGTTGGACCGCGAATCCTGTGCGGCGACGCGGCTCAAGGAAGCTCGGAACGCGGCGGAGTTGATCGGCGCACGATTTTACGAGCCGATTTGCCACGACATGGAAATCGCTTACACGACCGAAAACCTGCAGAAAGTGACTGCGGTCGTCCGTCAATCCAAAGCGTCGGTTGTGCTCGTCCACTCGCCGGTCGACTACATGGAAGATCATGAGATCGCCTGCAGGCTCGGTGTGAGCGCCGCGTTCAGCCACGGGATGCCCAACCTGGAAAGCATACCGCCCACGCCGCCGTACTATGACCCGGTTACCGTCTACCACGCCCAACCGCTGGGCAATCGCCAGCCCACGGGCGAACTGGTTACACCGCACTTCTTCGTCAATACGTCGTCGGTCATCGAAAAGAAAACCCAGGCGCTGGGCTGCCACGCCAGTCAAAAGCAGTGGCTCGATGAGAGCCAGGGCATGGAGAGTTATCTCGAAACCATGCTCGAGGACTCACGGGCAGTGGGCCAGCTCAGTGGCAAGTTCGAACATGCCGAAGGCTGGCGGCGGCGCGAGCACCGTGGGTTCTGTGGCCTTGACGATGATCCGCTGCGTGCGGCACTCCAGGGCTTTACTTCCGAAGCAAAACCGTAACGCTCCCGAATCGATAGGCAGCGATTTCCGCTGGCAAATGATTGACTCTTCGCGACCGACGTCGCGTGATTAAGAACCGAGACGCTGCGTATCCGTCGGGCACGCCGTGAGCGTGCGGGTCGAGCCAGGCCGAGATCGCGCCACGACCGATCCCGATCGGATGAACGTGCCGGCCCAACCGGTACGGCCCCGCCGTGACGTACCTCAAGTATTCTTCCATCCTCAGATCGGTCACGAGTGTCGGTTGCCCCTCCTGTTCGATCAGGCCCGCATCGACCCAAACCTGGTCCCCGGCGACGGCTGAGTTTCGAACCATTGCCACTGCCGTCTTCCAGTTTTCGCCACGCCGTATGAGTTGCGATTCACCGCGGTACCACGTCGTCAACGTTCCCTGGCGATAGGTCAGCAGCAGCAAACAGACGACGACGAGACCGACGCGGTAGACTGGAAATCCAAATCGTTCCAACGAAGTCTTCACTCTCCTCTTCATCGAGGTGATTTGCGGCGAGCCGGGAACAGCGTGCTCTGAATTATCAATCGCTCCGATGAACCACCCCATCACCGCGCACAGCATCGGCAATGATGCGATCAGGTAGCGTCGATGCCACAGCGGAATGCCAGCGCAAGCGGACAACAGGTAACACGCGAGCGTGGAACCGATCACGCCTGCCAGGATCAGCGACGCCATCATCACGTCGCGTTGCCCGATCGCGTCTCGAAACGATGCACCGCGCAGCCGACACGCAGTCGCCCAACCAGCAATCGGCAGCACGACCAGTGCCCACCATGGCCAAATTTGCCAAACGTCGCTCCAGCCATTGACCGTGGCAAAGGAACCCCAGTTACCTCGTGATTGCCACAACCCAGCATGCGAACGGCTCCACAAAATCGCCACCGCGACCCAAGCCAGCCCGGCGCCACCGTGCGTCAGCAACACGGCGAGACGTGATCGCGAGGCGGTGCGATGTCGCCACATATCGCTCACTGTGAAGACCAGCATTTGGGGTGCGAGCACGATCAATGAGGTGATGTGAATCGCTGCAGCGATCAGCACGAGCCCATGCAGGGCGACGCGCATCGCACAACCACCAGCCCGGACCGTCGCTGGCGCAACAACATCTTCATCGGTACACGAACCGACGCCGGGTGCTTCCTGTTCGATCAACCGGCGGGCGAGAGCGAGGGCCGCCGTGGTGAGGAAAATCACCGCTGCGTAGGGACGCAACTCGGTGCCGAAGAAAATCGCATCGCGATCGATCGCAAGAGCGAGCCCCGCGGCAGCACCTCCGACGAGCACGTTGCCGTTGCACGCGAGAAGCGAACGGATCGTGGTGTGCGATTCCATGGCGTTATCGGAAGACTCGCCCCGTTTCGCTAACTTTCGCAAACGAGCACCGCCGACAATCGCCACCAACCAGGCCGCCGACAACGCCGTCAGCAATACACTCGTCGCCCGCAGTGCTGCCTCGATGCCGTAGACCGCGACCAGGGTCGTGGGCAGGCAACGCTGCCACATGGAGAGAGCACCAAAGTAGAACGGTTGTTGATTGCCGATCGTCGCCCGCTCGCCAACCTGATCAAACGTGCCGTCGATGCACCACGCCGTGTGCAGCTCGTCCACCCAGAAACTGTCGCCGCACGACGGCCATCTCACCGCCACGGCAATCACGAATACACCGGCGATGGCGGCCAGACGGATCAAGACGGACTTCACGCTGCCGCCATGACATCACGTAGGATACGGCACGCCCGCGATAGCTGTTCCGGTGTCACGTCCAGGTGCGTGACAAACCGAATGACTTGGTCACCCATCGCGAAGCTATCCACCTCCGCCGCGAACAGCCGCGATTGCAGTTCGGCAGCCGAACCCCACTTCGGATCAATCTCCAACACAACGATATTGGTATCGACCCGTCCGCCACGTACCGTCACGGCGGCGATGCCCGTCGCGGCATCGGCGAGTTGCTCAGCCGCCTCATGATCGAGGTGCAGCCGATCACGGTGGTGTTCCAAAGCATACAGAGCACCGGCGGCGATGATACCGGCCTGCCGCATCGCGCCCCCGAACAACTTGCGCCCCCGACGAGCCTTGTCAATGAAGTCTTGCGAACCAACCAACGCCGAACCCACCGGTGCACCGAGTCCCTTGCTGAAACACACGCTCACGGAATCGAACGACGCGACCATCTGAGTCAACTCCAATCCCGTAGCAACGGCCGCGTTCCAGATCCGAGCTCCGTCCAAATGCGTTTTCAATCCATGTTCGCGAGCCCAGTGACAAACCGAATCGACCGTGTCCTGAGGCATCACGCGGCCACCCCAGCGATTGTGCGTATTCTCCAAACACAATAGTCGGGTCCGCACCATGTGGTCATTCTCAGGACGAATGGCCTCGCGAACGTGATCGAGTCCGAGCACCCCCTCACGCCCCGCAATGGGCTGGGCCACCAATCCGGACAATTGGGCAAACGCTCCTTGCTCGTACTGATAGATATGACAGTCCGCTTCGCACAAAAACTCGCTGCCACGATCGCAGTGGATCCGGACGCCGACCTGATTCGTCATCGTGCCGCTGGGCATGAACAACGCGGCCTCCTTGCCGAGCAGCGCGGCCGTCGCGCGCTCGAGTCGATCGACCGTGGGATCGACATCGATCACCCCATCACCGACGCGGGCATGGGCCATGGCATGCCGCATTTCGGCGGTGGGTTGGGTGACCGTATCGCTTCGCAAATCGATCATCTCAAGAGCGGGGAAAAAAGGGAGCGGGGGGAGAGGGCGAGAAGGGGGGAGAGGCTTAGCAAGTGGCGATGGCGTCGTTAAGATGGTGGCTGGCTTCAATTGGCAATGTTCATTTTGCAATTTGCAATCATGTTCCGCCGGTATTGATATCGGATCGCTTCGCAGGCTCGCGGGGACGTTTAGGTTATCGCATCGAGTCCCGTTTTTCTGCCCCTCATCTCTCCCGCCACCCCACACTTTGAATTTTCATGACGTCCGAACCCACTGAATCTGTGATCCGATTCGTCGACGCGCGAGAGGGCGGCGATGAGGTGCTCGCCGAGCTACGAGAAAAACTCAGCCCTCGCGGCGACTTGGTCAGCCCTCGCGGGCGTGAACTGACGCAGGCCGTCTTCGGCAAACCGCTGACTCCGGTCGAGGTGGTCGAGACGATCTGCCAGGACGTGCAGGCCGAGGGGACCGCCGCGCTGCTGCGGTACACCTCCGCGCTCGATGGCGCGGACCTGACGGCGCAGACCCTCCGCGTTCCCGCCGCTGATTTGGCTGCTGCCCACGCCGCGGCCGATCCGGAGTTATTGCAGTCGATTCGCCGGATTCGCGATAACATCGTCCAGTTCCAAACCGCGATCCGGCATAGTGACGTGACCATCCGGCCGCGACCGGGCGTGCGGTTGACGCAGCGTTACGTTCCCCTCCGGCGAGTCGGCATCTGCGTTCCCGGCGGCGCCGCAGCCTACCCATCGACCGTGCTGATGACGGCGGTGCCCGCCCAAGTCGCTGGCGTCACCGAGATCGCCGTCGTCGCGCCGCCCACCCCATTTGGTGCGTATAACGACGACATGCTCGCCACGTGTCACGAACTTGGGCTGAGCGAAGTCTATCGTTGTGGCGGAGCGCAGGCGGTCGCCGCGATGGCTTATGGCTGTGATGCCCTCCCCGCCGTCGACAAAATCGTCGGGCCCGGCAACCTATTCGTCGCCCTCGCCAAAAAACATGTTTTCGGGACCGTCGATATCGATTCCTTTGCGGGCCCCAGCGAAGTCATCGTGCTGGCCGATGAAACGGCGTCGCCCGCCTATGTCGCCGCTGACCTGCTCGCGCAAGCCGAACATTCACCGGGATCGTCGATCTTGATTACCTGGCACCCGGAGTTGATCGACCAGGTTCAAACGGAACTGAACTCTCAGCTCGCGGAATTGCAGCGGAGCGATTTGGTGCGGGACGCGCTGGCGGACTTCGGTGCCCTGATCCTCGTGCGCGATGCCGCTCAAGCCTGCGCGCTGACCGATTCGTTTGCTCCCGAACACCTGCACATCCAAACGGCCAACCCGGACGAATTGATCGAGAAAATTCGCAACAGCGGTGCCGCCTTTCTAGGCCACCACACCCCGGTTGCCCTGGGCGACTACGCGGCCGGACCGAGTCATGTGTTGCCCACCGGCGGCACCTGCAAGTGGGCCGAAGGTCTGTCCGTCAATAGTTTTTTGAGATCCGGAAGCGTCACCACATTCACGACCGACTCCACCCATGCGATCGCAGCGGACGTCGTTCGGCTGGCGGAAAAAGAAGGTCTCACCGCGCACGCCAACAGCGTTTCAATCCGCTCTCAGGCTAAAAAACCGAATGAGAACTGAGCGGCCATCGGAACAATAATTGTCGTAGTGGATCTTGCTAAAGATCCCTCCTGCAATAACTGCCGTAGTGGATCTTGTTAAAGATCCCTCCTGCACCGGATCTTTAACAAGATCCACTACGACTAGGCCGCCAGTTATTGTTCCGACGATCTTAGCCAGCCGCGGTGACGAAACTGGGCTCGGGTTGCCAGAGATACAAGAACGTTGGCATCTTAGCTCGATCCAGTCCGGGGATGCTGATCGGCAACAACGAACTCATCGGTGAATTCGGCGTGACGTCAAATTCGCTCAACGCCCGATCATTGTCCCGGCGCAGCAGCACCACGGGCGCGTCGGCGGGCAGCCCCGCCAATCGCCCAGCGATATCGATGGCGTCATCGAGGTACCCGGTACGGTCGACCAAACCTTGCTCGACCGCTTGCAGTCCCGTCCACACTCGCCCGTCAAACAGATCATCGGCCTCACTCGATGAACTTGGCTCATCGCCACTCGCGCCGGTGTCATGCAGTTGATCGCTCAGACCGAGAGCCAAAAGCGGTTGGTTTACTCGTAGTTTGGTGCCGCGCGAACGCTGGACTTGCTCAATGAATCGATCATGGAATTGGTCCGCAATCGCTTGCAAAATCGCTCGCTCGGTCACTTTCATTGTCCGCTGCGGCGATCCCAAATCGATCTTGTCACCGGACTTAACGGGCACCGGCACAATATTGTACTGCCCCAGCGTGTCTTCCATGTTGTAACTGTTCAGGATCACACCGATGCCACCGACCACCGAAGTCGGATGGGCCACAATCTGGTCAGCATGGGTGGCCAGGTAGTATCCACCGCCACAGCCCGTGGTCATCAAACAAGCGATGACCGGGATGTCTCGGCATTGTTTCAGCCGGGTCACATCATGGGCGAGAATGTCCGTGGCCGTCACGCCACCACCGGGCGTATTGATCCGCAGGACGACGGCGGAGATGGAACCATCACACTCAATGCGACGCATTTTTTCGCGAAATAACGCGACGGGATTTTCACCCATCGAGTTGAGTCCGCTGAAATTGCGGTTGACGATCAAACCGTCCACATCGACGATCGCGATCCGGCCGCTGGCGTTGCCAGGTCGACCATCGATCACGACGCTTTGAATCGGTGAGGCGGTATTGTCGCTGCGGGAAACCGTCACCATCTTTCCGCTCATCCTGACGTCGCCATCAATGCCCATGTCGCCAGCAAGATTCATGTTGCCGCCCACGAGCGCCCTGACCGGTGAATGGCAACCGGTGATCGCGATCGTCAGTGCAATGCATCCCAAAAACGATGATACACCCCGCCACGACAAGGTGAGTTGGCGCAATTGACGGCAGCGAGACATCAGCGGAAACATACGAGTCCATTCGCAGGCGGTGGTGGGACAATCGATTTCTAACGAATGAATTGCCCGTGCATGCTTCAATCATCGGACCGATTTGCGATTGGACCGAACGCAAACTGCCAACTCAATCGCGACCGCTGCATTCCAAGGAATCCGAAATACTGGCACTCCGAGCACATTCGGCACACCTCCCGCAAACACAACGAGTCTGTTGAAGTCGTTCAGAAAGCGAGTCGGCTTGGGCATCGCGGCCGGCCGCCTTGAGACGTGGCAATAATAACTCGGTGATTTGGGGGTCGACGCGGTTAATCGACAACATCGTGTCGATGTGCTGTTGTGCGCCGTCGAAATCGCGTTCATCGATCGCGGCGGCCGCTCGGTGCAGGTGCGGCTTGTGTAGCAGCGCCGCGTCGGATCGCTGCATCAACGAACTATCCGGCAACTGATATCGCAGCAAATGACTCCCTATGAAACCAGCAATACGGTTTTGATCCGGTTCGGTCTCGGATCGACGTTGGCAGACGTCGAACCAATGAAGCGTCT
>JBDNIG010000048.1:0-5319 GCA_041688415.1 Rhodopirellula sp. | reverse complement strand
GAAACGGTTGGCCGGCCCCCTCCCTCGCATTCGCCTGAACGGCTCTGCTCGACCTCCCCCAACTTCGTCGGGAGAGGTAAAATGGAGCTGACCAGTGGAACAAAAAGGGATGACGGAATAGTGGCGTCAACCCCAAAGGTTGAGCGGTCCAGGCTGACGCACACCAAATAAAAAATCGTCAGTAATTCAATCGACATCCCTCGCGAAAGCGGCGTGGAACGTTGCCAATTGTCGCCTTTCGCTCCGCGAAAGTTGCGTGGAGCGTTGCTTTCGCGGAGCGAAAGACGACACTAAAACGCCGCCCGACCGCTTACGTGTCCCGGCTCATTGAATCACTCAATCGATCGCGGACGCGTCGGGCGAATTGTGTTGTTCCGCTCAAGGTTCGATCGCAAAGGATCGACAAAGTACGTAGTGCTGGGCCAATGCCCCCAGAAAAAGGGTTGACATTGGTCGACGCGAGTGGATTTCGCTACGTGAATGATCCCGAATGACTTTCCCAAATAGCGTAGCGGGCTGGATCTCCGCATTGCTGGCACGCCGCGGTGCATACGTGCCCCCCGTTCCTGCGACCGCTGTACCGTTGCATCAATCTCGCATTGACTACCGTGATCCAATCCGTTTGCGCCGGTTGTGCGGGTTAACGCTGAGACTGCTAGCAAATCGGATCAGGCAGCATTTTTTTGCCTTGACGATCACTGGAATGCGGAGGATTATTGAACATCTCATCGGGGACGCAAAAGCCCCCAGTCCACTACATCTTACCTAAACAAGCTAGGCGTGGTCGCTTTTCCACGTGGGGATGAACTGAATGATTATGGCGGAACCCAACGAACCTAAGAATCGCATTCACTCCCTGACGCGACCGAAGCCCGACGACGATCAGGCCGACTCGCTCGATGTGCTGCAGATTCTCCATCGCCAGCGCTGGATCATCCTCTTCCTGGCCATTTGCGGCCTCACCGCGGGCGTGGCCTACGCGAAGTACGCCCAGGTGTGGTACCAATCCAGTGCGACGGTGCTCGTCAACCAAAAGAGTGCGGGGCTGAATTCCGATGGCACCGGCCAGGAGATGATCGAAGAAGATATTCTCGCCAACCACATCCAGTTAATCAAAAGCCGGATGATCGTGGGCGAGGCCCTCGAAGAAAGCGAGCTTACCAAGCTGCCGTCGATCGTCCAGCACCTCAACGCTGAGCGACCGGGGTTCGATGCCACCGATTATGTCGTCGATCATCTCTCCATCGCCAAGGGTGGGGAAGGCTCCGCCAAGGCGGCACGCAGTCTCCGCGTGACGCTGACGCACACCGACGCCGACGACACTCAGTTGATCCTAACGGCCGTGATGCACCGCTACGAGCAGTTCATTATCGCGCAGGTGGAACAGTTGATGGGCCGCGCCAATGAGATGGTCAACGAAGCCAAACAGGACATCGAAGCCGACTTGATCGCCGCCGAGCAAGAGCACATGCAGTCGCGGCAAGCCGCACCGCTGTTCTTCCAAGGAGAGGGCAGTAGCAATGTTTATCAAGACCGCTATCGCCGTCTCCAAGAAGAATTGCTCGACCTCGATATTAAGGAATCGACGGTGCGAACGCGACTGCAACGCGTCGACGTCACGCTGAAGGAAATGGACGGATCGGATAACCCCGCCGACCACCTCGACAAATTGGCGTTGATCGATAGCGAGAGTCTCGAGCGACTCGGTGTCTTTGCCGGGTTGCAAATGAACGCGTCCAATAGCGCCGAATTCAAAGCAGCGATGCCTGCGAAGGCGGAAGAGGCGCGCACTGAAATGACGTACCTGCTCGAACTCAGCAGCGAGAGAAAACGATTGTCGCGACTCTTCGGAGAAGAGCACCCCAAGGTGCAGGAAATCCAAGGTCAAATCGAACTCGTTGAAGAGTTTCTGAAGGAAAAGCAAGATATCACCAACCCTAAACTCGGGTTCAGCGAAAGCTCGCTGACCCCGGAAGGTTTGCTCAAAGCGTATGTCGGGTTTCTCAATCATGACCTCGCCACACTGACCGAGCGTCGCAAAGAATTGACTTACCTCGCCGCTGATGCCGAACGCAAAGCCAAGGAACTGATCGAGTACGAACTCACCGACATGGTGCTGCAGAAAAAGATTAAACGCCAAGAAGCTTTGTTTGAGAGCATCGTGCAACAGCTCCGCGATCTCGATACGGCAAGCGGACTCAGTGGATATCTCTATGAATTTCTAGAAGTTCCCCGCCAGGGTGAGAAATCGTGGCCGAAACTTTCCCTCTGTGGTCTCGGTGGCCTGATGCTGGGTCTGTTCTCCGGATTGTTCTTAGCCGTTGCCAATGACCTGCGTGACGGTCGCTTCCGATCCGCTGCCGAACTCGACGAAGCCATCAGTCTGACCAGCCTCGGACGCGTCGGCAAACTGAACTCCATGAAGAAAGGCGTGGACGGGTTGATTGCTACCGGCGAGTCGCCCGATGCCGAAGCGTTCCGCCTGGGACGGACGATGCTGTTGCCGGAAATCCGCAGCGGAGAGCTGCGGACGATCGGATTCACCAGCCCCATGCAGGGCGATGGGAAGTCAACCGTGGTCTCCAATTTCGCCGTCTCATTCGCTCAAATCGGCCTGAAGGTGCTGGTCATCGATGCCGATCTGCGACGTCCCAGCATTCACAAATTCTTCAACATCAGCAAAGAAAATGGACTGTGTGATCTGCTCGAAGGCCACATCAGTTTTGACGAAGCCGTCAAAGAGACCAAGGCCGAAAACGTGTACGTGATGCCGGCTGGCTCATTGAGCGCCTCGCCCGCCGAATTCTTGCAGTCCGAAGAACTCGATGAGGTACTCGCCACCGCGCGATCTCACTTTGACTTCGTGCTCGTGGACATGCCGCCTGTCTTGGCCGTCTCCGACCCCGTCGTCGTGCTGCCCCGTCTTGACGGTGCCATCCTCGTCGTCCGCGTCGCGAAGGTCCGGCGTGATGAAGTCGTCAACACGCTCCGCCGTGTCGAAACCGCCGGCGGCAATTTTGTCGGCTGCATGCTCAATACCTATGGAGCGAGCAAGTCGTTCGACGCCGACGGTGGTTACTACGGTTACTATCGCAGTGACTACACCCGTTCGACGTCCAAGTCCGCAAGTGCTGAGCGTTCTGGTCGCGTCGCAACGCCGAAAGTAAATGGCCAGAACCACACCAACGGTCATGCCAACGCAACGACTCCCGCGAACGGCAAAGCCAAACCGAAAGGCAAAGCCAAGTCAAAATAGCACTTAGACTCGCCCCGCCCGATGAGTAGCCGAGTCTCTCCGAGACTCGGCTACCGGTCGTCAACGTGTAAAATCAGGGTTTGGCTGCATGAGCCGAGACGCGTAAGCGGCCGGGTGCCGCGAGCAAATTCCTGGCTCCCCTCTCCCCCGCTGAGGTCGTGCGGCTTTTAAGTGAAGACGTCGCAGTAACTTACCTCCACCACAGCTTTGCTTTGGGGGAGGTAGAACGCGGCCTTTCGCCGCCGTTCGGGAGGGGGCTCGGTGCTGAGCGTTGTGTACGGCAAACCGCATGGCAACCGTCGCTGTGTAGGCCCCCCTCCCTCGCGAACGCCTGAACGGCGTCGCTCGACCTCCCCCAGCTTCGCTGGGAGAGGTAAATCGTTACACTGCCACAACTTAAAAGCCGCACGACCTCTTCGGGGGAGAGGGGAGACTGATTTTGTTGAAAAAAAGATGTGTAGGATAAAGAGGGCAGAGCCCGGGAACAAGTATTCTCGCTCCCAGGCTCCCGCCTGGGAACGCAAATCACGGGGAATAAATGCTTCACAGCGTTGCCCCAACGGGGCGACCCTACCAGTCCATCACCTGGGCTGGCAAAATACTGAGTACGGATTGCAACTCGATACACGGCACATTGACGGGTGTATGATTCATTGAAAAGTGAAAAATAAGAATTGAAAAATGCAAAACACCAAGTGATTGTGGGACAATTTTGCATTTTTCAGTTCTCATTTTAACTTTTTCATTTCCCAAACCTCTGGCTCAACCCGTATCAGAACGGCATATACCGAACTTACCCACCAAGCCGCGATATTTGCCACGCCACCCCCGACCCCTGCCCCCAGTCCCACAAACTACCCACCCCACCTGGCCCTCAGAAATACCCCATCCGTTGAACTTGATTTTCGTCGACTCTGAACTAAACTTCGTTACATGCCAGGGATAGCATCGTTTCAGTCGCCATCATTCGAAAGTTCTGTTCAGCCACGAACCGGAGGTCGATCGCACCAACCGCATGGATGAGTATTTCCGCATTCTGTCGAGATACTCCCGAGCGAACCTGACAGGATCCATTTTTTCTCACTCAATCTAGTCTGAACCGTTGGCAACTCTCAATCCTTCCAATAGTGCCGCGCAAGATGCGGATGAGTCATCCGTTGAATCACGGCTACACCGAGTCTTGGCACGCGTGGCACCCGCCATTCAGCAGTCCGCGGTGCGGCTACCGATCTTGGTTGCCCTGCACGTAGGCTTGTTTGCCGCCATCTACGCCCTCGCGTACTTCGCCCGCTATAACTTTCAAGCAAGCACCAATAGCACTCGCATATTTTGGGCCACCCTCGGTCCCGTCGTGCTCGTCAAGCTGGCGGTATTCTATTTTGGATCCCACTTCCATGGTTGGTGGCGATACGTCACCTTTGCCGACTTGCGATCGCTGCTGAAGGTGACCTTGATCTCGATGCTCGCGGTCGCATTCCTTGATTATTTCGTGCTGTCGTTTGACGGTGCGATCCCGCGTCTGGCAATCCTCCTCGATGCGTTGTTGACGGTATTCGTGGTCGGTGGCCTCCGGTGTACTTGGCGGTTCTCCGATGAGTTCTTCGGCAATACGCTGTCGAGTCGTCGGAAACGCGCCGCGGTGTTGATTGGCACCGACCATCACACCGGCATGCTCGCATCGCAAATCAATTCCAATCAGTTGATGCCGTGCCGCGTCAATGCGTTATTGGCCAACTCGGCGGTCTTTCGCCGCAAAGCAATTCTCGGCGGCGTGCCCGTGCTCGGACACTTGGGTGACGTTGTCAAGGTCGCTGAGAAGATCGGCGCGGCGGATGTGTTGGTGCCCGCTGGGACACTCGATGGCGGATCGTTGCGACGATTAACGAACCAGTGCATCGCGGCCGGATTGAATGTCCGCGTGCTGCCGCGATTCGAAGACGCGATGGCCGGAACCAAAGAAATTCCGCTGCGGGCCTTGAACATCGAAGACCTATTGCGGCGTGATCCCGTCGTGCTCGACACCGATGAGGTGGACACCCTCCTGCGAGGAAAACGGGTCCTCG
>JBDNIG010000047.1:0-2613 GCA_041688415.1 Rhodopirellula sp. | reverse complement strand
ATTGACACCCGTCCCTTCCATTTTCGCTCGTGAAATGATGAGTACGACTGCCACCTCGCCCGTCCTTGCTGACACCCATCCCGATCCTCGCCCTTCGATCCGGGTCTACAACACGCTCAGCAAGACCAAAGAGCCGTTCACGCCACTGCGTCCGCCGCGTGTGGGCATGTACTTGTGCGGCCCGACCGTCTATGCCGAATCGCACATTGGACACATGGTCGGCCCGGTCATCTTTGACACGATCAAGCGGTTCCTCACGTACTGCGGCTACGACGTCACGTTCGTGGTCAACATCACCGATGTGGACGACAAACTGATCAAAACGAGTCAAGAACGCGGGATCCCGATGAGCCAAATTGCCGTCGAAATGACGGCGGATTATCTCGCCAACCTGAAAGAGCTCGGCGTGAACCAGATCAATCATCTGCCTCGCGCCACCGATCACATGGACCAAATCATTGCGTTTATCGGATCGCTCGAAGAAAAAGGGTTCGCATACGCGGTCGACGGCGACGTGTTTTTCGACGTCACCAAGGACGCCGGCTATGGCCAATTGTCCAACCGCAGCGTCGATGCTCAGCAGGGCGAAGGCGGCGGTGCGGCGGCCAAGAAACGAAACCCCGGCGATTTTGCCTTGTGGAAATCCGCCCGCCCCGGCGAGCCGAGTTGGGAGAGCCCGTGGGGTGACGGACGACCGGGATGGCACATTGAATGCTCGGCGATGAGCCATGAGATTCTGGGGGAAACCTTCGACATCCACGGCGGGGGACTGGACCTGATGTTCCCGCACAACGAAAACGAACGGGCTCAAAGCACGTGCCGCCACGACGCACCGATGGTTAAATACTGGATGCACAATGGTCTGATGCGGGCTGGCGAAAAAGGCAAAATCGGTGGCAAGGGAGATCGCGATAACGCTGCAGTCGAAGCCACCGAGTCGGTCGAGAAAGCGGCCTCGGGAAAGATCAGCCGTAGCAAGGGTGCCGGTGGCTTGGCCGAGCTGATCCGGACCCAAACGGGGGAACGGATTCGTTTCTTTCTACTGCGAACCCACTACCGCAGCACGATCATCTACAACGAAGAAACACTCGCCGAAGCGGGCACATCGCTCGAAGCCTTCTACCGGTTCTTTGATCGTTTCGCCGAAGTCTCCGGGCAGACGTTCTACGAGCTCGATGCGCCACGCCTGCGCACGGCAGGCGAATTTGATCCTGGCCCGGATCAACTGCTGAGCGAAATTCACGTCATCCGCACCAAGTTCCTCGCCGCGATGGACGATGACTTCAATACCGGTTTGGCAATCAGCGTCTTGTTCGATTCCCTGCGGACACTCAATCGGTACATCGACGCTGAAAAACTGACCGCGAACAGTGGGGCTGAATCACCGGCCGTGGCTCGGCTCGTCCGTGCCACCACCGTGATCGCGGAACTAGCCCGCGTGCTCGGCTTATTCGTTCGTCCGCCGATCGCTGCGGGTGGCGATGAATCCGCGACCGAGTTGCTCGATGGTGTCGTGCGATTGTTGATCGAACTTCGCAAAGAAGCTCGTGAGCGCAAAGATTACGCCACGGGTGACGCCATTCGCGACCGTTTGGCCGCGCTCGGCGTCGCACTTTTGGACAAAAAAGAGGGAACGTCGTGGGAACGCAGCTCGTAGCCGATCGTCCTGGCGCGTATCAATGCATTCTGGGCATCGACCCCGGGCTCAATACGACCGGCTACGCCGTCGTCTGCCGCGACGGCGGCAGCTTGCGACTGGTCGAGGCGGGCGTTGTCCGCAGCCGCGCCCGCGATACGCTACCGATGCGTTTGAAGGAACTCAGCGATGGAATTCGGGAAGTCATCGCGGCGCACCCCATCGATGCGATGGCACTCGAGCAATTGTTCTCGCATTACGAACGTCCCCGCACCGCAATCTTGATGGGCCACGCCCGTGGGGTGATCTGCCTCGCGGCCGGCGAAGCGGGGCTGGAAATCTGCCATTACGAACCGACCCGCGTGAAGAAAGTCATGACGGGTAACGGTCGCGCGTCCAAGACACAGATGCAGCTCGCCGTCAAACTACAGCTCGGTCTGGAATCGGTCCCCGAACCCAACGACGTCGCCGACGCCATGGCAATTGCCCTGACGGGACACTATTTAGCGGGCAACCCGCTAGCTGCCTAATGGCCTGCTATCCGGTCCGAGCTGAGAGTTCTCGCGCGCAGTTTCCCAGCCAACCCACGCACGATTTCAACCATGTCCACCACGGCGATGGGCCGATCGTAGCCGTCGCCATTCACGACGGACGTGAAGTTCGCGCCGCGGGCGCCGAACATTTGGCGATCAGCGACGCGGCGCGGTTGCATGAAGAGGATGCACACACGAGTCGATCGACGTCGATCGCACCAACGCGAGTGATCGGGCTTCCCAAGAACGCGACGCTGCCTTGGGAGTTCCGCAGTATTTCGGCCCGAAAAATTCGAGCGTTTGAACAGAAGACACAAACACAACCAACGGACACACAAAATTGACTGCCCCCCACTGACGAGAAATCCGTTTCATTGTTTGGACGGCTCTTCCAAGTTCGTGGCCCCGTCAGTTACCTGGCCCCGTCAGTTACCCACAAGTTAT
>JBDNIG010000351.1:0-11285 GCA_041688415.1 Rhodopirellula sp. | reverse complement strand
TGGTCCTTGATCCAACTGAGTTTGGAGATGGCGTAGACGCGGGTCGTGTCCAGGCTCATCCGGTGCGGTGCCGAGATCTGGACATGACCGGTTGGCGGCATGACGCTGAGGTGGACGTTCTTGATGTCCTTCAACGTGACGTCGGCGTCGAATTCGCCGAGATTGATCTGTGATGTCGAACTGGTTTCTGGCATCGGCTCAGTATTCCTTCTCAGCTTGGATGACGCTGAAAATCCGTTCGACTTCACTCTCCGGATGACAGAAAGGTGGACAAAAAGATGACCGGAACCAAAAGCAACGGTATCGGCCACCCGTTCCGGCTCTGGTAAGCTAGACGGCAGTGTCATCATGGTCAGTTAAATTGCCTTCCTCGGCGTGTGAATCGTAATTCCGGGAAACCGTTTGAAGTCACGGTCATTGTTTGTCAGTAAATGCGTGATTTCGTGACGACGCATGGCAGCGACAAGACGGGCATCGTGAGCATTCTTTCCACGCACTTCGTGTTGGCTAACTAAGTCGTGCCAGTGCTCGAACACCGCTCGCTCATCCCGCAAGAACAAGAACGCTTGCTGGAGACGCTCTAAATCGCGATTGACGTGGGAAAGTCGGTGGTCAAGTCCGTTTTGCTCACGCGGTCTGGTCGCGACAACCCAGTACTCGTAGATGACTTGAGGAACGATGCAGCTTCGAAATCCTGCTTTGCCAAGTTGATCTAGTGCATCTAAGGCGGAATCGGCCGCATCGGTTTCTGGTTGTGCCATTCGAAGAAGAGTATTCGTATCAACAAGAACCCTCACAGACCGCGACCTTCGTAGATGCTTTCACGACTGTCATCGACGAAATGGGTGCCGCCAGGATGATCTTTGGACCATTCCCGTAAGCCAGCAATCCATCGTTCGTGATCGTTTGGCGGATCGTCTTCAACGACCTCCGGTTCGACGACCGACTGGTTGCGAAGTACCATCAATGCGAATTGTTGGGCCGTCATCCCTGTTTTGGCTGCTCGCTGATGAAGCCAAACTTCGGTTTCGGGTGGAAGCTCTAAGTTCATTCTCTGTCTCCTGCTGTTTTGCCCAGTTTACCACAAAAATACGGCGATTGAAAAGTTAAACCGCCCTGTTCCCATTGGAGGGCAAGGCGGACAGATCGTTATGGGGTCTGAGTACTATTGGATCAGAAACTCGGGTTAAGGAATATATTTCGCTTGCAGCATGCCGAACTGAGTCGTGACTTGGATCGGCTGCATCGATCTCGTCCATTTTCAATATCCCCAAGTTTCATGCCGCACAGGTAGCTCGTTCAACCGCTGCCGCAGGTGGCCCCAGTTGGGCAAATGCAAGTCCATCAGGTTTCGGAAGCGGGCGTTGTGGGTGGGTTCGTGGATGTGGATCATCTCGTGGATGACGAGGTATTCCAGACACTCGGGCGGTTTCTTGGCTAGGTCCGTGTTGAGGCGGATTGTGCGGGCGGTGTGGTTGCAACTGCCCCACTTTGTTTTCATGCGGCGGATGAATAGGTCAGCGACTTGCACGCCGATGATCGGTTCCCATTTGGCGATCAGCGGCAATGCCGCTTTGCGAACTTGGTCACGATACCACGCTTCGAGGATGGCGTGGCGTTTGGCTTCGTCGGTGCGGGGGCGGACGTGGAGCTGGATCGCTTTGTGGGTTAGCTCGATGTGTGGCGATGCGTCGGTTTCGATGATGCTGAGTTGACGGCGTTTTCCCCAAACGTAGTGACTCTCGGCTTCGAGATATTCGCGGGGTGTTTCACGGCCTTGGACGCGGAGCTTGCGTTGCTGGTCCTTGATCCAACTGAGTTTGGAGATGGCGTAGACGCGGATCGTGTCCAGGCTCATCCGATGCGGTGCCGAGATCCGGACGTGACCGGTCGGCGGCATGACGCTGAGGTGGACGTTCTTGATGTCTTTCAAGGTGACGTCGGCGTCGAATTCGCCAAGGTTGATCTGCGAGGTAGGGTTGGTTTCTGGCGTCGGCTCAGTATTCCTTCTGAGCTCTGATGGTGCTGAAAATCCGTTCGACTTCACTCTCGGTTTTTAGGATCTCGAACAGGGCGGCTTTGATCACGCGCTCGCATGCTTGGACGCCGCGCCATCCGTTCGGGCGGACGGAACGCACGGCTGCGTCGATTTTCAGTGCCAATCCGAGGGAGCTGCCGAAACCTGCTGACGTTTCGTGGGTCGTGTCCTCGGAACCATCCGTCGCAGGCCCGCCGGGTAAACTGCCGAGGTTGTTGTAGAGTGCCCGCTTGCCGGGTGTGTCGAGTTGAGACGGTGTTTCTTCCGACTGCCCCGCTTGTACTTTGGCCGCAATTGCCGCGATTTTCTTGAGATATTCCTCGTAGTCGATCGCTCCCGCCTTGCGTGCCGCGATGACCTCATCCAGCAATGATGACATTTTCTCAAAATACGCGGGGTCGTTGAGCTGTTCCTCAATGATCTTGCTGCGAACGTTGTTTTTGCGATATCGTAGGCCCGAGTCGGGGCGCGTATTCTTCGTGTGTGACGACCGTGAGTCCATTGACGGACGCATAGGCCATTACCCAGCCATCAGCAACGGATGCAAATTCGGTTTTTGCCGGCGGATCGAACGGTTGTGAGAAAACCCAATTGATCATTCGTTGGAATTTCTCGACGACCTCTTGATCCTGGGTTTTCTTAAAGAACGATGGCGGACAATCGGCTTTCACCCATTCGGACAACTCATCGAGTTGTGCGACCAGTTCATCATGGACTTGATCGATGCTGAAAACGCTTCCTTTTGCGTGCTGATCGAGCAGTGCCTTCCAAAAGCCGGGACAGATTCCAAACCCGTAGTAGCGGTTCTTTGCTTCGATGAACGGATTGGCATCGAGCAAGAATTTGGTTAGGGGCTTACTGCCGCTCATTCTTGGTTCTTTCGAGAACTTGGCCAGCAAACTTGTTGAACGTATCGCCCTTCATTCCCAACAATCGATGGGCATCACTGTAGAGCAATCGCCCCTCGCGGACGCTTCGCACAACCGCATCGGAGAATGGACGCCCCAAGCGTGATGCTTGAGTCGCATAGAAGTTCCCGCCTCCCCCTTTCTCTTTTTCATCCTTTTTGCGTTTAAAGAACGCTGCACGATCAGCTCGGTAGAACCGAAAAAAATCTGCTTCACTGATCAATCTCAAATCCAGTGCTCGCCGCGCCGCAACGACGGGACTGACCTTGAACCATCGGCCAATGTTGGCAAACGGATTCGCGGTAGCCTGAGCATCACTCCAACGCTCGAGCATCTTGTGTTTGGGAACCAAGAACTCTGCCGCCACGGTATTGCAGAATCGCTCAGCGGCATCGTGGGCAGGCATGAAGTCGACCAAGTTTACCAACGCATCCTTGCCGATCCAAATATGAACCAGCTCATGCGCGAGTGTAAACATCCGAGCCGATTTGGAATCACCATCGTTGAGGAAAACCGTTGGCGCGATCTTGTCGACCAGTACGAATCCTCGAAACTCTTCGGGATCGAGCGGGCGATGATTGTTGTTACCGACAACACTGTTACTGAAAACAAGAATACCGATGTTTTCGGCACATCGTCGCAGCTGTGTCAGGGCGTCTTCCCAGGTCGCGAGCGATTGCGCCCAATCGGCCGTCAACCCAAGTTGCTGGCGAATCTGTTGTGCCGCAGAAACGATGTTCCCTCCTGGCTCTCGGCTGGCCACGAACGGAAGTGCTTCAAAACCTTCTTCAATCCGTAGGTCATGGATAAAATCCTGACGGCGGCGAATTTCATCAATCGTCGCGAGCAAATTTGGGCTTGGCCGGGCAATCTTGCCGTCGCCAACGGTACGAAAGTCGGGGATACCCAGCTCCTCGACCGGCGGCTCGCTAAGCAACAGCATCCCGAACGGAGTCATTGTTCGCCGCGCAAAGTCCTGCAATTGACGGAAAGTCGGTTCCCGCTCCCCGCTCAACCAATCGTCGAGCTTGCCGAACGGTTTTCTAAGTTCGTCTCGGCTCAGTCCAGACCGATCGATTGCCCATTGCAGCAGATCGGGATTGACTTGGACGGTGGGCATCGGATGAACGGGTGATGGGAAAACGGCGGTGAGGACGAGAAAACCGTCATTCTACCCGAAAGCTGTGGTCGACTACATCGCAATTTGGCTCGGCAAACGGGAGCTAAACCAGTCGAATTCGTCCCGTCAAAAGCTGCTGCATCATCGTTTGTTTGGGTTGTCGGGCTTTGCCGAGGCGTTCTGTGGTGTCAGCAAGAGCCCGATCCTTTTCGCCTAGCCCGTCGGCAAGGGATTGTACTCGTTTCGGTCGCCGAAACGTTTTTTGGAGTGGCCCTTTTCCTAGCCCCAGCTTCAAGTGCATGCCTTCGCGCAACGACAGAAACTCAGATTGCTGAAAGTCGCGGATGACCTTGGCAACCGCTCGCTCCACCACTTGGGCACCAAGCTGCCCGACGATTGTCGTTTCGCTCAATTTTGCCATGACGGGCTATTGCATTCGCTCTCGGATGAAATTTGCGACTTCGGCTTCCCCGTGTTCGCGGGCGTCGATGTATCCATCGGTCGATCGAATACCATCAACCTCGGCGTCATCGAAGCGGACGAACATGACCCGGTCGTCCTCTCGTTTCGTGATGATTTCTCGGATCGCCCGCCATTCGACCCCGCTGCACCACTGCTTGTCTTGGTAGTGTTTAGAGATGAAGACGACATTCAGTTTCGCTCGGGTATAGATCCCTTGCAGATACAGGTCAAGTGATGGCCGGGCAAGCTGAGCTTTGAAATTTTCGTCATAAAAACAGCCTTCACGTCCTTGTTTTGTAACTAAATCTTCAGCAACACGACGAACGAAGTCTCGGTGTTCACCTGGGAACGAAAGCGCGACCGGAAACGCGTGATCGCTTAAATCGAAGGTTGGCGATGTCAACAAACTACGTTCGCCCATCTCAGCGAGCGCGCCACCCAAGTCAACACGTTTGATGGCCCAATGCGTTCGATTGAACTCAAATTTCGCGATGTCAAGCAGCAACGCATTCTCCTCGAACTTCTTCAGGGTGATAAACTCGGGCTGCGTAATTTCAAATCGACATCGGAACTCGCCATTGCGAACGCTGACCGTTTCCAGCTTTCCCAAGTGGGGATCGCGTCCGCAACCGCTTTCGTAAGCAAAGACGCACGGGTATTCCATCAATTCATCCAAAACGACACGAGACCGACCTTTGAATTTGACGACCAAATCTTCATCAGTGTATTCGAGGAACCGACCGGCGGGGAATTCGAGGACGGGTTCTTTCCAGTCGGTGTCATCACCGGACATCAGCAAGTTGTAGAACATCAGTTGGCGTCTCCGTCGGTCATCGAGATAAAGGGAATTGCTGGCAAGATGCAGGAAATCGAATTAGACAAGACGTATTCTTCCGGTGAGAAGCTGCTGCATCATTGCTTATTTGAGTTTCCGCGATTTCCGGAGCCGATCCTGAATTGCGCCGATATCATGATCCATATCTTCGAGAATCAAAGCAATCGCTTCCTGCTCGTCCCTTGAAGGAGGGACAGGGATTTCAAATCCCTCCATCTGCCATTTCTGTACATGAACCAATGCGGACGCACCATGAGCATTGTTTTCAATAAACTTCGTAAGCTGTCGAAGCTGATGATAGAAATAATTTGCATGGACTCTCATCGCTTCCAAGTCGATTTTCCACGTGTGGTAGTTCAACAGCCCCTTCGGCCCACTCCAGACATGCGGACCAAACGAAGTTCCACGACTGCCTGACCATGCAAAAGGAAGCTGTCCTGTTTCGACTTCAAGCTTCTTTTGATACTGTCCCTGGAAAAAGTTAAAATTATCTGAACCGTTCAGGTTTTGTATGCGGATGATTGGTAGACCGCTCGTCTCCCACTCGTGCGGTTTGAATCCCCGACCGTTCACCAGACGACAAATCGACCTTAGTTCGACTGAATGCCAATCGGTTGGCATATTCCCGGATTCCGTTTGCCTAGTTCCCCTGCCTCCAAGCCGAACTGATCAATCTCAGCTTCGATCTTTTCTAGCTCTCGTTCCAGCGCCGCTTTGCTGGGCAAATCGAGCTGGTACGGCGAAACAGAACATTCCATTTGGTCATTGGTTTGAACCTTGGATTCAACGGCGATCGCTTAGCTGGTCAGAGACGAATCGGCCGCGACGATGCGACGCAAACCAGCGAGGCCGGTTGGCGGTTCGCTCTGCCATGGCACGAGTGCCACGCGATTCGCCAGCGTCGATTGAACTTCGTCGATGAACGGCAGTTCGTTGTGCTGTCGCTGACGCAGTGCTGGATCGGTCACGCCCAGCGGCACGAGACTTTGGTTGATGAGCCACGCGAACGGTTCGATTTCTGCGCGCCGCAAGTCCTGCTGCAATCGTGCCGCTTCGTGAACCGGAGTCGCTTCGGGCAGCGTCACCACTAACACCCGCGTGAAGTCTGGGTCTCGCAAACGCGGCAATAATTTTTCAACTGACTCAGGCATCTGGCTGGCTTGCCGAGTCACTTCGCGGTGGTACGCCAACGCCGAATCGAGCAACAAAATTGTGTGCCCGGTCGGTGCGGTGTCCAAAACGACGAAACGGTCTGCACCCTCGGACACCGCTTTGGCGAACGCTCGGAACGCCGCGATCTCAAGCGTGCACGAACCAGAAAACTGTTCTTCCATGCTCGCGACGGCCGCGTCAGGCAGCACGCCACGATAGGGACCGACCATGCGTTCGCGATACTCGCGAGCCGCCACTTCGGGATCGAGGTTCATTGCGAACAAGTTCGGCACCGACTCAATCGGCGTCACACGATGATCAGCGGCAGACTTCGACAACACAGGATCAACCGGCGGGCCGCAAACGCAAGCCTCGCGACCGATCACCAACCGCGCGGTCTGCACGCGAGCAGGGTGAGCGATCGTCCAAGCCAGTTTTGCAAACGCCTCCACGGTCGGATCAGCTCGTGGCTTCACCGGCGTCGAATCGCACGGTTTCTTGATCGATCGTTACGCCACTCGATTCTTTTATCGTTTATCTACGATAGGCGATAGCGGCGCTTTCGGCAACGGTCAAGCAGCAGAAACCACCTGTACATGTCGAACCGTCTACGATCGCGTTCAGTTTGCGCGGAGGGTTTGGATTGGATGGGGCTTCGGATGATTCAGCTTGAACGTCGTTGATGCGTGTTCGTCGAAGTCGTTCGCGGCAACCGCATCAAATCCTGCTTGGCTCAATTCCTAACCGCTATCGGCACTCTGTTAGACCGCCAGCACCAGCGAACAGGTCAATCGTCGTAAATTTGTCAGCGGACACGGTTTTTTTGGGGGGGCAGAGTTGGGTTAGATTAGACGACATCGTGCAGAATGGGTTCTGGCGGAACCACCTGGCAGATCAGCAACAGCAGTGTGATTTGACTGACTGACACGTTTGGTCCATGGTTCACGAGCGTAGTCAGAACAGTTTCCATCATTATTCGTGATGACCTGTCGATGGCAGGGCAAACAGGTCATCACGAACAACGAAAGGAAACACTATGACGGACACGAGAAAACCATTCGGTACCGTCCGCATCCCAGGTGGGCTCAGAGCAACGATTTGGCTCAACGCGTCCGAGAAGGAAAACCTTCACCACGACGACCATCACGCGAACCCTCAAGACCAAAGACAGTACCAGCTTTAGTCACGATGAATTGCTGAAAGTCGCCAAGATCGCCACGCAAGCCTTCGACCGTATCACTGAACGCAAGAACGACGAGTCCAGCAATCCTGATTAACGACCTGACCGCTTTGCCGTCAACCGGGGGCAGGGCGTTTTTTCTTGCAGGTAAGTAACATTTATGTTGCGGTGTAATGAGGTAACATGACGATCGAAATCAAATACTTCGAAACCGATATCGGCGTTTCATCGTTCGATGAATGGCTGAACGAAAATTTGGGGCCATCCACTCTTTCTCGGAACAGCATGGTTGCCGATCCTTGTTCGTCTATCAGATTGTGAGATCGTTCGGTTGGATATCGTTGAGTGACCCCTCTTCTCAGCCCGTTCCTTTTTTTCTCAGCCTGGTTTTCAGATGAACAGAGCCCTCTTGGTCATTGACGTGCAACGTGAGTATTTCGAAGGAGCATTTCCTGTTCGGCATCCGGTTGGTCATTTGAGCACGATTCTCGAAGTGATGGACGCTGCGAAACAAGCGAACGTTCCTACTGTGGTGGTGCGGCATCACCAGGTGGACCCCGATTCCCCTGTTTTCCGCAAGGGAAGCGATATGTGGCAGTTGCTGGACGAAGTCGAATCCAGGCCGCGCGACGTTCTGATTGACAAGCAATTGCCGGGTTCCTTCACCGGCACCCCGTTGGACCTGTTCCTGAAAGAGAGAAACATCGACACGGTCTGCGTCGCCGGTTACATGACGCAGGTGTGTTGCGATACGACAGCACGTCAAGCATTTCACCGCGGGTACAATGTTGAGTTTCTTCGGGATGCGACCGGGACGCTGGATGTGGAGAATAAAGCCGGTTCGGTCACCGCTGAGCAGCTTCACGAATCGATCTTGGTCGCTCAGCAGATGTTCTTTAGCGATGTGATCGACAAGGAGACTTGGCTCGAACGGATTGGCTGACGTGTAAACGCCACTGACGATTTTGTCGATCGCGTGTCCATGAATGCCGATCACGTTGCCCGCCTTGAGTCGCTGCGATGAAAAGCGTTCGTTTACGCGAAACCACGCAGAATGTCGCGGCGTTTGGGGTGGATCGGCTGGGTAGAGCTGGACGCCTCGTGCGAAGCGCACATCGGTCGGGACCAACCGGCGGAGCGGTTGGACGACAATGGCTGGTAACAAGCTGCTGCCACCATGCGCTGCGTGTTTGCCATTCGCCGTTGATTTCTACGAAACGGCGAACGTGTTCAACTTTTCCCGGTGCGGTAACGGGCAACAATGCGAAACTACCGCCTACCGTTTTTCTCCGGTAACCTAGCGTTGCTGCTCCGCATTATTCTATCTTATTCACCTGAGATAATCACAAATTGAACTCCGTTGGAAAGCAGCGGTAGTTTGAGCTGAAGCCTTCCTTGCTCCAAGGCCAGGCCCGATTTTTGGAGCGTCGGCCGTAGCTGGCTGAGTTCCAGCGCCAGGGCCGCCTCCTTCGCCGTCACCGTCTTGGGAGCACCCGGCATTCCGCTCAGCGCAACGACGTCTTTGAGCAGCTTCCCTGCGGCCGGTTTGTCGGCGGGATAATGCAGCCGATTGGAGATCTCGCGCGCCAGTGGATACACACTGTTGTGCTCGCTGTCGATCTGATACGCCTCCACGCCGGCTTTTCGCCACGGCAAACCGCTCAGATCCAGCGTCACATTGAAAGAGGTTCCCGAGCGCGACTCGATGTCCCGCGAGTTGTGCGTATAGAGCAAGAGACGCATTTCCCCGCTCGCGAGCGACGCGAATCCAGCCACCCGATGCCCCCCGACAACCGTTTCGGGCAGGAGACGGTAGTTCTGATTCATGCTGTTGAGCAGTGTGACGAAGTGAAATACGGGCATCGGCACGGACACATCTCGGTCCGATTTGCCGTCGCCGTTGTCATCCACGGAGAGAACCTGCACGACCTCGTTCAAGCCGCTGAAATTGCCGATCGGGAACATCCAGCGCGTGATCGTGTGGTCCGTCCGCGCGTAGCGGGGATCCTCCGAAGCCTGCCGCATCTGGCGCTGGCTGACGTCGGCGCACCACGTGGAGAAGTAGCCGTTGCCGAGAAGGCTGTTGTGCGGAGCGGGCTCCGGCGGGAAGCTCCAGTTCGGTGCCGTTTCAAAAGTGGTTACGCACAAATCCTGGTAGTATTCCGGATCGAGATCCAAGGCGGTCTTCTTGGCGGTGATCAATTTTGCGGCGACGGTCTCCGCGTCATTGTAAGCGTGAACGGAGAGGAAATTCATTGGCGAGCCTTTGCCGTCGTGGGCGCCGCACAACTGCTCGACAAGCTGCGAGCGTTTGCCCGCCAGGGCGGGGTCGGCGTAGGCCGCGTTTTTCAAAACTGCCCGCGGATGCTCGGCCACCGGCGAGCAATGCGCGAGAAACTCGGTTGCCCGAAGATGGGTTTTCCAAATGCCGCCCAACTCGATGCCGCCAATGATCACGCGGCTCGAATCCATTCCCGCATCTTCAAAGGCGCGCAAAATTCCGTCCACTGCGTAATCATAGAAAACCTGAAGACCGTTCCATCCCTCTTCACTGCGGACCTCAGGACTCTTCAGATCGGGCTCGTTGAACACGCTCCAGTAGAACTCGTAAGCGTCGTCGCCGTAACGCTGAATGATATGCGCCGATATTTCCCGGACCGTCTCGTGCAGTTGTGCGTAGTCCGCGGGAACGTATCCCTCGAGACCGTCGATCGACAGATCACCGGGAACGTCGAGAAAATTAACCACCAAACGCCGCCCAAACTCCCGATGCATCCGGTCAAACTCGGCATCGAGCCGTCCCCAGTAATACATGGGTTTGCTCAGCGGCCGGATGCGCTGCAGATAGCAGCCCCCCGGCGCGAACAGCCCCGGAGCCAGCGGCAGCGGCTCCGACGGCAGCGGCCCCGAGTAGGCGATCTTCCACTTCGAAGGCTCCGGCCCAAAGCTCTTCACCAGCGCCGTGCCCGCCGCGTCGTCCACCGATAGCACGAGCGTGCGAGTGCTGATGACGCCGTCCGTGATTACCACTTCATAGCCCGGCTGGTAATCCTCGCTCAGCGGCCGGTTCGACGCGATGCCATATTGTTCGTGGCCAAAAAAGTCCTCCAGGCGCAGCAGCGTCCCTCTCTCCCCCGGCTCCATCGCCGAAATGCGCCGCGTCTCGAGGCTCCGGCTCACGTTGTGGTTCACCCCCTCCCAGAACACGTGCGGCTGACGCTCGGGGCCCGATATGCCGCCGCATCGCTGCAAACTCCAGGCGCGAGGATACTTGTCTTGCGCGGCCTTCATCATCTTCCAACTCTCCATAAAGCCCGGGTTCACGCCGGGAGAGCAGATGCCGGAGAAAAAGCCACCCTGTGCCCACTGGACTCCCGGCGAAGCCGACATATCGAGCGCGAGAGAAAGCGGGTGAACGCCGGCAGGCACCTCCGTCGCAAACTGATACGCCCCCGCATCCGCCGCCAATTCAATGCCTTTTTCAGTGCGGGCCGAAACTGTCAGGGTATACGTCGTCAGCGGCTCGAGCGTTTTGGAGGAATCGAACCAGACCGACACTCCGCACGCCTGGCCTGGCGTCTCGCGAATCG
>JBDNIG010000350.1:0-5178 GCA_041688415.1 Rhodopirellula sp. | reverse complement strand
TCGGTCACCTGCTTGACTTGAGTTTCCATGAGTCTTTCCCACTAACAGACGAGCTTGCCGGTTTCTTGGCTGAACATCCACCGCTGATCGGCGAAGTCGAGATCACCTTCGTTGCGAAACAGCGTGATCGTCTCTCAAATGGTTTGCGTCTCGTATTCGCAATCTTCGTAAGTTGCCCACCCAATCCGTGAGCCAGCTTCAATTGCTGTTTTTCGGTCACGATGAGGCAGATCGTCGCTAATAAGCGATGGCTCACGTGTGTATGCAACAAACAGAGCGCCATAGTGACGGCTGCGTGGTCGTCTGCGAAAGACTTCAGGCGTAAGGAGGCAGAAGTACCGACGCGATGGAGAATTATTAAGCGGTTCGGAAGCTTCGTCCAACAGGACATCAATGTTGCGAATGATTTGATTGCGAAAAGGATCGAAAGTCACACTTGTGCTCGTATCAGATAGAAATTTTGCCTCAAACATTACGGCGAAATCCGTCGTTCTGTTTACCAGTAATGCATTCACACGAGTCGCTCCTTCGAGATTTGTTCCACCCTTTGCTGCATCACTCAGATATGGCAGTAGATTCAACTCGGGATCATGGACTTTATAGCGTTGACGCAATCTGTCGCGATAACCCACGGGACTTGTCAGACCGACTTCAAAAGTGAGCGTGAGGTCGGCTTTTTCACCAAGCAGCGAAGTCCAGTCGTCGATTTGACAAAGCGGATTTATGTCAAATGCCTTTTTCAGAACAGCGGAGAGAGATTGATTATCATATGCAGTCTTGATGGCCGTGATCGTCCGTGCCCTCTCATCTTTTTCAATCTGACGTTCCCTTTTCACTTCAGATGTAATTGGCATCCCTTCCGTCAGATCTTGGTACCGGTTCATGTACGAGATGTGCCGTCGGGAGGACTCGACTAGTTGATCCAAGTGTCTCTCGTCTCGAAAATGAGGAGAAAGTTGATCTCTTGTAAATGGCAAGTATTTTTTGTGTATGACAGGGTTCATGATTCGTTGGTTCCAATTCGGAGCTATTCGCCCGGACAATAATTCACCGCGACACGCTCGCGGCTTTCCTGACATTTCATTGGTGTTACCTTAGCTTGCCAGGCGTCGCCGTGGGCGTGTCGGTCGTCGAACCAACTCCAGTCGTCGTCGAGCATCGGCGGGTGTTTGCTGAGGAACAGCCAGTCGCATTCCTCGGCCGTCATCATTGCGGCTTCGAACGTTTGGCCAAAATAGGCGTCCTCTCCGGCGATCTCGACCCAAATTCCCGCTCGTTCGGCGACCCACTTCACCCGCGCTTCGCCGATTTCGTGAACGTACTCGGGAAGCACTGTCGTGCGGATCGCTTCTTTCAACTTGCCTTGGTCCTGTTCGCTCAGCACGCAACCACGTTTCATTGGTGACTCCGGAATTCTGTGATTTCTGTTTCGATGTCGATGACGGAGGCGGGTTCGGTTTGTTTGAGCCAGTTACAAATCGCTTCGTTGCGGGCTAGAAGCTCAGCTTCCGTTTTCCACGGAACTGTTAAGAAATCGACGTTGGACTGCCAAACCGTTCGAATGAAAGCATCGGGACAGTTCTGGAATGCGGACATGAACATGGTGTGAAAATTGGCGAGTGCAACACTCGGCAGGTTCAATCGCCCGTTCCATTTCATGGCCCACAAGCTGGACGCGTGCAGTTCGCTGAGATTGTGAGTCTCGTGAATCCAGCGGGCGAGGAAGTCAATCTCCAACCGTGACATCGGGCTGTCCTCGTCGAAGTAGTCACGGTAGTGAGATCCGCGTTGACTTGGAATGGGCATCGCGGTCTCCTCGACCAATAATCGAATCGGGAATCGGTAGTTCGGCGGCAACCGATAGCTGGCAGTTTTCTTGTCGAAATACCACGGGACTCCGGCGACGGTCAGCGTTTCTAAATCTCGCGAGACCGTTCGCGTCGAGCAGCCAACTTCGCTTGCAATTTTCTGGACGTCATAGTTTTTACCCGACTGGATGAGGCCCAGCACTCGCAGGACACGAGCGATGCGGTCGGATTGTCGAACCCGGCGATCACGATCAGGGCGTGCTTGGATCTTGAGTGGCTTGACTGGTTTTCCTGCATTGCTTGGCTTTGTTCTGCTGTTCATTGGATTCCTCCCTGTTTTGCACTTCCGATTTCGTCCACCGACCAAGTCATCCCAGTTGCTGGCTCGTATGCAGTCAGTCGACCACCAAAACCACATGCCGTGTCGATGCAAACGAGATGCCCGTAATGACGAACATGGACTTCGGGTGTGTGGCCGACCACAACCACCTTGCTGCTAAAATGCGGAGCGGGTGGCACGTTCTCAATCGAAGTCCAGCGCAATAGACGTGCGGACTGATCCTTCATCGGAACGAACGGGTCGTAGCAAGCATGAGTGAAGATACACGTGTCGGTTTCAAAGAACGGCGCGCATCGATCGAGGAATCCCCAATGGCTATCTGGAATGTGAGACAGGTTGCTGGCTTCAAACCGGGCTTCACTGCAATACGAATCAAGCGTCCGCTGGCCACCATCGTGGCGAAACCGATCCAGGGCGTAAAGATCGTCACGCGCGTCGATCATCATCTCGTCGTGATTTCCAAGGATCGGGAACACGCGGCAGTGCTCGGAGAGTTCAATCAGAGTTTCAACGACACCACGAGAATCGGGACCGCGATTGACGTAGTCGCCCAGTGGCACAATGGTGTCGCTAATACGTGGTTGGATTTCGCCGAGCAGACGCCGCAGTGCATTGGCGTGTCCGTGGATGTCGCCAATCGCAATCGTGCGGCCGGCTGGTTTTTCTTCGCGTGTTTTGTTCAGCGTGCTTACCCCGGAGGAATGAAAAGCAAACGCGGAATTACGATTGCCTACACCTAATACCCGAACAAAGGCTCGCTATGCGCTGGCCGAAGCTGGCGGACCCGGCGAAATCGCGGTAACCCCCTACGGTACAACGAGATAAAAAATTCTCGCGGATGGGTCGCGAATGACACACATGGGTCATTTTCCTGGGCCACTGGCCATACAGATTGTTGTACAATCGCCGCCAAACAGGAGTTAAAACGTGCGAAAGACCCAAGACGACTGTCAATTTTCGCCGACCGACGTGGCCAATTTGCTCGGCTGTCGATATTCCACTTCGCTGGACATCAAGAGAGCTGATGGGGACCGACTGAATTCACCGGCGACCACCGCGACTTCGATCTTTGTCACTTCCTTACGATGGCGAAACCGTTTCCTCGGCAATCGAGGTCGCGTTGGATCTCGATCACCGGGTACTACCGATCCAAGGACCACCCGGCTGTGGTCCAGCAAAGCGGCCAGCCACCGGAGCGCACACCACCAACGCTGAAACCCGCGTCGGTGCCCTCCACCTCCTGCATCTCGGCAAGTTCGTTGGGCGCAGAAGTTTGTCCAACCGAACGCAGTTGAGAGTGGCCGAATGAGCTATCGCAATGAACCGCTTTACAACGTGTGTATTACCTCCACACAGCAATACCAGGATCCAATCCAGTGAGCGGCAAGCTAGCCGCCGGTATAAACCGCAACGTACCGACGGCTAGCGCCTTGTCGCTCACAAAAGGATCGCCGTCCAGTTACTCTCGCAGGCAAGCTCCTGAGACTCTGGCTGCCGGACTGTGGAGGTAATAAGCTGACCAGATATTGCCCTCCAGTGGTCACGATTTCACTATGCACCTCCAAGTCGGGAGAGAGACGCGAGAGTCGATCAATGAGCCAGGCGGCAACGGCGTCGGCGTCTCCACGCGTGGGACAACGCCCCATGGCTTCGCGGCCACCCTTTCGCTCAAGTCGCTCGGCGGCTGCGATGATCGGTGCCGCGTCAACGACAATCAGGTGATCCGCCCAGGGCACCACTGGATCATTCGCGCCCTTGCCCGTGTTGCAGCTCTTGTGCGCCAGACGCTCGGGCGGCAAGTTTCCGTTGTCCTGTTTTCTTTTCTTCGCGCGGGCCTTGGTGATGCGAGTGTCTACACTGGCTCCGCGAGGATCGTTGGGCGACATCTCGCGGTCGACCGGTTCGTCGCACAGCCAACACCGCCAACCGTCGGTCTCGCCCACGTCATTAAGTTGTCCCATTCGTTTTCATTCCTGGATTCGTTGAAGGATGCATGGCCCATCGAGAGCATCTTTGCGACATTTTCGAGGTAATGCTATGGTCCTCATGGGGCGCTGTGTTACTCCTAGGACGTTATCCGAGTTCCAAGACACACCAAGTGCGTGTTGCGGTCAAGGCATGTAGTTTGAACTACCGAGACATCATGGTCGCCAAAGGAGGCTATCCTCGAAACGACACTCGGCCGATCACGGCGTTGTCCGACGGCGCCGGTGAGATCATTGAGCTTGGTGCGGACGTCGATCGTTGGCAGGTCGGTGATCGCGTCATGGTCAACTACCGGACGCATCCCCAGTGGCAGGACGAGGTTCGGCGACTGACCGGCGGGAGCGGCGTCGACCACGTGATCGAAGTCGGCGGTACGGGAACGCTCGGTCGATCCTTGCAAGCGACACGAGTCGGTGGACCGTGTCACTAATCGGCGTGCTCGGACAAGGCGAACCGGACATGACCCACGCCTTAATGAACGCGCAAACTGTTCGCGGCATCTACGTCGGTAGCGTCGAATTGTTCGAGCGAATGAACCGCATCATCGAGTTGCACAAAATCGAACCCGTCATCGACAAGGTAGTTCCTTTCTCCGAAGTCCACGCCGCCACGTCGATAAATACCTCAGCAGCCAACAACACGTCGGCAAGGAAGTTATCGACGTGGCGTCGTGAGCCAATCTGCCATGGTTTGGACACTCATGCTTGGTGCGACGTGGTGCGGAAAAACTCAGTCGCATCTTCGAACATGCTGCAGCCGCGCCCGAAAGTCTCGCCGGTGAAACGCAGCCTCGAGAGGTCAGTGCTGACTCGGTGTTCGCGAGCATCCGCTGGGCTACTCGTCGGTCTGACCACAGCTCAAACCCGCAGTTTTGAGTGCTTTTGGGGCTGCCTGCTGCGCCGCCGCGATTCTTGCCCGAGTCATGACTGTCAAGAAGCCGATTTGAGCGGTAATGGATGCAGTTTTTCAGGCTCATCCGACTAAAGCGTACTTTTTTTGATGGAGGGAGTAGAGTGTAAGTTCAAAATACTCGGAGTCGCGAAT
>JBDNIG010000349.1:0-3141 GCA_041688415.1 Rhodopirellula sp. | reverse complement strand
CAGCCCGTTGCGGCCGAAGCACCGCCCGTTGCGGCCGAAGCACCGCCCGTTGCGACTGAGCCACCGCTCCTCGCGGTCGAGCCACCGCCGGTCCCGGTCGAGCGACCGCCGGTCCTCAGCACTGCGGGGGGTGATGATTCGCCTCACGAAATTGCCGAATCGGGGCCACGCCGAGCAGATAACAATCCCATCATCCAAAGCTTGACCTTGATCGCTTCGATGATTGTGATGTTGTTGATTGCGCGGTTCAGTGTACCGCGAATTGTCGAGGAGGTTCGTTACTCCTGGCACCGCGGCGAGTTGCGGGCGGAATACGAGACCGGTGGTGAGGGATTAAAAAATGTTTCCCTTGATTCGCTCAGCCGCGCCTACGAAATGGTCACGTCCGTCGTGGCGCCGTCGGTCGTGCATATCGAAGTGAAACGCAAACCGACCGCGACCGACGAGCAGATGCAGCGATTGCTCGGGAGCGATCTCTTTGGGATGTCCGATCAAGGCAGCGGCGTCGTCGTCGATGAAGAGGGATACGTGCTGACGAATCGGCACGTCATTGCCGGAGGTGAATCCATCTCGCTGACGATGAGCGATGGCCGTCGCTTGCCCGCTCGCGTTGTCGGCTCCGATGCGCTGACGGATCTCGCCGTACTGAAGGTCGAAGCGGATCGTTTGATGCCGATCCGGTGGGGCGACAGTGACAAACTGCGAGTGGGATCGCCGGTGTGGGCCGTCGGCAGCCCATTCGGACTCGATCGCACGATCACCTTTGGAATCCTCAGCGGGAAACACCGTTGGGTCCGCGCCGGGGAGCAGTACGGCGCAAGTGGCCGGTACCAAGACTTCATGCAAAGTGATGTGGCCGTCAATCCGGGCAATAGCGGTGGTCCTCTCGTTGATGCCAAGGGCACGCTCGTGGGGATCAATACCGCGATCGTGGGTGACACCTATCAAGGCGTTAGCTTTTCGATTCCAAGCAATTTGTCCAAACAGATTTACGAGTCGATTCGAGAGACCGGACGAGTGCAGCGAGGCTATCTCGGCGTGAGTTTGCGGGAAGTGCCCGATGAGCTGTTGGCTGGCGAAAACACCCGCGTGCGAGGTGCCATGATCAACGGAATTGCCGGGCCGAGTTCGCCCGGGGGCGTCGCTGGCCTGTTGAGCGGTGACATGGTGCGTCGTGCCGATGGAGTCGCGATACAGAACGTCGGCCATCTGATGCGGATCGTGGGTGCCGCGGGTTCAGGCACGCCCATACTATTGAGTGTCCAGCGTGGCGATGAGGAACTGCAATTAACGGTGAGCCTGGGCAACCGCCCCTTCGAACTCGATCGTTAAGAATCAATCCGCAGAGGAGGGAAATGACGCGTTTGCATTGACGATGTTCTCGCCCCGATCGAACCATCACCCGTCATTGAACTCAATCGAGCCGTCGCCATGCGGGATGGACCGGAAACCGGTCTGATATACATCGATGCGATCCTCGACTGCGGCGAACTGACCCATTACGCACTGGCCCACTCAGCACGCGGCGAGCTATTGCGGAGAAACGGACCGCGCAGCCGACGCACTCGAAACCGTCCTGGAACTGACCAACCAAGGTGTTCAACGCCGCTTTCTGAAAGCGAGGCTGAAGGAAATTGAATAGCCACGAAGCACACGAAAGTGAGCGTTCGTGTTTTTCGTGGTCTACGACAGCACGTAGCGGGGATCGCTCAATCGGGCTTGCGCCCGGTAAGCTTTGGCGGCGGCTTCGGGGTAGATGGCATTAATCATGGCACCGGTGGAGAGTTCGAATCCAGCCATCCGCGAGACTCGCGGGAAGATGTCCATGGCCCAGTGTTGCGACTCCATCGCACCGTTGAAGGCGACCGGGCAGGTATGGATGAGCATGTTGTAGGCGGTGCCCGGACGCAGTGCCTCGAGCCAGCGAACGATCCGCAGCGTCAGGCGAGCGAGTTCGGCGAGTGGCCGGGCACGCAGCTCGCTGAAGCACGGCAGGTGCTCTTTGGAGGTGATGCGAACCTGCATTGGAAAGCGACTGGCGAATGGGCAATACGCCACGAATGAATCCGTTTGGCTGACCACGCGGCTCTTTTGTTCCATCTCGGCCCTTAGCAAATCACATTGCAAGCATGAGCCGACGCGGGCGTGGTGAGCTTGCAAACGGCGTGTGACCTGTTGCACGAGACCGGGAACCCGATTCGTCGCGATCAGTTGCGAGTGACTGTGTTGGAGCGATGCACCCGCGTCGCGACCGACGTTTTTGAAAATGCTCACGTGCTGCACGCCGCGAACGCTTCGCCAAAAGCGAACACGCTCGGCGTAGGCCGCGAAGACCAGCGAGACTTCGGCGGTATTGAGTTCCCCAAGTGACTCGGTGTGACGAGGTGATTCAATGATGACTTCGTGTCCGCCCCGCGCCGCGTCACTGGGAAACAGCTTGCTCGCCGGCGAACCACGACGTCGCGATCCACGTTGGGGAATAACCGTTTGAGGGTGCTGATACGAGGTGAAGGCGGTGCTTGAGCGGTGCATCCGCGCCGAGACCGGCATCGCTTCGTTTTCGTGGCACGCACCGTTGCGATCGCTCACCGGAGTCTGTACGCCCGCATCCTCGAGTTGCGTCAGGGCGGGATACAAGTTGGGCACGACGCGTACCGACCAACTATCGGCCTGGTCACAGGCGACAGACGTCGCGGCGGCGTGCGACGCACTCACATCGTCGAGTTTTGCAACCCATACCGGGTCAGGTGTGCGTTCTTCTTTTCCCGCACAGAACGGGCAATCAATCTCGCCGTTCGGTTTACTCGTGCAGTTCGCATACTGATCGGGACGCTGCGAACGAGTCGCAGCAAACCATGTCCATTCGCCAGTGATCAGATCCAAGCGGGACTGACCAGCTTGCGGATCGATATCTCCGCTCACGTCCGAGCCTAAGTTCGGCATGCGCCCCGCATCCGCGTCCGTTGGTGGCACGTCGATCGCCTCGACCACGGCCCGGGAATCAATGCCCACGCGAGCGACGATTGTGGGGATCTTGCCGGAGTCGCTCAGCGAATCTTCCGTCGGGCACTGCTTGGGCGGTTCGGCAGAAGAACAGGGGCCCGTGAAAATGGCTTTGAGATCACACAGACGGCTGTCGGT
>JBDNIG010000348.1:0-1782 GCA_041688415.1 Rhodopirellula sp. | reverse complement strand
TGAAGCGTTTGCTTGACGCCCATGTCAAACGTATCGACATTTCAAGCATGGACAAGTATCACATGAAAACGACAGCCCAGCGGCGAGGTTATTTGGAAAGCTTGTTCGACTCGTTTGGGCTAGTCCCCGCCGATCGCAAATCGAACGAAATGCATGGCGAAGCGGGCGGCGAGCGAATCGAGTTTTCGTTTTGGGGCGCGACGGAGGACGAATGGATTGGCCCCCTTTGGCCACGTGGCCGTGCGAATCAAAAGGGACTCTCCAAAGCGACCGTCGATGATCGCTTTTGCAGCAACTGGAGTGGAGCGAAGGGCTTTCTGGATTATCACGAATCGGGCTGCGAAGTGAACATTCAGCTTTCCGAAGTTTATCCCTGTTGTCCGATGACTTGCCGGCCGCTTGGCAGTCTTCTGAACGAGTCTTTGATTGGGATGCTTGATCGTTGCAAGCAGCATCCCGTCTACCGTGCACTGAACGAAGGTCGCCCGGAAGCGATGGGAGAGACATGGGGGATCAGTGAAGCCGAGGGATTCTCGCGATCAAAAGCACTGGGGAATCATTGTCTCTGGTGCGACGAATTCTTCACCAAGCATGCCCCCGACATGTTGCTTCCCGGCGCCGTGACCGAGCGAGGAACCGTTGACTTGGTCCAGATCGGTTGGAACGAAGAAGCCCTGTTGCAAAGCAATCCAAGGAAGTGAGCGCGGCTTGACGAATTCAACTCCTGTGAACGCCGATCCTGCGTGGTACACGTGGTCCGTCGACGGTACAGCGTGGAACGGAAGCGGAAGCGACGACGGCAGCCCCGCACCCTACTGGTACCAGGGAGCGGGTTGGGCTCCGGCGCAGACAAAAGGTAACGCGTCGCCCGTTATGTTCATCAATTACGGGGCAAGCTTCCGTGACATCCGCGATAAGCTGTCCGCGACAATCATGTTCGCCGAAGTTCGTGCAGATGTTTCCAATCGAGACCTCTGCGGCACAGGGGCATTAGGGGTCGGAGGCGCAAGTATCGTCGCCGGGAATGCAATTGGCGAGAGCATTGGTCCGAACGACCGACTGGAAGAGTCCATGGCAACGAGCAGGATCATTGATCGTTTTATCGCTGTTCTTGTCAGCGATTGGCTGTAATGACAACGGGATTGCTGTTAGCGGTCGCGTCAAGCGGGATGGTAAACCGATCGTTCTCGAATCACGGCAAGTCGTAAAAGTGTCACTGCGGCCAGCAGAATCAACGAAACCGCCGTCAATGACAGCAGAGGCTCGAGCCAATCTCATTGCGAACGTTGATCAGGCTGGCGATTTTTCGATCGCGGGCGTTCCCCCAGGAACGTATTGGGTGACGGTTTCTGACTTTCCACAGTTCCCGCATGGCGACCGCTTGGCCGCTCATTTCCGAGAACAACCAGTAAGCATCGAAGTCAGCATCTCGAAGTCACAACCGTCAATCGAGGTGGATTTACAAAAAGAGTGGTACAGCCATCAGAAAGGCCGACGGTAGTTGGGATATCGCCTCTGGGGAATTGTTGGTGTGCTCGAGGATTTGGCTCAGGGATTCATCATGTTATCTTTGCTGGCTTCAACACACCACATCGGCAAGGCGGGTTAACGCATTGACTACGAATCAAATCGACCAATTCAGGCTCATCCGACCGAAGCGTACTTTTCGCATGAGGTGACTCGTTGACATCACACAGCATCAGGTGTGTGGTGGATTTTCGGAGGCATGGCGGTGGCATCCAAGAAGTTCTCACTCCGATTCAAATCAGGGCTGACGGCAGG
>JBDNIG010000046.1:0-2784 GCA_041688415.1 Rhodopirellula sp. | reverse complement strand
GTTTCCGCTGTCACGCAAGGCGGCCGTCAATGCACAGCGGATGCAGGAACTCGCTCCGGAGCTGAAGAAGATCACCGAGCAGTACAAGGACGACATGGAGGGCCGCATCAAAGCCCAACGTGAGCTGCAACAAAGGGTTGGTTTTAATCCGCTGGCGGGTTGCCTGCCGATGTTTTTGCAGTTGCCCATTTTCATGGGACTGTACCGCTCGCTGTCGGTCGACATCGAGCTGCGTCAAGCCGCCTTTTCGTCCTGGACAACTTGGGCGTCCAACCTCGCCGCCCCCGACATGCTGTATTACTGGGGCGACTGGATGTGGGACTACCTGGCCGGTCGAGGCACCGGGTGGCTAGGTCCTTACTTCAACATCCTGCCCGTCATCGTGATGGTATTGTTCCTCGCTCAGCAAAAAATGTTCATGCCGCCGGCGACGGATGAGCAAACCGCGATGACGCAAAAGATGATGAGCTACATGACGCTGATCATGGGTCTGTTCTTCTTCCGCGTGCCAGCGGGATTATGCATCTATTTCATTACCAGCAGTATGTGGGGGATCGGTGAACGGATCCTGGTCAAGAAAACCTTGCCGAAAACACCGCATTTTGACCGAGCGGTCTTGGAGGGCAAAGTCAACCATCGTGGTGGTGAGAATCCCAAGGGGGGGCGGTTGCCCGCGCCCAAGCGTTCGGGCGGTCCGGCCGCGAGTGGGAACTCCGAGCCAAGTTGGGCCGATCGGCTGCGGCAACGGATCAATCCCGAAGAACCCGCCGCACCACTGCCACGCGACCGCAAACGCCCCAAGACAAATAAAAAGCGCTAGTCAATCTGCGATCCGATGCGGGAGCGATTTCGCCTGTTTTTCAAATTTCCGGTGTTGGTCGCTTCACTCGACCACCGGGCGAATGGCTGAAACGCCTGTGTTTAACAGTTAGCCGTAGGCGTACGCGAGCGGTGAAACGTACGCCTTCGGCTAACGGTTAAACGACTAAATCAACAGGGCGATACCGACGGAATGTTCGAGAACCGTGGCTAACGCCAAAACGGCTAATGAATAATCCGGGCTAGGCGGCTTCCATCCCCGCCGCCCGGCGCCAGGCACTGAGTTGGCCCATGTGCATCATCACGTGGCCGCCCAAATAGAATGCGTGCATGGATCCGATTGTCGCGAATTTTTCTCGCATCCGCTCATTCGGGTTTTCTGCCGTGAACAACGCATCGTCGCTGGCGCGGAGTGTCTGGATCGCGGTTGCGTGAGCAGCGTAAAATTTCTCCGTGAGCTCCTCCATCGCCGGATACACGCTCGCGTCGGGATCGTCCACGCAGGTTGCCGCTGCCGAAAAAAGCGACTCGTACCCGCTCGTTGGGGCAGTTGCGCCCGCGTCCCCGCCGAGTTCCGTGACCACACGACTCGGATACAAACTCAAGTGCCCGATAATGAACGCGGGATGGTTGGAACGAATCACATGCCCCTCCACCTCCGCAAACCGGCCAAACTGTGAAGCGGGAATACCCGCGAGCAGTCGCTCGGCATAAGCCACACCCATGGCAGCCGAATCCGCAATCATCGATCCAATCATCCTAATGTTCCTATTGAGTTTGTGGTATTGCTTGAAATGGTGCGACCAAGTGAACCACAAAAGCGCAGTGGCATCAATCACGGGCGGGAAAGCATCCTCCAATCTGCTAGGCTGATACGCATGACCCAACTCCAAGGTCATTTAAATATTGCCGTGGCGGCCGCCCACGTCGGCGGCGAAGTCCTGCGCCGATACTTTGAGCAAGGCGTGACGATTCGCGACAAGTCCGCCGGTGGCGGGAAAACCTACGACCTTGTCAGCGATGCCGATGTTGAGAGCGAACGGGCGATTGCCGCCCTGCTGCAAGATGCCTACCCGACTCATGAAATGCTCGGTGAGGAATCGCTGCAACGTGGCGACGTTGATGCCGAAAACCTGTGGATCATCGACCCGCTCGATGGGACCAATAATTTTGCCCACCGCATCGAGCACTTCGCCGTCTCGATCGGCTATTACGAGCGCGGCCGGGCCATGGTGGGTGCGATTTACCAACCGCTTCACGATGAACTCTTCACGGTCATCCGGGGCCACGGTGCCTTTCGCGATGGCGACCGCGTGCAGGTCAGTGAAGCCGATTCGCTTCGTCAAGCCATGATCGGTTGCGGGTTCTATTACGATCGCGGCACCATGATGCGCTCAACGTTGGCCGCGATCGAAGAGTGTTTTTCAAACGATATTCACGGCATTCGTCGGTTCGGAACCGCTTCGCTCGATCTCTGCATGGTCGGCTGTGGGCAACTCGACGGCTTCTTCGAATACAACCTGTCCGCCTGGGATTTCGCCGCCGCAGCTTTGTTCGTCCAAGAAGCAGGCGGCCGAGTGTCCGACGCCCGCGGCGGTGAATTGCCGATCGGCAGCACCAGCGTCGTCGCCAGCAATGGAAGACTGCATGACCGGTTAATCGAAATCACAACGCGGCACCAGCCAAGTCGCAGTAGTCCTTAGGATCGCAGGCACGACAGCAGATAGCCTGGGGTCGTCCGCCCTGCGGATTACCTACCAGTTTGATCCTGGAAGGATCGCAGCGATTAGCCGATGGTTTGAGCGAAGCGAACACCACCGCCAAACTTTCTTCACCCTCCCTCGGGGAGGGTCGGCCCGCTTCGGGCCGGGGAGGGTCGGCCCGCTTCGGGCCGGGGAGGGTCGGCCCGCTTCG
Source organism: Rhodopirellula sp. (assembly GCA_041688415.1). Lineage (GTDB taxonomy): Bacteria > Planctomycetota > Planctomycetia > Pirellulales > Pirellulaceae > Rhodopirellula. The sequence goes on along the minus strand of JBDNIG010000046.1, from coordinate 51 downwards.
GGCCGGGGAGGGTCGGCCCGCTTCGGGCCGGGGAGGGTCGGCCCGCTTCGG
>JBDNIG010000347.1:0-4494 GCA_041688415.1 Rhodopirellula sp. | reverse complement strand
TCGACGATATTGTGTTTCCATACGGCAAAGTACGCTTCCGTCGGATGCGCCCGAAAAACTCGCTGAACGCTCGTTTTTCGACCCCTCCCGCTGCGCGGGCGGGGGTCGATTGATCCAGCTCGTTTCGTGTGGAGTTAATAAAGGTGAAACGGCCCGACGCTGCTTGGCTGGCCAAGGCGGGCCCGCTGTGTCTTTTTCGGCATTTTGCTAAGCTAGTTGCTCAAGGGAGTCCGGCTGCGGGCGGGTTCCGGCATGACCGCTTACAACCGTTTCCACCTTTGAGAGGCCGCTCTATGTCCTTGCTTCATGATTCCGCTGAACTGCAAAGAACCGTGGGTTGGGACGCGGAATTGGCTTCCTCACCGGCCGAGCGTCAGCGGCGACAAAGTTACCTTACCTTTCAACTCGCAATGGCTGGTTTGACGCCGCCGCATGTGTCCAACCAGGCCCAACCTGAATCAGCGCTGCCGCGTGAGCTCTTGGAGAGTTTTCGCGAACGCAACGCGATTTTGCGTCAGATTCAACCCCCGATCGACGGCCGGATCGAAACGTTTTTGAAACGGTATTTCGCGGATTGTGCGGGAGTGGGGTCATTGAAGTTACCGTCGCGATCGCTCTCGCTCGACCGTCACGGCCTGGCCCGTGAACTCAGTCTGCCGCTGGGGAAAAACAGTTTCGAGAGCGATCTGGTCAAGTCGTATCGCTGTTTCAATGGCGTTTTGAATAACCCCAAGTCCGACCGGCGGACGACGGCGGGCACTTTCCACGTGGTCGAAGGCAGCCTGCCGATCCCCAGCGACAAACTCGCCGTGCCGAAGGCGGTGTTCGTGAAGATGTTTGCGGCGGCGATGAAGCCACCCGCCGCGGATCTCGAACTGCCCTACATGAGCGTCTCGCCCGACCCGGCACGGATCTGGGTATCGTTGATGCTCCGGCCGTTGGTCGCTCCCAAGGTCCCAGGCGTCAGCGAGTCCAAGTCGATGGAAACTCGCTTCTTCGCCCCGGGAGTGCACTGCAGCAATCTTGATTTCGTCGAGTCGATTTTTGGAAACGCGGGCGATCCTCTGGTCGCCGGCACCGACGCGGGACTGGACGCACGGCACTGGAGCGGGCACACGGGCTGCGTGATTTTGGCGACCCACTTGGTCAAGCTCACCAAAAAAGAGGTCGGGCTGCCGCACCACGACGACGCGACGAAACGACAACGACGCGACGGCATGTGCTGGAATAACGAAGCAGAATTGTACAACGACGGTGCCGCGTTCAAGCTGACCTGCCGCGATGAATCCGGTGTGATTGTGACGCTGATCGCGGATAACTATTACGGCTACTGCAAGAAAGAAGTCAAAACTCAACTCAGCTACGCCGCCAACCTGATGGGCGGTGCTGAAGAAGAACACGCTGGCGGTGCACTCGCATTTGCCTCCTATTCACTTGGCGACCATTTCCAAGTCAACAGCCAATTGCACAACGGCCAAACCTTTGCCGACGTGGCCGATCGATACAGCCATTTCATCGATGTGCAGAGCGAGGGCTACGGCATCGACAAGAACTTTCCGGAAGTACTCTATATCCCCGGGAGTGCGTTTGCGTCGCTGCATCACCGACACATTCGTTGGCAGGATGCCGATGGCGTGACGCAGTCGATCCCACTATCGCCCGATCAAGTTTACATCGCCCCGAGCGGTTACAAACTGGAACTTGAGAAACACACGCACGCACCGAGTTGGCGGTTGATTGGAACCTCCGCCGAAGGTGTCTTCTGCCACAAACCGTGCACGGTTAGCGGCGGCGGCAAGAGCGAGATCAGCAAGAGCCTGCGGGACTATATGCTCTATGGCCCGATCTTCGTCAAAGACCAAGAGAAGGACTTTGCACTCGTCGACGAGATCTTCGCCAAGGATTACGGCACGCGGTGGCCCGAGGGTGCCGAAGGTACGGAAGTCTACTCCGAACGCCCGAGTCGTCGGGTGCTCGCCCCCGATCGGTCCCTCGGCAGCGTGATTCAGTTGCTGACACCGTCGCCAGAATACAACGAAGCCTACAACGAATGGCTCCAGACGATTCCCGAACATGTTTATGCGATTGCATTGATTGTGAAGCGGTTCAGCGGATCGGGCGTCGCTGAAAACTGGCGTGAGCATTTCCGTGTCGATATTGTCAACGGGTCTCCCGGCCATGAACTCAAACTTGGCGACCGGACGCTCGTGGGCAGCTACTTGCGAGTCGGCCTGGAAGACACGCGTTGGCGGACGTTCAAACTTCGGCAAGACTTCATTGCGGCGGCCAAGGTGCAGCGGGAAGACGATATTTCTTGCAGCGTCGTGGTGCCGGCCAGCAGCGTGCATTCGCTCGGCCAGATGATTAGCGAAGCGGGCAGTTATAAGTTCGTTGAGAACTGCGAATATCGTTTGTTCCAACGCCCTGACGACGCCGTCCACCGCGGTCTCGACAAACAAACCGAACTCGATCTTTCCGGGCCCGGCAACTTTATCAGCAATTTCGAGCCACTGACGAGCAAGCAGGCCCGTGAGATCATGCGCGACGCCATTGAGTTCGATAAATTCACGGGACCAATGGAGCAGTTGATCGAGCAAGCCGCCAACGCCAGCGATGGCTACGTCGTCAGTACCGCCGACCCACGCATCGTCGATGGGGCCCGCACCAAGAACCCTCGATATCTGCAAGACCGCCCCGACATGGTGCGAGAATTGGATACTTACGTGGCGATGCGAGGCATGCAACTACACCGCAAACTCGAGTCCGACGAAAGCGTCTTGACGCCCGTGGGAGCCGTGCTCGCCGGTCGCCGCAACAATCCACCCGACCGCGCAGCCGGCATCCGGTCCCTGGCGGTCTACTCGCCGCTGCATTATCAGGAGCTGCCCGAGTTGATCATGGACTGGGTCTGCTCGCTAACGGGCAAGAGCCCCAGCACCACGGGTGCTGGCAGCGAAGGGGCGCTGACAAAGGGTCCGTTCAACGCACTGCATCCGGCGATCGACATGAATTCTGCCATCGTCTCGATGATCCTGACTCAATTGGCTGGATTCAGCACACCGGCCGGCCACATCGGCCCGAATTTCGAAGTCGGACACGATATTTCGCTGTTGATCCCCGAGGTGTGGTGCCGGATGTCTGCCGACGAACGCGACCCGGCCCAGCTCATCGCCGAAGGGATGCTCGAAAAGGTGAAGGATTTTGAACACAACGGCAAGGTGATTCCGGCCAGTCGACTGGGGTATCGCGTCACTCAGAAATTTGTCCGCACCTACCTGGCTCGCGTTTTTGATAATCCGGTTAAAATCTTCCCCGAATCGATTTTGCGTCCCGAGAAACAGGATCTCGATGCGTTTGCCGACGGCGTTCTGCAAATCACCGAAGCCCAAACACGCGTCTCACAGAGCTACTTCGGTGACTTCGGTTATGAGCTGGCGTGCCCTCCGCTGCGGGCCGTGCTCGACATCATGGCGAAGGGCGAACACAACGGGCACACGATCGAATCGCCCGAGGTGCGTCAGTTGTTCGATCGAGACGTGTTGGTCGCTAGCGATTGGTATCGGCGGCGACTTAGAACCAAACAGACGCACGACATCGCGCACTGGAAGGCCTTTGAAGAACGACTACGAGCGTTTGTTGACGCCGCCGAGAACGAAGAAGCCGTCGAGCGGGTGGGGCTGCGTGAACGGCTTGAGTACGCGACTTTGCAGCGTGAACGGGCCGCGTCGGACGATTACGTCGACTCACTCATCGGCACTACCGGACTCGACCCCATGAGCCCGACTCCCAACGACCCCGTGATGCTCAATCGGCTCGCCGAGACGACGACTTAGGCAGGGCGTCCGAGCCAAGTTGACGCTCTCTCAGCCAGCTACCGCCGCGGCGATCCACGCACCAACAACCAGGATGAGGGTGCCTGTCGCGGCAATGAATTGCACGCGTTCGCTGGCCAGCAGACGCGGTGGCAGCACGCTGCACAGGCCGCCGATCGCGAGGCCCGCGACGAACCCGGTGGCATGGGCGAGCACATCGGTTCGCTCGCCCTCGAGACCGAGTGTTGCGAACAACAGGATTCCCGCCACCAACGGGCTCCAACGCCGCATCGTGGTCGATGAAAGCTGATTGTCCGATGGCCGCAGGGCAAGTGCCACGAGGACGCCGAGGGCGGCGAACACCGCCGTCGAGGCACCAATGGAGATGTGCGTGGGGTCACGCAAGGCCGCATTGAGCAGGTTTCCCAATCCGCCACCGAACACGATCGCCAGCCACGCCACACCCCCGCCAAGAATACGACCGGCCAGCAAACCAAACACGCTACCGAAAGCGAGGTTGGACAACAGGTGCAACGCATCAGCATGGAGCGTCAGCGCCGTCACGGTCCGCCATACTTGGCCCGACATCACCCGCCCCGCACGCATTTCACCGGCTTCCATCCAGTGCATGCCGTAAGCTGAGATCTGGTTGTGCACGGCCACACCCACCAGGACCGCCACG
>JBDNIG010000346.1:0-2853 GCA_041688415.1 Rhodopirellula sp. | reverse complement strand
TTTGGCATTTCCGGCTTGCTTTCTACAGGAAAAGCCAAGGAATTCCCAGGTTGCTATCTTTCTGTCACCCATCTTCCTGTCCAGTTTCGGTGTGTGATTTTTGACAGGAAAATGGGTGACAGGAAGATGTTTATATTTCGATGTCGCCGCACCACATCCAACCCACAGACTCTGTGGAAGAGGATCAACCTGAATTCCGTGAACGGTTACGGGAAAACGGAATACTGGGTTCTGTTAACGTACCCAGATCGCGACCGCCCAGAGAATACTCGCTTGATGCAAATTCGATACCACTTAAAGAACGTTCCAATTTTACTATTCGCAGGCTGAGACTTTCAAAAGCGAACAAAGTCCATCTCGCATCACATGAGAGCTGCGGCCCGCCCAAAAACCGACGAGTCGCTTTCATAAGGGTTGGCTTCGACTTCGCGCGACGACCGGTCAAAAAATGGTCTTGTTGTTCAGTACGTGACCACAAGAGACATACATTGTAGGAGGTGGCTCTCCGCGAACAACCGTCTACCTTCGTGGTTGGTCACAAGTGCGACGCATTCTGCAACGACCCTCGCTGGGATTCGGAGAAGCCTACGTCCGTGGCGAAATTGAAATTGATGGGGAACTTGGTGATGTACTGTCCGGCTTCACGACGGGAAGTGTCGGGATGCCCTATTGGAAACGATTGTTCTCCACCGTCAGTCAGCATATTCCTACGTCCGTCAAGCGTGCCGTTGTCAATGCACAACATCACTATGACATTGGCAACGACTTTTTCAACCTCTGGCTTGATTCGACCCGGACCTATTCTTGCACTTATTTTGAAACGGGTGATGAGTTTGCTGCAGTTCGAATTCTGCGGACGCGACAACGAATTGCCCGCATCACGCGAGTTGCCAGCGGGCGTCATTTGCAATCCACTTCTTGCAAATAACAGTCACTTGCGTCTCTCGAATGCCGAGTTCGGAGATTACAACTGCTCCGAAACAACGTGAGCAAACCTCGCATTTTTGAGAAGTGCGGCGACAGTTTCGCTCATGCGACGCTAGCACCTTGGGCCTCGTGAATGTCAATTTGTTGAGCACCCTGGGCACTAAAAGTATCACGGGCCTTCTCGACTTCTGTCATTGAGCCATGGGCACAGAGCAAGAACTTATCGTTGGTGATGAATTAACAACGCGTGGCGACGTTCCGTTAGAACGAACCGAACATGCTGCCAGCCACGATGACTGTGAGGGTGGCGATCGCGGGGACAATGACGGCGACCATAAAGATGTCAGCGTAGGATGTTCGGTGTGTTAGCTTCGTTATGGCCAGCAGAGTAATCACGGCTCCGTTGTGCGGCAGCGTGTCGAACGCTCCGGCTGCCATCGAAGCCACTCGGTGCAGCAATTCAGGCGAAATCCCTGCCTGCTCGGCCATCTGCAGATAGGTTGCTCCCAGGGTCTCCAACGCGATGCTTAAACCGCCGGAGGCCGAACCCGTGATCCCCGCCAGAGTTGTCACGGCGATGGCTTCTGAGACCAGTGGATTTCCCGGCGATAGGTTCACCACGTAGTCTCGAATGATCAGGAACCCGGCCAACGACGCGATCACGGTTCCGTACCCGACTTCGGAAGCGGTGTTGAAAATTGGCAGCAGCGAATCTTTCGTTCCCTGGTTGACGGAATCCTGAAGATTGGTCCAGCGATTCCAGTGCAGCACAATCAGAGTCGCAGTTGCAATCAACAACCCACAAATGATCGACCAGATTCCTAGCACCGACTTCAGTTCCGTGGCTCCGTATCTGGTATCGCTTAGGTACGACGTCCCCCAGTTCGGAATGAGGAATTCGCTGAACACAAAGTTCCCCACAATCACCAGCAGGATTGGAATAATGGCCAATCCAAACGCGGGCGTTTGCTGATCTGACGGCCGATCATCCAACACTTCCGCGGGTTCTCCATAGCTTTCTCCAGCAGCGATCGCTCGTTTTGCTCGGAAGTTCAACCAGATCATTCCGCCACCCAACATAATGGCACCGCCGATGATTCCCAACAGCGGAGCGGCAAAGGGAGTCGTGCCGAAGAACGGCATCGGGATTGCATTCTGAATCGACGGTGTGCCTGGCAACGCAGTCATTGTGAACGTGAAGGCTCCCAACGCGATCGCGGCGGGAATGAATCGTTTGGGGGTTCCTGATGTCCGAAACACATCGGCGGCAATGGGATAGACGGCGAACGCCACCACAAACAACGACACGCCGCCGTAAGTCAGAATTGCGCACGACAGCACGACCGCCAGGATCGCTCGCTGCTGCCCCAGCCGAGCGACAATGAACTGTGAAATCGATCGCGCTGATCCGGAATCTCCCATCAGCTTGCCGAAGATCGATCCCAACAGGAATAGTGGGAAATATTTGATCAGATACCCGCCCAGGCTTTGCATGAATACCTGAGTGTACGTCGCCAACAGGGGACCTTCTTGCCCCAACATCACAGCGAGCAGCGACATCAACGGGGCCAGCACCAGCACGTTGTAACCTCGATAGGCCAACGCCATCAGCAGGACAAGTGATAAGATAATTCCGAAAATGCCAAGCATGTTAACTTTCTTAGGGTCTATTAGCCGTTTTGTCGTTAGCGGCCTGTTGATTTAGTCGTGTTTTAATATTTCGCATGAAAATCATAACCCGACGCGTAAGCGAGGGACCAGTTGGGGTTCCTCGCTTACGCGTCGGGTTACTAGACCTCAATCAAGCGAACGTCGATTGCAAAATTCATAAGAGAACGTGAAAACCCCCGGCGTTTCCCGTATGATTCGGAGACAAATTCAAATTCCTTTCATACGCGCTAACGAGGGTTTCGAGTGAACGCTAAA
>JBDNIG010000345.1:0-15205 GCA_041688415.1 Rhodopirellula sp. | reverse complement strand
GTAAAAGCCACATTGTCGGCTATCACCATCCGCTGAACACCCCGCCACAGGGTGGAAAGGTCGATCGCGACATGCTAGCAAATCAAAGTCGCTCAAACACGGGGAAAACGGACCCGCGATCGCTCACCGGGAATCGCTGCAACAACCGCACGTCCTTGCGGACTACACACTTTCCTGGCGTATTCGAGAAATCGTTTGAGGGCTTGGTTGTCGACCGGATGGAAGGCAACGAGGAAATCTTTGACCGCCTCATGAGCGATGACGAGTTTCGTAAGATCGCGTTGGAGTACCTACTCACGAAGGTGTACGCAAATCTGAAGCGCGACTTGCCAGCGTAGTGGTCCGTCAACTCTCACGTGCAAAGGCAGCATTTGTGATCGTATTTGCCCAGTCAAATCCGGAGGTCACCGGTGGCAAGGTTTTTCCCTCTGCTTCATAAAGGTTCAAGGTCTCTTCCACAACATCGCATAGCTCGACAAAGACGGCCTGCTCGTTCTCTCCATGGCAGCCGCCGTAAAATAATCCTGGGCAGCTCCCGATAAAACAATTGTCTTCGTCGGACCATTCCACGATTTTTACGTATTTTGCCGCATGATTCATGATTTGGACTCCTCAATCGCCCGTTTGACGGCACGCTCTTGGTACTGCTTGGCATCGTCTCCTGGCTTTCCCGAAATCGTAACTGGCTTAGCAAGGCTAGCGTGGACGAAATTGCGGTGGCTTCCTTTGCCGCCGCGATTCGTCAAGCCTGCTGACCGGAGATCAGCAATTAGTTCTCGAATTTTCCGTGGCACTGGATTCGACACTTTTCGCGGAATCTAAAATCAGAAATCGCCACTGCCAATATACCATCATCTTTGGAATCATGTCCCTATTCGCGTACCAATAGTTTAGCACTAGCCCCGGATCCCCCAATTATCCATTTTTTCGAGAAGTTCCTGACGGGTGAGGTTGAAATCCAGTGGCGTCAGTGTGGTATTTCCGCGGCGGAGCTGGATGACATCGGACATTTCCGCCGGCGCCTTGTCGGGTTCGGTCCAGAGTGCCCAGTAGTAATCGCGGCCACCGGGGTCTTGCCGTTTTTCGTAGCGTCGTCCGTACTGAGCAAGTCCCATGGGGACAATCTTCACTTCGCTGGTGGATTTCGTGGCCGCGGTGGGGATGTTCAGATTGAATAGGCCGCCGGTCGTTTCGTCATGCCGGATCAATTGTCCGACGACGTTTCTCGCGATCACGGCCGCGGCATCGTAATCGGGGTCGTCATCACGTTCGAGCGATACCGCCACGCTGGTGACGCCGAAGAAGGCTCCTTCGATCGCCGCCGCCACCGTACCCGAATACAGCACATTGATGCCGGCATTCAATCCGCTATTGATGCCACTGACGACCAAATCGATGGGATCGTCGGCGAATAGTTCCGCCAACGCCAGCTTCACGCAGTCCGCGGGCGAGCCTTCGACGGCCCACGCCCAGTGGTGCCCGTCCCGATGGATTGATTTGGGGACCAGCGGCGTCAAGTACGTGATCGAATGGCCCACACCGCTCTGTTCGGTCGCGGGGGCGATGATGACCACCTCGCCTAAATGTCGAAGTTGGTGTCCCAGGGCGGCAAGTCCTGGGGCGTACACGCCGTCATCGTTGGTCAACAAAATTCGCATAGTAATCGGCGTCGTCCTGCCCGTGTTCTTGTTTGAAAAATGCCAATCTCGCAGAAATTGGTGAGTTTGGCTAACCCGGCTAAGGCGGCACGCAAAACTTCTGCGAGTTTCCCGGCAAATTGATTTTGCTAAATTTTGGGAAACTCGTTAAAGTTTCACGGCATGATGCCATTTTGACGCGGATGACTTGCCGCGCTGCGACGTTTTCAGGGAGGAAACGATGTCGGGAGAATCTTTTCGCTTTATCCACGCCAGCGATTTTCATTTGGAAACGCCGCTCGGTGATTTGGATCAATTGCCGCCGAATCTGCGTGATGCTCTGGCGACGGCCCCCCGAGACGCGGCGGCTGCGATCTTTGAAGCCGCTCTAGCGACCAACATCGATTTTCTTGTCCTCAGCGGCGATTTGCTACATCCCGTCGCGGCGGGGCCCCACGGCATGTCGTTGCTGCTGGATAATTTTGAAAAGCTGCATGCGGCTAAAAAACCCGTGTATTGGGCAGCCGGCATCGCCGATGACCCCAAGCAATGGCCCGAAGCGGTGCCGCTGCCGCCCAATGTGACTCTGTTTCCTCGCGAGAAAGCACTGTCGGTTTCCTATGAGCGGGCGGGTCGCACGATTTGCACGGTCGTGGGTCGCTCGAGTGAAGGTCGCTCGTCACTGCACGTTCCCGGTTTCCAATCCGAACCGAGCGATGAGTTTACGATCGGTGTGGGTTACGGAGCATCCGATGCCAATGCGCTGTCCGCCGGACGAATGGACTACTGGGCACTCGGCGGAGCCCACAACTACACGGATATCGAAGGTGGAGCACCTGCGGGAGCAATCCAGCCGGGATCGCCCCAAGGCCGCGGGCTCGACGAAACCGGGCCCCATGGATATTGCGTGGTGGATGTCGACGCCGAGCAGACCGCCCGGGTACACCGCGTCGAAGCGGACTGTTTCCGGTACTGCTACGAAACCATCGATGCCGACCAAATCCGCAGCGTCGGCAGTTTGCGAAACCTGCTTGGACAAAAGATCGCGACACTCGCGAATGAAAATGGCGGTCGGCATCTGCTGATCGCTTGGGACGTGCAACTGACCGATCCAGAAATGATCGCCGCGGTCGGAGACCCCGTCGAGCTGCTCAGGCAAATTCGCCGCGATCATGGCACTGGTAACCCCGCCGCTTGGACGACACGGTTGACCGTGCGGCCGCCGCGAACGTATCCCAAATCCTGGCGTGAGGAAGACACCATTCTCGGTGACTTTTTACGTGCCAGCGACAAGTTTCGCAAATCCGGTGCATCGACCGGGAAGGCTCTCTCGGCAACGGACTCGGCCGCGGGCAGCGGGCAATCTCGGCTCCTCAATTTGATGCCGTTCACCGAAGAACACTCTGAACTCTCCAGCACCGCGACGACTATGCTCGGTGATCTGCCGGCCCAGCATCGCGATGAAACGCTCGACGAAGCGACGCTGCTGGGCGTCGAACTGCTTCGTGGCGGCAAACCGTCTTGGGGACGCAAATCATGAAGATCAAAGATATCCAAATTGACGGTTTCGGCGTTTGGACCGGACTCAGTGTCGATTCACTGAGCGAAGGCATGACGCTATTCTACGGTCCTAACGAAGCCGGCAAGACGACGCTGATGCAGTTCCTGCGGGCGATGTTGTATGGCTTCACCCCCGAGCGGCGCACCCGATACCTGCCGCCGATCTACGGCGGCACGCCCGGTGGAGCGATTCGCGTGACCGGTCCCGGCGGAGGTTACGAGATCCGGCGGCACAGCCAATTGACGGACGCCGATACGGTCGGGCGGTTGACGGTCACGGGCACCGATGGACTCAGCCAAGGGCAGCACCGACTGAGCATGCTGCTCGGCCAAATCGACGAGCCCATCTTTACGAACGTGTTCGCGATCGGGATCCGCGAACTGCAGGAGCTCAGCTCGCTCGACGATACCTCGGCGGCGGACGAACTGTACAAACTCAGCAGTGGTTTGGACCGCGTCTCGCTCGTTGATGTGCTGCGCAGCCTGCGTGCTGGACGAACCGAATTGGTTGGCAAGAATACCGACTCGGCCGCTGACGAGGACGCGGCGGTGAATCGGCTCGGCGGCATGATCAGCCGACGAGAAAAACTCCGCGACGAAATCCAAAAACTCAGCGGCCAAACTCGCCGCTGGAGCGAACTGGCAACCCAGCGGCGCACGCAAAGCGAAGAGATCGAATCCCTTCGCGGTCGGATGGTGGCGTGGGAGCGTGAAGCGCGCTGCGTGGAAATTGCGACCAGCGTGTTCGAGCCTTGGCAAGAACGTGCCAAGATTGAAGCGAAGATCAAAGATATCGAAGGCGAAGTCCACCTGCCCGACGACGCACCGTCACACCTCGTCCAAATTGAAGCGTTGATCGAAGAACGCAAGGCGAAGGTCGAAGAGATTCGAGCGCGTCGTCGAACGCTGCGTGACAAAGTCGATCAGCTACCGGTCAACAAACGCTTGTTTGATTTGCAGGGTCGGATTGAAGCCGCCACGCAGCAAGCGACGTGGGTCGAAGCGCTCCAGGAACAGATTGATCGAATCGATCTCCAAATTGAAAAGGCACGCAAACTCGTCGCGGTCGATGCCGACCGACTCGGTTTGGACGAGCACGAACGAATGCAAATCGCCGACGGCGACCTGACCGCCCTACCCGATTTGTCGCGACAAACCCTCGCGGCTTTATCGGTGCCCGCCAAGAACGTCAAAGAGCAATCGTTCTTGCTCAAACAGGCTCGCACGGAAGGCAAAACACACAAAGAGCGCGCCGATAAATTCGGTGAGAAACTGCAGGATATTCTCCATCGCGCCCACGCCAGTGATCTTCAACAAGCGATCCGCCGTGAGAACGACAATATTTCGTCACTGCGGCATCGCATCCAGCTCGGCACGCACCTGGACAAGCTCACGCGGCACTACCGTGATCTCGAACGCGAGTCGATCGAGTTGACGACGGATGAGGCGTTACCGATGGACCAGATGTTGCAGTTGGGACTGCCGTTCATTTTTGGTGGGATGGCCGTGGCTTATGGATTGTTCAATATTTGCCAGATCACCATGTTCGTTGCGCGGCCGAATCCGACGCACGGCATGTTGTGGACCATGTTCGGTGGGATGGCGTTGCTGTTGTTTTATCTCAGCCGCGAGAAGGGGCAACGCAGCACCGAAGCGGACCTCGAGGACTGCGAACGACAAATTGACAGCATTCGTCGCCAGATCCGTGAGATCGAGTCCGAGCGTGAAGACGTTGATTCACACATGCCCGCCAGCAACGAATCGCTCGAAGCGCGGCTGCGTGATTCGGAATCGCTGCTCGCTGAACTCGAAGAATCCTTGCCGATCTACCATTCTCATGAAGCGGCGCAGCAAGCCTACAAGGCTTCGTATGCTCGTGCCACCCGAGCTGCCGAGGACATGAAAGCGGCCCGTCGCGAGTGGACCGACACACTCGAACGCCTCGGTCTATCGACCACGTTGTCGCCCAAGAGTGTTCGCTCCCTCGGCGACGGTTATGAAACGTTGCAGACCAGCCTGCGACGAATGCACGATCTGCGCGAAGAACGCGATCAACGTAGACGCGAGCGGCAAACGATCGCCAAGCGAATTGAGACCCTTTATATCGAGGCAATTGATGCGTCCGAAGACGCCGCCACGGCGGCCCGGAACGCCTCCCACCACGACGATGCCGAGGACCAGCGTTCTGGCGATGCCGACTCACGTGTGCTGCCGCGTGTCGCCGTCGAAAACGGTGATCGCGTCGCGGGCTCGCTGAAGTCCCGCTCCAATCCGCTCGATCAACTCAACCATCTCCATGAAGAACTCTCTCGCCAGCAGCACTGGATCAAGCAACGCCGTGATTTGAAAGCTCAAGATCTGCAGTTCAAGAAACAGCATGGCGTACACGCCAGTGCGATTGAGCGTGCCGAACAACAACGCCGTGCGCTATGGGCCAAGTGCGGTGTCGCCACGGGCCAGCAGTTTTACGAAATTGTCGATCGCAAATCGACACTCGCCCAACTGCAAGCGGAATGTGACGAACTGAACAAGCAAATTCGCGCGATGATCGGCGCGTCGATTCAGTACGACGATGTCGAACGAGAAATCGAAGGCGTGAAGTCGACCGATCTCGATCGCCGCTGGGATTCACTGACGACGAGAATGAGCGAAACCGAAACCCGGATCGCCGCGATGCAGACCGCTCAAGGTGAACTCGCTGCCAGCATGAAACAACTCGGGGACGATGATCGCCTGATGACGGCACGTCTCGAACTCGGATGTGTCGAACGCAAACTCGAGCAAGTCGCCCGACGCTGGCAAACTTTGGCAATGGCGAGCGGGCTACTCGAAGACGTGTGTGGTACGTTTGAACGAGAACGGCAACCTGAGACGCTCCGCGAAGCCTCGTCGTTCCTGCACCAACTGACGGACGGGAAGTACACGCGAATCTGGACTCCGTTGGGCACGAACCAACTCAAAATTGACGATAGCGAAGGCAATTCTCTGCCGCTCGAAGTGCTCAGCCGGGGCACGGGCGAGGCGGTATTCATAGCACTGCGATTGTCACTTGCTGCCGCGTACGCGCGGCGTGGCGTGATGCTGCCATTGGTGCTCGATGATGTACTCGTCAACTTTGACGGAGAGCGGGCTGAACATGCCGCCCGTACGCTGCAAATGTTCGCCGAACTTGGTCACCAAGTCATGATGTTCACGTGCCACGCGCACATCGTGGAGATCTTTCATCAGATCGGGGTGCAAGTTCGCGACCTGCCGGCCCAAGGAACACCCGGACGAGCCCAGATTCTTGCCCCGCCCGCACTCGAGGAGGAGTACGCAGACGAGCAAGAGTACGAAGTCGAAGCCGCTGTCGAGGTCGAGCGCGTTGCGGAGCCCGATCGCGTTGCGGAACCCGAGTACGAGGAGGAACCTGAAGTGGAACCGCAACCGGTCGCGGAAGTCAAACCGGAGCCCGTCGTCGCCCCGCCAGCACCACTGCCCGTCGTGCGCCCCGCCTCGCTCGTAGTGGAGAATCGCGTCACCACTCCGCTGCACGCGAAACCACCAAAATCGCGATATCAGTTTGCGTTCGAACGGTTGCACCGTCAGCATCGTCGCCGCAAGGCACCCCAGATCAAGCTGGAGCGAATCAAACCGGTGAAACCCGAACCGGCGCCCCGCGTCCGCGTCATTCAAAAACGCGAGCCCGAGCCGGTTGTTGAGCCCCGCCGAGCCGAAGATGCCATTGGCTGGGCGTGGTACGAACGCGAGCCCGCCGACGGACACATCGATGCGGATGAAGCTGCCGCCCAGGCAGCCCGCAATCAATGGCTGGCCGAAGAAGACCGCGTGTACGAAACCGAGATTGCCGACCAACCGCTGCGAAGCGGCCACCGCGACGCAGTGGATAGTGACGAGCGATCCTGGTGGCGAGCGGAAGCCAAATAGCCGAGCGGGAAACGCAAGTCTGGACCGCTGAATCTTTGGGGTTGATACGCAGTTAGCTTGCGCAATTTCCCTTCCGCCCCCATGTCAATCGGACTTGCGTCCAACCTACCCAGTCTCCCCCGAAGAGGTCGTGCGGATTTTAAGTCGTGGCAGTGTAACGATTTACCTCTCCCGGCGAAGCTGGGGGAGGTCGAGCGACGCCGTCAAGGCGTTCGCGAGGGAGGGGGCCTACGCCGCGACGGTGGCCAACGCGGTTTACCGTACACAACGATCAGCTCAGGCCCCCTCCCGAACAGCGGCGAAAGGCCGCGTTCGACCTCCCCCAAAGCAAAGCTGTGGTGGAGGTAAGTTACTGCGACGTCTACACTTAAAAGCTGCACGACCTCTTCGTGGTGGAGAGGGAAGACTGGATGGTTTTCGCTTCGCGTGGAATAAAAAGGCAATACAAAAATGATGCGTCAACCTCAAATATTTAACGGTCCAGCGCAAGTCCAAGATTTCAAGCGTGACGTCTATGGTCTGCTCACCTGGGCCGTTGCCGAGGAATAGGCGAGTTGCAACGCACCCTCGACGGGATTGTCGATGAAACAGAGTTTTCTCGGAGCGGCACCGAGTCGACCGAGTTCGGTTTCCAACAATCGCCGATAAACAGGCTGTCGCAACAGCACGCTGCCGGCACAGGCGAGCGCGAAGCCGTCGGCCGGAAACGTCAGCTCGTGGACCACCGCGGAGACCAGCTTGGCGAGTGCTCGGGCGCCGGCCTGGACGATTTCTTGCGCGACGGCGTCTCGAGCGTATTCCTGAAAAACCAAGGGTGCGAGCGTCGCGATCTGGCACCGTGGATCCGCGGCTTCGTAACACCAACCGATCAGCTCAGTGCTCGCTGAAAGATTCAGGTGAGTGAGGACCGCCTCCTGCAGGCTGGTGGTTTCGCGGCGGGCATCCCCTGCCATGCACACGTGACGCAATGCCTCAGCAGCCAGCCAATAGCCGCTGCCCTCATCATCAAACAGGAAACCGCAGCCACCCGCACGTGCCGTGTCGCCCGCGGTGCCACGTCCCCACGCCATCGATCCGGTACCGGCGATCAACGCGACGCCGCATGTGTCGATTGCTGCTAGTAAACATTCCGCATCGCCCACAACCGAAGCGTGGGCGGCAACACGGGTGCTCGAACACCAATCAAGAATCCGTTGACGCTCGTCGGGACGGCCGGCGCCGGCCACGCTCAAGCAAGCATGCGAAACCATCGTCGACGGAATCCGCGCACTGTCGAATGCCTGCTCAATGGTGTGATGAATCGTAGCCAAGGCCACGTCAAATCCAACGGAACGCGGATTACCGGCCGCGCCGACTGCACTGCCGATGGAACGCAGTTGCCCATCGACAATTTCTCCGAGCAAGACGCTGGTCTTGGAGCCACCGGCATCGATGCCTAGCAAAAACGACCTACTCACTCTCGATCGCCGTATTTTGAAGGGCTTCACGCAAACGACCACCGGATCGGTCAAGTCGCTCGCGAGCGGCGGCGGCATCGATGGAACAGAGCTGCGAGACAACCGCTGTTTTGACATCGCCACCACAATCGCTGAGCAACCGTTCCGACGCATCGTGGGGCAGGTCAGTCAATTCGCTCACAATGCGGATGCTTCTCCGGCGCAGCTTGGCGTTGGAGGCGCGAAGGTCGACCATCAAATTTCCGTAGGTCTTGCCGATCCGAACCATCGCGCCGGTCGTCAGCATATTCAGGACCATTTTCGTCGCGGTACCAGCCTTCAGTCGAGTCGATCCACTGAGCACTTCCGGGCCCACGACCGGGGCGATCATGATGTCGGCATGAGGATGCAGTTCGGACTTCGAATTGCAAGTCACCCCGACCGTGACGGCACCACACTGACGTGCATAATCAAGGCCACCGATCACGTAGGGCGTTGAGCCACTCGAAGCGATCCCGACGAGGGTATCGGTGGAGCTGAAGTCATGCTTCGCCAAATCCTGGCCGGCAAGCGTTAAAGAATCCTCGGCACCTTCGATGGCATTTCGCAGTGCACCGTCGCCTCCCGCGATCATCCCGATCACCATTCCCGGTGGCGTGTTGAATGTCGGTGGGCACTCGGACGCATCGAGCACGCCCAGTCGTCCCGAGGTCCCGGCACCGATGTAGAATAACCGGCCGCCCGACTGAAAACTTTCGACGATGGCATCGATGGCCTTGGCGATCAGCGTGGACTCCTTGTCGACGGCCTCCGCCAACAACGCGTCTTCGGAGTTCATCAATTCGACGATCTCGAGTGCCGTCAGCGAATCGAGGTTACCCGAACGTGCGTTTCGAGTTTCCGTTGTCAACTCGCTTGTCGAATCCATGCTGTGTCTTGCGTTGAAAGATAGGTTATAGTCGCCGCTGCTGTTGGCACGAACGTGGCGGATCTTGCGAAAGATCCACCGGCGAATAAGCAGCATAGTGGATCCGTCGTTTCTTTCCCAATTCTTGTTCCTGACTCAAAGGTTGGCCCTTGCTTCCGATCGGATATATCGATGCCATCGTTCTCGTAATCTCAGTGGCCGCGTCGATCGCGATCGGTCTGCGATTGAGCGGAAAGAACGACACGGTCGAAGCATTCTTGGTCGGCAACCGAGATCTGCCCTGGTGGGCTATTCTCGGCTCGATCGTGGCAACCGAGACCAGCACCGCGACGGTGCTCAGCGTTCCCGGGGCGGGCTACGGGCCGGTCGGGATGCGATTCCTCCAGCTCACGTTTGGTTTCCTAATCGGTCGAACGATCGTGGTGCAACTGCTGTTGCCCCTGTTCTTCCAGGGCAAATTGATGAGCGCCTACGAGGTGCTCAAGAAACGATTTGGCAGCGTGGTGGAGAAGTTTGCATCCTTGATGTTTTTGGTCGCTCGCAATATCGGGGATGGGTTGCGTCTGTTCCTGGCCGCCGTCGTGCTCCACAAACTCGTGGGCTGGGACTTCGCAACGAGCGCCATCGCGATCGGCGTGATCACGGTTTTCTACACGTACTTCGGTGGGATGAAAAGCGTCATTTGGAACGATTGTATTCAATTCGTGATCTACATGCTCGGCGCGGTTGCCACCGTGTTTGTCATTGCGAATCAAATTTCCGGTGGCTGGCCGGCGTTTTGGGAGTTTGCGAGCACGCACGATAAGTTGACGGTGTTCCAGTTTTCACCGCCCGCGGGCGATACGCGTTCGGTCGGCTTGTGGATTCTGTCGGAGCCGTTCAATTTCTACGCCGCCGTGATCGGTGGGGCGGTATTGTCATTGGGAACCCATGGCACCGATCAAATGATGGTCCAGCGATACCTCAGCGCACGCAGTCAACGCGATGCGGCGCGCGCGATTTTGCTCAGTGCCGTCGTTGTCATGATTCAGTTCGCGTTATTCCTGTTTATCGGAGTCCTGTTGGCCTGTTTTTATGCACAGGACGCGAGCGTGGTGTTCGACACCTCCGACGAAGTCTATGCGGACTTCATCGTGCATCATTTTCCACGCAACACGGGTTTGGTGGGTTTGATGCTCGCCGCAATCCTCGCAGCGGCCATGTCGACACTTTCGAGTTCACTCAATTCGTCAGCGTCAGCGGTGCTGAACGATTTTTACTTGCCATTGAAGAAATCCACTCCCTCACCCGCCCGGCTGTTATCGATCACCCGACGTTTGGCAATCGCGTTTGGGGTGATTCAAGTTTTGATTGGGATTTGGGCAATTTCATTGGACGCCTCCGTTGTCAGCAATTCACTGACCATTGCGGGATATTCCGCGGGCCTGTTGTTGGGCTTGTTCCTGCTCGGCGTGCTGACAAGCTCCGTGCGTGCGACACACGCATTGGTCGGAGCGGTTTGCGGTTTGGCCGTATTGCTCTTCGTGCATTTCGTGCTCCCCACGCTCACTCAATCCGCAGACCTCGAGTCGGGCATACGCGTCGCGTGGCCATGGTTCGCCTTGATCGGATCAAGCGTGACGTTTGTGGTGGGCTGCGGGCTGGCTGCGGTTTCCAATCGGCTTGCAGAGTGAGTGTCGCGTGGCGCTTCCAGCTTGCGTTTCTCGATATCGCAAGCTGGAAGCTTACGCCACTTGATGCTCCCGCGTTCCTAAGTAAGTCGAGGTTCCCGAGTCGTTGGCACATGGCTCGACACTATTGTTGACTCTGCTTTGCTTTGCGTTGAATCGTAACGACGGCATGCAAACCATCGTCCAGGAAAGTTAATTCCAAGTGGACATCCTGCAGTGATTCCGCGAAGCCGGCGATCTTTCCGGGGGGGCCGTCGAACGGTTGCCGCGGTTGCGTGGCCGTTCCATGCACGTCGCAGGATACCTGACCGGTGCCCGAGTCGATCGAGTATTTACCGTGGGTTGGGCAAACGAGCGGTCCGCCAAACACATCGGTGGCTAGTTGACGGGTCGAGGCCACCGTTGCTTTGCCGTCGTTCTGTTGCAGTACCGCACGTGCGGCGTGGGATAGCGGCGGCAGGTTGTTCAAACACACGTGTCGTTCCGATTCAGCCCAGCCGATACGAAAGTGCGGCAGGATCTTCTCCCAGTGCTCGGGGCGAATCCGCACCAGCCCATGGGCCTCCCTGGAATCGTCGACCGGGTTGCTGGCTGGTTGACCGTGTGCGGCGGCGTCCCGCAGGTCGGTGATGATCTCGGGGGTGCTCGCGATGTACAAACCGTCGTCGAGTCGCGTCCAGTAGAATCGCCATGTGATGGGGCCGAAGCGGAATGCGTAGCCGCGAATCTTGGGACCGTCCACTCCTGAGAACTGGAATGCGTCCTCCTCGATTCGTAGGAACCAACCCCAACGATCGTCGGGGCGACGCACGAGCCTCGCGAGAACGTGATCAAGTTTCTCGAGTGTGTCGTCGACGATCGCCGCATCTTCCACCGGCACCGAAAGATAAACCGGTGTGTTGATCGCCATCGCCAACACACCAAAAATCGAAGCATCGGGCGACAAGAATTGTCCTTGGCCGGCGAACATACCAACCATTCGCGATACATTAAAATCCACCAGGGGTTGGCCATCACAAAGATGAAATGCAATTTGATTGCCGATCCCCTGATGCAAGAATCGGTCGAGAGCTAGTTCTTTGACCAGACGATCTCGTTGCATGAAGATCGGGTACCGACGGGAACCACTATCACGCGTTTGGACGCGTACACGGGCCATCGGTTCGCGAATGGTTTCGTTTCCCGCGCGAGTGATCAGATGGGCAACGAGTTCATCGGAAAAAGTTTCGGGTAGTCTGACAACCGCTCCATCCGACATGAGTGCTCGACCGTCGTCGTAGTCATCGGTGAATAAGCCTTGGCGAGGATGTGATAGATCGACCGCGAGGTCAACGGGTTTCGTCCACGGTACCGCATGTTCGTCATCGGCGACCAAGACCATGAGCGTATTGGACGTTCCATCGGTCACGTCGCGAAACCCGCTTTTCTCTTTGGGTCCGCGGTAGATCGCCTTCGGGTTGTTTGGGAATACGAATCGAGTCTTTCCCTGCGCTGCGAGTTCCGCAGAACCTGCGGCCAGCACAGCGGGGATTTCGTCGGCGAGTGGCAGGTTGTGTTTGCTATCCCACGGTTCGTTGAGATGGAATTTCTCAAAAAGGCTCTGCTCGCCAAGGTAAGGCAAAATCTGAACGCGCCAACTCAGCCGCTCCTCTGCGGGCATCTTCCCATCCCAGTGGGTCGTGGGAGGGAATTGCTTGAAAGTGGAATGAAAGTTGTGTATCGCCAAGCCAATCTGTTTGAGCGATTGCTCGATCTGCGCAGTGCTAAACTCCGACGGCGATGGCAACTCCACCTCGTCGGCGAGTTCATCGGCTGGAACCGGCACAGGATTCTCGATCCCCCATTGCTCGAGTAGCCGACGTTTATCCAGCTTCAAAGCGAGTGAAGCGATGTTGCTATCCGGTACCGGTAGCGAATCAAGTTGTTCCGGTTTGCCGCCGAGCACCTGCGTCATGCCCGTATAGATGGAATTATTGATCAGCGGCAACACGATCGTTTCAACACGAGTCTCGTCCGGCTGAACTCGAACCCGTACGGCAATGGGATCGAAAAACGTTCGCCAGTACTGAGAGTACGCATCGACGAATTGGCGGTATTCGTCGGCTTGCGTCTTGGGCACCTCCGAGACGGGGATCTCGCAGCACGGCACCATCACCTCCGGTGATCCGTGATGCGAGCAACGGCAACCCTCGCCGTCTCCGATCAACGAATACTCACCACCGTCCGGGCAGACGAGTTCCATCGGTGATTCGCTGTTGCCGAGGCAATCGCCATCGCGCAGTTCCTCGATCGACTTCGCCCGACTACCGTGCTGGGTCCTGTATAGCAACTGGGCATGACGGAGCAGTTGCAATCGACTGCGGCAGACCAAGCGGTTTCGTTGAGTCAACTTCTTCTGCGGTCCGATTAGATTGCGAATGAATGGATCCGACATGTACACAAACCCGTTCTCGTCCTCCGCACCGAGCGGCATCAGCGTGCGGATGTAACGGAACTCGTCCGTGTCGCTGAGCCGCTGAATTTTCTCGGCACCCTCAGGCTTGTTCAAGATCGTACGCAGGATGCGTTCCAACGCGACGCGAGAATTGCTGCGGATGTGCAGGTCGTCGGTCGGGTCGGCGGCGAAGACGTGAATCGACCGATCGGGCGTGGTGACATGCGTGAAAGGAATGTTCAAGAACGTTCCTTTCGTCATTTTTGCATCTGGATGCTGTGCCATCTGAGCGGCCATCAATTGGGCCAGCACGACGCGGACGGTCGTGGGCTGCGTCAGCCGCATGATCAGGGTCGCGTCGGTTCCCTCGCCAAAAAACAAATCGCTCGATGTGATCGCGACTTCCGCAAAGGCGGTATCGTAGAGTGGTTCGAGTAGCGCAGAGGTTTCCATCATCCACTGCTTTTGCAGTCCCGACATCGTGCCCGCCGAGCGAGCACTGCCCGTTGATTGCCCCATCGCATAGACGTACCCCAGATCGGCAAACTCGCGCATCTGCAGCAGCTTGCTGACCGAATCAAAGCGGATGAACAGATGGTCGTCCGGCACGCATTCGGCTAGCCCCGATACCTTCGGGTCCTGGTCCCCGAGCATCTCCAGCCAGGGATGGCTTTTCACGGTTGGCCCACTCAAGCTATCAATGGAAACCGATGTCTCGGCCGATTTCTTGGGTTGATCATCCGTCATCGCGTCGAGCTGCAGGCTCTCTTGAACAGCCAACGATCCGCTGAATATGCTGTACAGATTGACCTGCCCGTTGCGGCGATTCCCAATTTGCCGGCGTGTCATCGGCTGTGGTAAGAGCGGCTCAACCTGCGCGACTGACTGCGGATCGGTCGACAACTGCATTGCGACAAACTGCAGGTACAGATCGTTTGGGTAATAGGTCAGTTCTTGCATGGCCTGTGCACGCGTCCAGGCAACCGTCGAGCCGTTTGGCGATTGCGCCCCCGCCAGATTGCTGATCGACAAGACGACTGAGATCACGAGCAACCGGAAAAAGTAGCGATTCATGATCTGTCGTGCCTCGATGAACGGGGTGAGCGGGTGGTGCCAAACAATGGAAACCGCAGTGTATCAAATCCGCTGGTGCGGTGATGTTATCCTGAGCGGAGACGATGATCGCTCCATGACGCGAATTCTGTGATTTTGGCAAAATTGATGCGTCATCCCATATCACCGCTTGCCGCTTGGTAACGTAGGACAGGCTTCCAGCCTGTCAGTCGCCCAGAAAATCTGATCCCCTGTCGGCTTGCCCGACAGGAATCCATGTTTTGCTATTAAAAAAGGGTGTTCATTCCGCTCCCATGCGGGCTTGTCCCGCATGACAGCAAAGTCCGTTAATCTAAAACGTCGTTTTCCCGTGTGACAAGCATACGGGGGAACAAATTTGTGGGTAAGCGACTGGCTGAAAGCCTGTCCTACGTTTCCCGCCGATCGAGCATCTGACAGAAACAAAGCCCCATCCTGACAGCGATTCCCGGTGAGCGATCGCGGGTCCGTTTTCCCCGTGTTTGAGCGACTTTGATTTGCTAGCATGTCGCGATCGACCT
>JBDNIG010000344.1:0-9526 GCA_041688415.1 Rhodopirellula sp. | reverse complement strand
TTTCGCGAACGTCCGTCCCCGCTCCAGCATTGTTGAGTGTCAGACCAAAGTCGGGGCCGGTCGCCTCACCGGTCTGATTGTCGAACGCATAGAGGATATTCTGCGTGTAACCTTGACGAACGAGTCCCGGTCCCGGACTGAGTCCTTGTCGCGCCACGGGACGGTCGGCCACTAAGAAGCCCTGTTCGTTGCCGAATCGCGAGCGGATTGTGATCGCTTCGACGATCAATCCGTCGTCGCTGGCTTCATCGAGAATCTGCACCGCGGGAGCGTCGACGGTACCTTCGACATCGAGATCTTCGAACGTCCCGATCCCCGTTGGCCCAATATCCGTTAAACCCGCCGTGGCAGTATCGATCCGCGCGTATTGATAACTCGCGTCATCAAGGTTCTGCGGGACCGTGTAACCGAACAGTTCGCCGTTGGCGGTGAACGCGACGTCACGAATCTGGGTTCCGAATCCACCGAGATTGGCGTACCGAGCACCGGTGAATGGGTTCACTAAAAACAATCCCGCCGCGCTGTTGACGTACAGGAACACGTCGTCGAGCGTTTGATCGACAATGGAATTATCGTCGAACAGAACCGGGACCACGGGGCCTTGGGCAACCTGGGTATAATTCGAGAATCCATTGAGGCTATTGAAACCTTCTTCGGCAATTCGCCGCGTGCTATCGATCGGTTCCAGACGAACCAGTGGGTTGGTGGCGTCGCGGTCGGTGAACTGGTCCAACTGCGCGGGAGCTTGGAATTTATTCGATATGGCGACGTAGTACGTGCCTTCGGGCAGTTCTGCCGAACCGATGTAAGGGTCGGCGGTCCCGAACGATCCGCGAGACAGATCCGTCGTGCCACCGGCGGACAGACTGATGTCATCAGCGACGTTCGAATCGCCACCGATCAAAACAAGATTCCCGTCAGCGTCAAAGACGTATAGCGACAGGTCGGCACGCGAAGCACCATCGGCATAGTCAAGGTCAAAAACCGTCGCGAGGTAGAGCGCGGCATCGTCACGAGTGAGTTGTTGATACTCGATGTCGAACTGATACCAATCGACGTCATCGATGCCATCAATGGTTCCGGAAATGTTCTTCGCCAAGCGGTCTGAGGACAATGGTCCCGCACCGTTATTCAGGGCGACGTCAACGCGGTTGGTTTGGCCATCATCACGCGAGATCAGAATCGAACCATCGGGTTGCACGACGGTATTGGCAGACAGCGCGGGATCGCCGGTGAACTGCGTGTCGTAGAGGCCGAGACGCTGTGCATTGGCGAGCGTGCCGTTGTCGCTGGCCTTTTCAAAATCTTCGCCCGACAGGGGACTGTGCATCGGACCACCGATGACCTGCACGCCGTTGTCGGCATACAATACATCGCTGTATCGAATCTGAGTGCCTGGGAAGACATCAGCCTCTTTAATGCGAACCTGCAATTGGTAGGAACCCTGAGTCAATCCGCGGCGAAGTTGACCGCCTTGATTGAGCAAGGCTTCTTCGTCGACGGCAACGTCGCTGGTATTGCCCACGACCATCTGGTTCTTTTCATCGGGCGTCAACGTTGCTTTAGATTGTGGCGCAATCGCGCTGCGAACTCGCACGTGGTAAAGGGTTTTCTGCCCGACGACGCCCGGCAGAACCACTCGCATCCCGGCGTCGCGAGCGTTGATCGAATAGTTGTCTTGGAACGCCGCGAGTCCGGCACTCGCGTCGATCTGGCCGGTCGCCAAACCGAACACGGAGTCGATGTTGAGCCCATTGGCACCACGTCCGGTGCGGGAGCTGATCAATCGGGTCAACTCGGCACGACGCGCCGCCGTGGAGGGATCGGCAGCATCGAGTGAGAGCAGTTCTTCGATATCGGCCGCCTCGGCCATCGCGTCATCGGACAGCACGATCGTTTGGCCGTTCGCATTGACCAGTTCCACGACCGAATCCAGACTCAGGTTGGTGCGGTCAATGTCCAGCCACACCTGCGTTCCGCCCTCGGCAACGAACGAATACACGTCGACGTCATCGCTGCTCGAAAGCTCACCGTCGACGATCAATCCAAGTCTGCGGTTCTCATCACCGGACGCACGATCGGGAGCGAGTTCGCCGAGAAACTGCGAGCGGCTCGCCAATGCGTTGGTATCGCTGTTCCCAACATTGGTCGGTTCGTTCTCGGCGGTCAACGACGCATTGGAATCCGACGCGGCTTCCCGGATCACGATGCCATCCCACGTACCCACGCCGGGCAGGTCGCTCGACGTGTCGAACGGAAACGGGTCGGAGGCCGGATCGGAGGGGACGAACTCGAGGAACGAGGTCACGAGCGCGTCGGTGGCATCGTTATCGAGACGCCATTGATGCGCGGTGTCAAAATCGCCGTCCGGACCGATTGCCGAAGTGCCCGACGTGACGCCTTCAAAGGTCGGTGCGGTCGCCGGCGGCAAGAACTGCAGCCCGGGTTGAAATTGGCCACCGCTGAGCGCCGTACCAAGGCCCGTCACCAACTGATCACCGTTGATCTGACCGAGTACGTAATTCGAACCGGCGGAGAAACCCGTGTAGGTGGCGTTGTTTTGGTTGAAAGAATCGTTGGTGTAAACGCCGCCGTGACTGAACGCCACGCCGGTGTCTTGGTTGACCGTCATCAGGCGGAAGTCCGCCTGGCCAGGTGTGCCAATTTCATACAACAGATTGTTGCCATCGTTCAAACCGGGGCTGCCGCTGTTGTCGTAACTGATTACATCGATCGAGTTAACTCGCCCCGCATCAAAGGGCAGTCCGTCGGCGGTCTCAAAACTGAGCTGCGTATAGATCGTGCCGCGGTCATCGAGAATGAATGTTTCGGCTTTCCATCGAATTTGCCGACCGAAGATCGTCGGGTACTGCGTTCCGACCGCGGGGCTCCCCGCGAGTTCGTAGTCGATGTCATACGTACCGCTGCTGACCACACGGTCGTCCCTGGTCAGGTCAATCGCAATTAGCTGCGTCGGCAAGAAGGCGTCGGACAGTTCGATTGGTGCTGGGTTCGGGATCCCCGGCAGCGAGTCCTGCGTGACGTTGATGAACGTGGTGTACAGGAAGGTCAAGTTGGCGGCGGCCAACTGTTGTTGCTGCGCCGCGTCAAAGCCGGTCACGTTGATCGTTTCGATCCGGCCACCGTTTTGCACCGCAGTTTGTAGATGACCAACGGCGTTGGCAGCCAGATCGTTATCGATTAAATAGGGCGCATCGGGAGCAACGATGCCACCTTCGCGGCCGAGATCGACTTCCGAATCCGTGTTTCCAAACGATGGGCTCAGCGGCAGCTGCGGCGGCAAGCGATCGCTAGGATCGGTGGCGGAGCGTTGATTGAGCACAATCCCGTTGTTATCCGTGTCCACGTTAGCGCGTCCGTCCGGAGTGAATCCGGCACCGACGGCATCGTCGCTCAGCGCGGTCAGCACGACAGGGAAATCAGGCATCCCGACGATCTGCAGGCTACCGCCCACCCGGTCGGCAATATCAATGAGTTGGTCTTCGGCCGTGTAGCTGTTCCCTCCGACGATGATTCCGGCTCGGCGCTGCAATAACGCATCGTCGACGCCTTGGTCTTGATTGGCGAACTTGACCACGAGTGATGCCCGGGCGTCACTCTTCAATCGCAGGCCACCGTAGATGTGTTGATTGGGGACTTCGATCGTATCTCGAACGATATGCACGATGTCGGTATCGTCCCATACGACTTCGGTGGCGACTTTGCCGCCGCGAACTTCGACACCCGCGAGACCACCGTTGTCGCTGCCATCGGTATCGATCGCATTGCCCTTGATTAGCGGACCGCTGTTGCCACGCATGTCCAGCGCGTCGAGATTATCCGCTGCTTGGTCGGCGTCAGGGTTGCCCGTCGAGCGACCGTGGTCGGTGACCTCTTGCCAAGAGAAACTGTTGACATCAAACGTCATCGCGGGGCCGTTGCCGTCAACAAACGTGTTGTCAATGATTACCGGCTGGGCGGCCCGAACGAAGATCGTTCCGCTGGCGTTGTTGACACGCCCAACACGTTGTTCGCGCGGATCGTTGGGGTTGTTGTTGCTATTGTTGTCGTCGTTGACAAAGGAACGTCCGTCGTCATTGTTCTCGAACCGCGTATGGGCGACACGCAATTCACTTTGGTGCGCTTCGATCACATTGAAACTGGCAAAGCCACCTTCGACTCGCGTCGTGCCACCACCACCAGCGAAGACGGCGTGGTCAAAGGATGCCTCGGCACCGAACGCCGCGAACACGCCACCCCAATCACCCGCCTGCACCGCCGACGATGCACCGGGTGTCGAGTCTTGGAAGAGACCGTTGGTGTTGAATGTGCCACCGGCTCCGTATCGGCGATCATTCAAACTCGTCATCACGACCGGTGCCGTCGCAGTTCCTTCGGCAAACAATCGAGCGCCAAACGTCACATCAATGCGCGCTTGGTTGAGCTTGACAACGGTGCCCGGATCGATCGTCAGACCGGGATCCAATCGCCCGGCCAGTGCCAGACCCGTGTCACTAACGCGTTCGGGGTCAAGCGGCGTCAACCCTTCGGCGACTTTATCCTCAAACGTGCCCGAACTGGTATTCAGTCGTGCCACTCGTACGAACTCGCCATAGATCGGCTGCCCGTCGGCGTCGGTGCCCGTCACGGGGGCGCGATACAACCGCCGGCCGGCGTAATCGGTATCGCCCGAGACGGCGGGCAAGCTGTTCAATTGAACCTTGCCGGTACCGCTCAGGGTCACCGTAATACTGGGGTCACTGGCGGCACTTTCGAATCCGTCTTGGGTCACGTAGGTCAAGCGATAGGCGTACTGCCCGGCCGGAACCTCGCCAGCAACCTGGCTGGGCGTCGTCGGGCCGTTGACGACGGACTTGGCCTGGGCGAGCAGCAGGCTCGGCGGTTCGTGCAAACTGACCGGTCCGCCCGCATTGCCTTCAATCTTGAGGTTTTCAATCAGAATGTGAACGATGTCGGTGTCATCAAACCGTGCATTCACACCGAGCGTTTCCAGACTACCACCGGTCGGAGTGTCGATGCGAATCAACAACCCGTTGTAGGTGTTGTTCAAAATTGTGTTGCCACGAATCTGTGGTCCGACGCGAACAAAGTCACTCGTGAAGTATTGTGGCAAGCCCGCGCCGGCAGCAACCTCGTCTTGATAGCGCGACTCGTCGAAGCGAGTTTCGGCAAACGTGTTCGGCGTGGCGGCGATGGCAGCATCGGCCGATTGCGAGATCACGCTATTGATGACCGTGGCGCGTGTTTCGGCCAGTTCGATGGCCGCGACGGTTTGCGGTACACCATCAATCGAGACGACACCGCCAGCGTTCTTGATGTCGGCGTATTGGATGTGGTTGAGGAAAACGCCATTGTTCTCCATGTTCACCCGGCTGTCATCGGCGAAATCAATATCGCCACGCAGATCGATACCGCCCCACGTGCCCTTCTGCGGGTTGGCGCCAAAACCAACCAACTGGACGGGTTGATCCGGCGTGCCGAGCACCTGAATCGATGCGTTGCTGCGGTCCTGCGACGCCGAACTGCTGCCCACACCGATGTGGCTGCCCCGCATCTGGAATGACACGCCCGCATCGAGAATCAAGTTAACGTCCTTGGGAACCTGAATGTCAGTCAGTTCACCATTGGTCAGCGCCGCACCGTTTTGATTCCGCCCAATCTGGTATGTTCCACCGCCGACCACACGGACGACTTCCACGGCGTTAGCATTGGTGCGTCGTAATTCCACATTTTGGAACGCTTTGTTGAGCGTTTTGAATGGGTTGGTAATCGATCCCGCAGTACCGGTTCCAGTACCAGTGGCGGAGTTGTCGACGTATACCGTGGTGTTGGAATCGTTGGGTTCGAACCAATATTGGAACAAGCCACCGCCCTTGCCGTCGCCGTCACCGTCGAGAACTTGACCGCCGTCGGAAATTGCATTGACAGCCGATGTGGTCGGCGTGAATGTCATCGAGACTTCGTAGTCCCCCTGCGTCACACCGCCGATACCGGTGCCGGGAATGATCGGGTTGTAATTGTCGTTGCCCGACGCGCTGACGCCGACGGCGTAGTCGCCAGGTTGCAGCAACTTGACCTCGATCATCGAGTCGTTGCTGAAGTAATCGTCGTTGGCAGCAATCTCGGTGGGCACACCGTCGTCGATTCTGTACAGCCGTAACATCGTGTCGAGCGTGCTCGACGAAGCCAATCGCTCGGCGATCGTGGAAATGTTGACCGTGCCCGGATTCGCCAACGTGAACTTGTACAAGTCAATGTCGTTGCTCTCGGGCTTGTACAAATATTGGCCATTGACAATATCCGCGGGCGCGGGGAACGACGCTTCGTTAGGTTCGAGCAGCGAATCGGTCGTCGCAGGAATTTGATTTTGCGTCGGCATGATCGGATCGAGCACGCTCTTGGTCGACTGCGTGATCGGCTGCGGCAGGTGGTCGGCGTATCCGAAGCCGAGCAGTTGACCGACGCCGAGGAACACGCCTCGGAAGAATTCACCACCGGTGAAGTCGTCGGTGCTCTGGTCAAAGTCTTGACCATCGAGCACGATCAATTCGTTGCCGTTGGCTGTCTGCGCATTGATGTCTCCGGCCAGGAAGGTTTTCCCAAGATCGTCGAGACTACGCGTGGCGACCGTAACGCCACCCGCCGCACTGTTGACGAGCACGCCACTGCCGTCAAACGTACCTGCGAGTTCACCCACCGTGATACTGTAAATCGGGCCATCGGGGCCATTGAAATTAGCACTGGAGATTGCTGCGGCGGAATCCTGTCCGACCTCGATGAACTGCACCCCGAGATATTCACTGAACAACGACGCCACTTCGCGAACGCGGCGTTTCTGTTGTTCGGTAATCAGGTTAAGGTAGGTCTGATCAAGGTCCGTCGTCTGGGTGCCAAAATCCTCACCTTGAAACTGATCGGGGAAGTTGTAATAGATCGTGCTGATCCCCGGCGTTTCGTCGCGGTTCTCACGCCAAATGCCCAGCGGCACGACTCGATCATTGCGGGTGGGATCGTCTGGACGAATGTCACGCACACCTTCATAACCCGATCCGCCGGGATACTGCAGGTCGTAGTTGGTCGGGTTGATAATGCTACCCCCGGTCAAGCGAACGCTGGACGTCTGGTCGGTATTGCTGCCGTTGAACGCACCGATCACCATCGGTCCCGGTTCCGTCACCGGAGAGGAGGGATTGCGGGTAATGCTATCGCCCGCCTCGGTCACCGGAATCACGCTCGGATCCGACGGTCGCAACGTTTGATCGCCGACGCGGAATCGCACCGCTCCGTCGATGAATGATCCCGCGTTGTTGGGGTCGGATGTTCGCGAGAAAGCTTCGGAGAAGATCACCCGTACGGCATCGGTGCGACCAGTGAGTGGCTCGACGCCAGTGGGTTTGATCCATTCGTCGTCAACACCGGTCACCGTGTCCCGGGTGAACACGGCGGTGTAGAATTCCTTTTCCAATACCGAGTCGTTAACGTCGTTGGTGAAATACACCTCGACGACGTTCGGTTCGGAAATCAATCGCCCATTCACCTTGGACACTGGTTCGGGCACGACCGCCAGGACACGCGGCGGTGCGTCGATGGCAAACGGGAAAGCGCGGTCCTCGCCATCGTTGAACGCCTCGTCGTTGGTATTACGCAGCGCGCGATCGCCGCTGCCGTAAACCTCGATCTGATACGAGTCATCCGGCAACGCCTCCGCGAACCGGAAGACCACTTCATTGGGGCGATCGCCAATCCCGACATATCCGGGCGTGACCACGGTGTCGGTGGCACCCTTGAGTGGCAATCCGTTCGGTGTCGTCGGCGTCACGGTAGTGAACCCAGCGGCAATTTGGGCCGCAGCGTCACCACGCTGTAACGACGCCTCGACCAAATTTGAGGCCGTTGGGCTGCTGTTGACCGCGGCGATCAATTGACCAACGGTCGAACGAGCGCCCGGTGCGGTGTTGATCCGGACCGTGATGATGCTATTGGCCACGCTGACCAAGGGCGTCGACGAGGTGCCGATGTTCGCGCCCACGACTTTGACGCTGACGGATCGGCCAATCTCACCCGACTGGCTGGCCAAGAATCGCACCTGCGTCGTCGCTCCGAGTCCCAAATCGGTAACCGCGCGAGCGGTATTCGCACCATCGAGCGTCAGCGTCTGACCACCGGAGGGCAGTTTATTGCCGATCGGTGTCTGCGTCGAACCATGAACCGAGAATGCCGTCACGACCTGGTTGGCCGGTGAGGCGTCGAGCGTTTTGAGCAAATCGGCCACGGTCGCCGGACGCGTTGGATTGCTGTTGAGCCGAATGTCGATCGTCTTGAGATCGGGATCCGCCGCGGTGACCAAAACCGGAGCGGCGCTGAGTGGCAGATTGGCGCTCGTCAGACGCACGACGGTGCCATTGCCCTCGATGCCTGGATTTTGCTTGGACGCGCGGAACTCAACCTCAACCTGATTGACTACCTGAGCGTTGCTGCTGGTACCAAAATCGGTGGTCACGCTCGCCGTTTCAAAATCGCCGTCGGTCCCCGCTCGGGTGATATTGAGCCCTTTGGGCGAGACCGAATCATTGTTGGCCGCGACCGGATTGAGCAGCGTCGAAACATCAATCGACGAATTGTCGTCAAATTGAAACAGCAACTCGTTGGGCGATGTCTGCAACACTGTGACATCGAACTGCGGCGCATTGCCCAGCGACGAGCCACCCTGAATCAATTGACCGCTATTGGCCTGGATCCCGATCAGTTCGGGCCCCGCCAAGAGCTGGCGAGGTTCCAACGTTTGCGAATGCAATCGCCGTTCGATCGCCGCCCGTCGATTGCGGGCGCTCGATGAGCGTTTGCCTGACTTGCGAGTGCCGCCATCGCGACCGCCCAGCCCAAGCCGATCGGCCAAAGCACTGCGAAAACTGCGATTGGAAGAAGATTTGCCCGGTTTACCGATGGTCATCAGTGGCCTCATGTGGCTGCCCCCAAATTCCGTGACCGACAGAGTCACGCGAACCGGAGGACAGGAAGCTGGAATTCATGTTGCGAAAACAATCTCGAAAGCCGACGCCGTCCATGCCTCGAAAAAGCACCAAAAAGCGACCACGTCGAGAATGCGACTCTAGACAAGCTGCGAGACTTGCGCAAGTTTAGCTCAGTCTCACGGTGCGAGTGTAATTCGCAAGCCCTATTTCGCAACGAAAATCACGTTCGGTGAAGGGTTTGCGCCGCTGACGACTGGAGAAAACGAATGCGCCAGTCGCAACACACGCAGGTTCTCTGACGTTGGCAAACTAGGAAAAGTTCCCTCACGAAGCCGACCCTGTTTTATCGGCTCGAGACGCTGCCTGAACCAGCCAAAAAAGTTGGCCATGGAAGGAAAGCCGAGCTTGTCCCTAACTGATTGACCCTGATTCGCTAGCAAGTAAATCTAGCCTCGTATTACCTCCACACAGCAATACCAGGATCCAATCCAGTGAGCGGCAAGGCGCTAGCCGCCGGTATAAACCGCAACGTA
>JBDNIG010000045.1:0-5995 GCA_041688415.1 Rhodopirellula sp. | reverse complement strand
GGCTTGATGTCGGGGCGGGTGGTAGTTTTTTTGAGCCGCTGAATTTCGTCCCGCAAATCTTGGTTCTCGGCAGCAAGTTTCTGAATGACGGCGAGCAGCGCGAGCACCAGCGGTGACTGCTTGGCGACGGGAATTTCGATGCCTGCCATGGTGATTGGCGCGGGCGATTCTGGCTGCTGTTTGCTCATGCGCAATAGAGAGCGCGAAATCGCCTGTCCGTGTAAATAGCAATCGAGACGGATTATTGAGCAATTACTGCTGGAACCCGATGGTGAAATTTCGCCCGCAGTGAAATCGAGTGACCTGCGATTCATCGTGACGGGAGCCGATCGAGAAGAACTGACGCGCGCCGCGACGAGGCTACCGTCGATTGTGGGCGTAGCGGATCTTGCGAAAGATCCGTAGAACCAATCCCGCTAAATCGACCGTGATCGAGTAGCCACGACTCGCATCTGTTAAACTGAGATGTGGAGAATCGGTCGTCCAGATCCCAGGGTGCCCCCACCTCGCTACAAAAACGCCCCACGTCGGGAAAGTTCAGCGCATGATCGATGCGGCAGTTCCTATTACTTTTCGATCAGGCAATCGAAGGCATCCATCCATGATTCACTCAAGTCATCGATCAGCGTGGCGATACGTTCTCTTTGCTGTTCTCGCGTCGGTCGTGATCGGAGGTCAGCCTGGCGCAGCGGAGCAACCGATCGACTTTCAGCAGCAGATCGTGCCGATCTTTGAACAGCACTGTATCCGTTGCCACTTGCCCGGCATTGAAAAGGGCGATTTGTCGCTAGCCACCTTCGACGACTTGAAAGCGAACGAGTATGTCGTCGCTGGGGATCCAGACGGCAGCTATTTGTTGGAGTTGGTCACGCCACTCGACGGTGATCCGCCGGCGATGCCGCAGCAGGCTGAACCACTGTCAAAA
Organism: Rhodopirellula sp.; assembly: GCA_041688415.1. GTDB lineage: Bacteria > Planctomycetota > Planctomycetia > Pirellulales > Pirellulaceae > Rhodopirellula. The sequence goes on along the minus strand of JBDNIG010000045.1, from coordinate 5,070 downwards.
GACCAGGTCTCGTTGTTACGGCAGTGGATTGCCGAAGGGGCAACGTGGCCTGAGGGTTTCGTTGTGAAGGAAAAGCCGAAGACGGACGCAACCTGGTGGTCGTTGCAACCATTGCAAACCACCTTTCGCACCGTGAAAACGGCGGGACCGAACGCCACTGCTGACGCGACCGCGAAAGAGCAGCAGGCGACCTGGACGATCGATGACTTCATCCGCGAAACGCTGTCAGAACACGAACTGACCTTCAATCCGCCCGCCGATCGACGCACGCTGATCCGTCGTGCGTCGTACGACCTGATCGGTCTTCCACCGACGCCTGCCGAAGTCGAAGCCTTTGCCAATGACGAGTCGCCTGAGGCATACGCCGACCTGATCGACCGACTTCTCGCCTCACCTCATTACGGCGAGCGATGGGGACGGCACTGGCTCGACGTGGTTCGGTTCGGCGAAAGCAACGGGTTCGAACGTAACGTCATTATCAACAATATCTGGCCGTTTCGTGACTACGTCATCCAGTCGATCAATGACGACAAGCCGTTCGATCAACTGATCCGTGAACATATTGCGGGCGACGTGTTGGGTGACGGGAAACCGACTCAGGAAATCGGTAGTGCGTTCTTGGTCGCTGGACCCTACGACAACGTGGGAAACCAGGACCCCGTTCAGTCGGCGCAGATCCGAGCCGACACCATCGATGAAATCATCCGGACCACGAGCGAAGCGTTTCTCGGCATGACGGTTGGCTGTGCGAGGTGTCACGATCATAAGTTCGATCCGATCACGCAGGAAGACTATTACAGCATGTACGCGACGTTCGCTGGCGTTTGGCACGGATCCGCCGAGTGGGCGTCTCCGGAGGAGCGGTCGGCGCGAGCGGCGAAGCTGAAGCCGCTCCAGGAACGCAGATCCGCCCTCGTCAGCCAGCAACTGGAACTAACGGAACGGACGAGGCAACGGTTGTCCCAGTCCGATGGGTCGCGGTCCAGGCCGGCGGTCGATGCGCGGCGCAATGAAGACACGTTTCCAGCGGTCGCGGCAAAGTTTGTACGGTTTTCGATCTTGCTGACTAACGGCGGTCAGCCCTGCATCGATGAACTGGAAGTGTATGGGCCGAACTCGAAATCAAATCTCGCGCTCGCGTCCGCCGGCAGCAAGGCAACCGCCTTTTCGCTGCTGCCCGGTTACCCGATCCACCAAGTTCATCATCTCAATGATGGCAAACACGGAAACAGTCATAGCTGGATCAGCAATGATAATATCGGGTGGGCGCAGATTGAACTTGCCAACACGATCGAATTGAATCGTGTCGTCTGGGGCCGTGATCGCGAAGGACAACACACGGATCGTGTTCCGATCGACTACCGCGTTGAAATTTCGACCGATGGCGAGTCGTGGCGTGAGGTTGCCGATGCTGGCGATCGCCTGCCGTTCAGCGACGCGAATGCCGAGCCGTTGGTCACCCAGCGGACTCCCGAAGAAAACGCGGAAGCAAAGCGAATCGAAAGTGAGTTGGCGGAGGTGACCGGTGAAATCAATGCGGTACCTAAGTTGCCGACCGCGTGGCTGGGCCGGCACGAACCCACGCCAGGACCGTACCACGTGTTTATCGGTGGTAGCCCACAGCGGAAAGCTCAGACAGTTGTACCGGCCAGCCTGTCGGCCCTCAGCAACGTCGCTCCGACGTATCGGCTCAAACAGGACGCGTCCGAATCACGGCGGCGTCGTGAACTCGCCGAGTGGATCACCGCGCCGGGGAACCCCTTGCCGGCGCGCGTGTTGGCCAATCGTATCTGGCAACACCACTTTGCCACCGGCATCGTCAGTACACCGAATGATTTCGGTTACATGGGTGGTCGACCCACGCACCCGGATTTACTCGATTTTTTAGCGGGAAAACTGATCGAGAATGGATGGCGTTTGAAACCGATGCATCGGCTGATCATGACATCGATGGCCTACCGTCAATCGTCAACGTGGCGCGAAGCGGCGGCGAAGATTGATGGTGAAAGTCGATGGCTGTGGCGGTTTCCGCCGCGACGATTGTCGGCCGAAGAATTACGCGACACGATGCTGCAGCTCGCTGACAAGCTCGACACGACGATGGGCGGCCCAGGCTTCCGTTTGTACGAGTATCAACAAGACAACGTTGCCACCTACGTGCCGCTGGATAAGCACGGACCGGAAACCTACCGCCGGGCGGTTTATCACCAGAACGCACGCGCTTCGGTCGTGGATCTGATGACCGAATTCGACCAACCTGACTGCGCCTTCTCGGTACCGAGACGAGCCAACACAACGACGCCTCTTCAGGCGCTGACGCTGTTGAACCACAGTTTCACGGTCGATATGGCCGAGGCGTTGGCGATTCGTCTCGAATCTGAATCTGGGGATGATTCAAAGCGAAAGGTTACTCTTGGTTTTCAGCTCGCGTTCCAGCGTCAACCGCAGAGCGATGAGATATCAAGATCGATCGAATTGATTCAAACCTATGGCCTTCGCGCGTTCTGTCGAGCCTTGCTGAACTCAAACGAACTACTCTATCTGGATTGATTCCCATGATCGCTTTCGAAGAACTCAATCGACGTCGTTTTCTGAACGACGTGACCACCGGATTGATGGGTGTGGGATTGTCGCATCTACTGATTCGCGATGCCCAGGCCGCGTCGACGCCGGGCACCGGTTCGTGGCAACCTGGCCAGGGACAGACGCATCACCCGCCAAAAGCGAAACGCGTGTTGCAGGTTTTCTGTCCGGGCGCCGCATCTCACATGGATTTGTGGGAACACAAACCGGCGCTAGAAAAATGGCACGGCAAACCGATGCCGGGCGAAGAAAACGTCAAGACTTTTCAAGGAGCCAACGGCAACCTGATGAAAAGCCCGTGGGAATTCAAGCCGGCGGGCGCCAGCAGCAAGATGATTTCGTCGATGATGCCCAACATGTCCAGGCACGTCGACGACATCGCGTTCCTGCACGCGATGCAGTCCAAGACCAACACGCATGGGCCCGGTTGCGTGTTTATGAACACCGGCCATTCGACCGAAGGCTTCCCGAGCGCCGGCGCGTGGATCAGCTATGCCCTTGGCACGGAGAACGACAACCTGCCGACCTACGTCGCGATTCCCGACATTCGTGGTGAGCCACCCAATGGCAAGGCGAACTGGTCCAATGGTTTCCTTCCGGCGACGCACCAGGCGATCGTGATGGCGGGTCACCATCCGATTCGTAACCTTGCGTTACCCGCACAGGTCAGCGGCGCCGAGGACAGAAGCACACGCGACCTGCTGGCGTACCTGAACAATCGCCACGCCGACATGCATCCGCATGAGAGTGATCTGCGTGCCAGGATCAGTGCCTACGAACTGGCAGCGCGCATGCAGATGTCCGCGCCGGAAGTCAGCGATCTCGCGTCGGAGTCGCAGCACATTCACAAACTCTACGGCACCGATTCGCCCAATAAACTCAAAGCCGCCTACGCCCGTAACTGCATTCTCGCGCGGCGACTACTCGAACGTGATGTGCGCTATGTGAATCTGTATTGTGCGTCTCGCGCCAGTGGTGTCGATGGTTTATTGAATTGGGACGCCCACAAGACACTCAAGGCTGACTACGAGCGACACCTGCCGGTCTTCGATCAACCCACCGCAGCATTGCTGAGCGACATGAAACAGCGCGGAATGCTCGACGACACGCTCGTGCTATGGACCACCGAGTTCGGTCGTATGCCGACGCATCAGGCGGGCACCACCGGTCGAGATCACAATCCCGACGGGTTTACCTGCTGGATGATGGGCGCCGGTGTGAAAGGCGGAGTCAGCCATGGAGCAACGGACGACTTCGGTCGCCGCGCCGAAGTGAATCCAACAACGGTCTGGGACTTCTACGCCACCGTGCTACACCTGCTTGGTTTCGATCACGAAAAGCTGACGTGGTACCACAACGGACTGGATCGACGGATCACCGACGTTCACGGAAGCGTGGTCAAGGAGGTGTTGGCCTAGTGGACCTTTCCTGGCTCCCGTTTACACAATAGACTTTCTTCATTGAAAGCTGGTCGTTACGCCCACTAACACGATGACAAATAATCATGAGCGAATCTCGGATCAATTTGGCGAAGGCCGTGCCAGAATTGTACAAATCGGTGGAAGCACTTGAACGCCAGGTTGGTGAAGCTTCCGCAGCAGCGGGCATCGATAAAGGCTTCAGCCATCTGCTGCGATTGCGTGCGTCGCAAATCAATCAGTGTGCCTATTGCGTGAGGCTACATACGCGAGATGCCATTGCCAGCGGTGAATCCTCTGACCGAATTAGCGTGGTGGCCGCTTGGCGAGAGAGCCAGTATTTCACGGCTGAAGAACGTCAGGCACTGGCGTTGATTGAATCGATAACGCTGATCTCGGAAGGCCAGATTCCTGATTCCGTTTACGGGGGCGCAGCAGCGGTCCTGTCCGATAACAAGATCGCTGCGGTTGAATCGATCGGCATTGTCATCAACGTCTGGAACCGGATCGCGATCGCGAGTCGATACGCCGTCGAGCCATCGTGAACGGTACGTCCAATCCCCGAAGTAAGTCAAGAAAAATTCGTCATGGAGATCAAAGCCGGTGACAACTTTTTTGAACCTGCGATGATCTTGCACGAGGTCAGTCGCAATCCCGACAAGGAGAAGCGAACACGGGTGCTCGCCACGATGGTTCACCCCTCCGACGTGAAGTCGCTTACGATTCGTGAGCCAGGCGGCGAGTAGTCTCGCTGTCAGTTATACAAAAATGCCGGTACGCCGAAGGCGTTATAGCGATTAGCCGGCGGTCGAGCGAAGCGAACACCGCCGGATAGTTGGAGGGCAAGCACAATCGACCCCGGATGGGGTCGTAGTTCCGTCCACATGGGGCGCTGCGACCCCATTCGGGGTCGTGTAGCCGCTTCATACTCTTGACCGTAGGTGGCGCTGCGCTTAAGCAGATACTGAGAAATATTTCGGTGGAATCGACAATCATAACCCGACGCGTCAGCGAGGGATTCACGCCGCCATCCCTCGCTGACGCGTCGGGTTATGAAAACGTGGCACTC
>JBDNIG010000343.1:0-3768 GCA_041688415.1 Rhodopirellula sp. | reverse complement strand
GCGCAGCAGACACCGCAAAACAACTTGGAAAACGGCAGGTTTGGTTTGCGGTCAGACCGATGAGAGGCCCAGCGGATTCTCTCGCGCACACAGCCAACCCTGGCCGCGACGGCACGCTTCGCCCGCGAGACTCTCCGGGGTGCCCGCTGCACGCTTGAAGATACGACCGAATTTTCGCACCACGTCGCACCAACCGTGGGTGTCCAGGCCAATCCGCTGCAGGATCGGGTTCAAATGATCCGGAATGCTCCCGATCTTATCGGCACGCAACTGGCGGCCCGTCCAATCGAGCAACTCCAAATACCTCGCCATCGACACCGACAGGAAACCCTTGCTGCTCGCACGACGTCCCGATGGTTCGACGGCGGGGCCGATCTCATCGGAATGTTCTTCAATCTCGATTGGACTCATCCAGCCACTGCGACGTCGGCGACGACTCCGCTCCCAGTCGTGCGTGCTGGGGCGACTGCGATCCTCCCGCTCGCTGAGATCGTCGATCCGATCTTTCGCGCCGGTGTAGTCACTGGTCTCCGGCGTCTCCGCCAGTGCCGCTCGGATCGGATTGAGGTCAACATACGCAGCGCACACGAGCAAGCTGGCTTCATCGAGTAGAATTTGGGCGTGATACCTACCCTCCCAAAAGTGGCCGGTCACGGAATCCTCGGCATTGCTCCTGCGAGCAATATTCTCAGCGGTACAACGCATCCACCAACTGATATCTGACAGCCTCGATCGTCGTTCGGCCAGCACTTCGGGCTGGTTGAGAATCATGTCCAGCTCCGGTTTGCTGGGGTCGGCAGGAGATCCGTCCTCGTTTCGTCGCCGGGGAAACAACCGCAGCCAACGCCGGGCCACTTCCTCGTCGGACCAGGCTGCGACGACGTCGGGTCGATTGCGAAGAACAAGATGCATGTGGTTATGCATTACCGAAAAAGTCAAGCAATCGATGGCAAAGACCGAAGCCAAGAATTCCAGCCGATCGCGAATCCACCCCCGACGATGCTCGTACGAGTTCCCCGTCAGCGGATCATCACCACAGAGAAACGCCCGACGTACACATCTTTGCGTGCAGTGAACTGCCTGCACTTCAGACGGATCTAAAACTTCACCACGAGCTTGACGAGGCATGGCATCAACTCCGAAAAGAGGAACGTCCAGGGCCGCAAAACCCTCACGACCACTTTCATCGTACGCTTTCGGACGAAACAGTCAAGGAAAAACTGCCTGTCCCTCTCTGTTCTTAGGAAAAACTGCCTGTCCCTCTCTGTTCTCTCTGTTCTTTATTAAGCGTGCAGCGGACGCTGAAAAGAACGTCGACAAGATTTTCGCAGCAGCCACGCCTTCAGGACGAGCAAGGCGAGCGCTCAATCCGCTCAATCCTTCCTCGCTCGATCCCGTAATCGGCCGAGTCAACTTTCTTAAAATCGCATTTTTCTTTGAAGAAGCATACTATGGAAGGTACATTCGTTGGAATGGCGGACGTGGAACTCAACGAGATAACGTCGATCAGGACAAATGCGTCGAGCATCGGGTGGATCTGCTGGATGCACGAAAGTTTTTGGAGGCGGAACTGCAAGCTGCTTACGAACTGCTAAGTGAACCGGAACACATCAAGCTGTTTGCACGTCTTGCATCGCCCAGTTCGAAACTGGCCAGTCAAATCCGCAGTGGTCACTTCGATTTCAATGACTCCCAAGCTCCAGGAGTGCAGCAGTATCGTCACTACTTCTTCAACCAACTTCACTCGCCCACCAGCCATATGGAGACCGTGGTTGAAATCGAGTCGTCGGTGAACGCATGTTACGGTGGTACTGACGAATGGTTACTCAGCCAAATCATGGGAACTCCGGTTGCTGAGGCCCGGACAAGTGTCGACGCTCTCGCTTGGGCGATCGTGGTTGAGTCGGCATTGCTGAACCAGAGGCTGAATCAGGACGTTCGCAAATTGGCCAAGGCCAAAGAAGTCTACGAACTGAACACTGACCGCGATCACCTGTTCTTCCTGCCCGACACGGTGATGACACCGGGCGTCGGCCTCGAAGGACTGCAAACCGAGTTTTCGCTCGCCACGGAAGTCTTTAAACGATACGTCAGTGCTCGCTGGCCCATTCACGTGTTCGCGGTCGACCCCACGAACCAAGACCAAAACGTCGCCGACGTATCTCAGCGCAAGCGTGAACTGCAATTCGCGCTGGCACTTGGATTTGCAACAGGCCAAATCGGTGTCAACTCGCTGACGCAGTTCTCGCGTCAACTCGACACGCAGATTGAAACGATCAGCCTGAACCGAACCATCGTCGGTTTCGGTCATGGAGCGGACACGTTCGGATGGCGATTCTATCCCCGCGTGCAGGCCTTGGACGTGCCCGGCACGCTCGGCACTCTGCGTGAGACGTTGATGGGTGCCTCGCGTGACTACGACCTAAAACGCCGCCACATCGAACCGGGACAGCGGGAGTGCGTGGCCGTGGTGCTGATGCCCTCGTTTGTGCCCTACGCGGACTTTGACGTCCGAACGGACTGGTTCAAATTGACCAATCCTAAAAACACGGCTCTGACGATGAAAGACAGTTTGGAACTCAGTCGCGCCGTGACGGCGATGCGAGGCTCGCGGGCCACGTGTGCCAATTGCCAGCATCTGTACCGCGAGGGTGAACTCAGACGACTGTTTAAACGCGTCGACCAACTGGAACGTGAACTCCCGCTGCAAACGTATCGATCCTTGGTGCCTTACGAAAACACGCTGGGCGGTTTTGAAATGTTCAATACTGGCGTGACCGATCTGTCGCCCGAGTTGATCGGCTGGTACGGCGCACCGGGTGTGAGAACGTTTGGTGACGCATGTGGCTGTCATCGAGGCTGTATTCCTGACCCAGAAACCACCTGCAAGGACGCTGCGACGTGTGAAACGCTTACGAATCAATTGCTCGTGCTAAATGAGACGATTGCGAAATCGCCCGTGCCAGCATGCGAGGGTGACGGAACGACGCTGTTCCTGGTCGGGGACAACTTCAGTGTGCATGGAACGAAAGTGATTGCCGGTGGCACCTGCATCCCGCACGTTCAGATGATCAGCCGCGAACTGATGCAGGTCACGATCCCACGCTGCGTCAACACGGTGACGTTGTGTGAAAATGGCAAGAACCAGTCCTACGTTGCAGTTTACGTCGCGTCACCCTACGGCGTGACGAATCACTTACACGTGCCCGTCATGGAGAATCCAACGTCCAGTGGATGCTCGCCATCGGGAGTGACGCGGAACATGCAGCCGACCCTGGCCCCGAAGCTAACGACCGTTTCCATCCGCGATCGCGATGTGGTGGAACCGCGAACCGATGTCGGCCAACTGGCCGTCCAGCCGATCGCTAATCATGCGGCAACGACACCGGTTCGCATGGCGAGTCTACTCCAGGACTCGAGCGACGAGGCTCAAATACTCGCCTTGACCGCCCAGTTGAATGAGATTGAGGCGAAGTTGGACGCGGTCAGTACGGCCAGCTCGTTGTCAGGAATCGCCGTGAACGTCCGTTACCCCGCGCCCGTTAAAACGGAAAGTAAGCCGACGCTGTTTGATCACAAGCAGTTCCCGCTAGTTCATCGATTCCAGGTTTCCTGCGGTGAACAATGGCGGAATTGCCGCGACAGGCTGCCGTGTAACTAACACCGCGTCAAAATCTATCGTGGGTCAGCCGAACCGCTTACCTGCTTGATGATTTCTCAACCCGATGCGTTAGCGAGAGATTCGATGGAATCCCTCGCTGACGCGTC
>JBDNIG010000044.1:0-6342 GCA_041688415.1 Rhodopirellula sp. | reverse complement strand
TTGCATGTGATCGTTTGATCCAACGGAGGAGCCGTATGAGGTAATCCTTCAAGTACGGATCTGTGCGGGGGGCGGCTGGCAACAGCCGTCCCTACCGCGATGAGATGGAGGATGAGTATCGGACGCTCGATGAGAATCCCATCATCGACCAAGAAGCACTTCTCTCCCAATCTCCCTCACTCCCAGACTCCCCCTCTCAAAAGCCGGAGGCGCACGATGCTTAACCTCCTCATCCGCTTCTGCGTTAAAGAACCTTGGCTCGTCGTATTCCTCACGATTGCTCTGAGTGTCGGCGGTTGGTTCGCATTCAAAGCGATTCCAATCGATGCAATTCCGAATGTTGGCGAGAATCAAGTCATCGTGCTGACGCCTTGGCCGGGCCGTTCGCCGAAAGACATTGAAGATCAAGTCACCTATCCTTTGAGCGTAGCGTTGCTAGCGGTTCCTGGTGCTGAGTCCGTCCGCGGAAATAGCATGTTCGGCAGTAGCTTCGTCCAAGTCACTTTCAAGGATTCGATTGACTTCTACTGGGCACGCAGTCGTGTTTCCGAACGGCTTGGCAGCGTGGCGTCCCAGTTGCCTGATGGAGTTGTTCCGCAGCTTGGTCCCGATGCGACGGGACTCGGGCAGATCTACTACTACACCTTGATTCCGCCGCAGGCAAACGAGGGGCAACCTCCCACAGAGGGCATGAGTCTGGCGGAGCTTCGCAGTTTGCAAGACTTTGTCATTAAGTATGAGTTGCAAGCAGTCGAAGGGGTCAGCGAAGTCGCCTCCATTGGCGGCTATGTTCGGCAATATCAAATCGAAGTCAATCCAGATAAACTTCGTTTTCACAACGTCTCTCTTGAGAAGTTGGCGACGGCCATCAAAGGGTCGAACGTTGATGTCGGAGCAAAAACGGTCGAATCGACTGGCATGGAGTTCATCGTTCGAGGAAAGGGATTCCTCGGGACCGATGGTGATAAGTCCAAAGCGATCACCGACATCGAAGAGACCGTCATTCTACAGCGAGAGGGCGTCCCCGTTCGTGTCAGCGATGTCGCTCAAGTCCAACTCGGTCCTGACTTCAGGCGAGGTGCCCTCGATTACAACGGTTCCGAAGCGGTCGGCGGTGTGGTCGTCATGCGTTATGGTGAAAATCCGCGCGACGTGATTGATCGTGTTAAAGCCAAGATTGCTGCGATCACACCGTCACTCAAGGGCGTGGAGATCCATGGCGTTTACGATCGGAGTGGCTTGATCGACGAAACAATGGCAACTCTGACCCACGCGCTACGCGACGAGATCATCATCACTGCTGTGGTCATCTTGCTCTTCTTGCTTCACATCCGCAGTAGTTTCGTGGTCGCGATTTGCTTGCCCGCAGCAGTGCTGATGTCTTTCATCGCGATGCACTTCGTCGGCGTGGAAGCGAACATCATGTCGCTCGCCGGAATCGCCATTGCAATTGGAACGATGGTCGACATGGGGATCATCGTATCCGAGAATATCTACCAACATTTGGTGGAATGGGAAAAAGAGAACGGGGAGGACAAGGAGACAAGGAGTCAAGGAGAGAGATAGCTCCATGTCTCCTTGTCTCTCACACTCCCCCTCTCCCGCTCACCCCCTCTCGTTCGCGAAGCGACATCATCTATGAAGCTACGGTCGAGGTAGCTCCTGCTGTCGTGACTGCGGTGGCAACGACAATCGTCAGCTTTCTATCCGTTTTCTTTTTGACGGGGCGCGACTACCGCTTGTTCTCGCCATTGGCTTACACGAAAACTTTTGCGATCGCGGCAGCACTGATCACGGCGGTCACGATCGTCCCAGCACTCAGCCGCATCATGCTGCGAAGTGCTAACTACCGCAAAGTGACCGCGATGTTTGCCGCGATTTCACTTTCCGCTTTGTTGGTGGCGATGTCACATTTCATGTGGGGTGACGACTTGGCAGCCTACGCTGGATTGCCGAGATGGGTAATCACGCTCATTGCGGGTGTCGCTGGATTCGTCACGGGCTGGCAATTGCTTCGTGAACGCATTCGTCCGATTGAAGAAATTCCATCGAGCCGATTTATCCATTGGATTTATGCCGCACGATTGCGTCACGCGCTGAAACACAAAGCGATCTCATTGTCGTTTCCGGCCATGCTGCTGGTGCTAGGTATTGGCGCCTACTTTGGCCTGCCGACCATTCTGCAACCGATCGAACGCGTGGCTCGTGTGTTCGGGGCGGAATTGAATGACTTCCCTGGGTACGTCGACGCCAAGCATGTCTTTACTGGTTTGCAAAGCGATGACTGGATTGCCTTAGATGAAGGAAGTTGGTTCTACATGCCGACGCTCTATCCTGCAGCTAGTTTTTCCCAGGCGATGCAGATTCTACAAACGCAGGACGTATTGATTGGTCAGATTCCTGAAGTCAAAGACGTGCTCGGCAAGATTGGACGGGCCGAATCGGCTCTTGATCCGGCTCCGACTTCGATGGTGGAGACATACGTCATGCTCAAGCCGAAAAGTGAATGGCGAGAGGGCGTGACGGCTCGTGACGTATGGGACGAAATCAATAAGGTCGCCACCCTGCCCGGCGTCACTCCTGCGTCGGCGCTGCAGCCGATCGAGGGCCGAGTGGTGATGTTGCAATCGGGCATCAAAGCATCCATGGCAATTCGGATCTACGGAGATGACCTGACGAAGTTGGCCAGTGCGGCGTGGGATGTTTCACGAACATTGAAAACATCGCCGTACATCAACTCGGGAACGGTGAACCCTGACATTGTTCTTGGGAAGCCCTATATCGAGTTCACTGTTGATCGCGAAGCAGCATCGCGGTACGGGATGAGCGCCTCGATGGTCAATCAAGTGATCGAGACCGCGCTGGGTGGTTTGAATCTGATCAAGACCGTCGAAGGCCGCGAAAGGTATCCCGTGCGTTTGCGTTACAACCGCGACTTGCGCGAGCGGATCGACCAGCTCAATCGGCTGCCGGTTGTAACGGACAGCGGTGCGGTCGTTCCACTTGAGGAACTCGCAACGCTGGAAACGACGTGGGGCCCTGGTGCCATCAATAGTGAAAACGGTCGGCTCGTCGCTCACGTGTCGTTCATGCCAAGCAGAATGAAAGGGGATTTGGAAACTGTCACAGCGATTGAAGAGCAACTGCGGGAGGCTCAATCGCTTCCACCTGAGCACCCCGATCACTTGGGGCTTCCAGCGGGATATTCGCTTGAAACGGTGGGAAGTTTCCGCAATCAGATCGAAGCCAACCTGCGACTGATGTGGATCATTCCGATCGTGATGATGATCAATTTGCTTTTTATCTACTTTGAATTTCGCAGCTTGCCGATCGCGATGGCGGTGTTCACGGGCATTCCTGTCGCCTTTGCCGGAGGCATGATTTTGGTCGCGTGGATGGAAGTTAAGCTTAATACCGCTGTTTGGGTAGGATTTATCGCGTTGTTTGGTCTCGCTGTCGACGACGGTGTCGTGGTGGCAACGTACATCCATCAATTGCTGAAAAAACGAAAGATCACCAGCGTTCAGGACATTCGAGACACCATCTACGAAGCGGGGCTGAAACGCATTCGCCCTTGCATGATGACAACCGTCACCACTCTGGCAGCTCTGATTCCGATTTCGATTGCGACCGGCAGTGGTGCCGATGTCGCTCGTGCGATGGCGATCCCCGTATTCGGTGGAATGCTAGCCGAGCCGCTCACGTCGTTCATTGTCCCAACGCTCTATTCAGCGTATTTGGAAATGAAAATGCGATTCGGCATGAAGGATGAGATTTGGGAAGGGAGCGAAGAGACGCCCATGGAGGAGCAGATGAGAGCAGCTTGAGGAGAGGGGGGAGACACGGAGACACGGAGCATTTTTCTTCGACTCTTTGTCTCCCAATCTCCTTGTCTCCCCCTCTTCGTGTCTCCCCACCTCTCAGACTCCCAGACTCATTTTTCAAAAACTCGTGAAGAAACCGGATCGCGAAAGCATCCAACTGACAACCGACGCGACTAAACGGAATTGGTCGCAACTCAAATGAAAGGAATAAATTCCGATGAAATGTAAAATCTTGCTCAACGCACTGATTATTGTCGCTTCGGCAGCGACACTGAATGCCCAGGACAACCATGCTGGCCACAACCACGCAATGCCAGGGCAAACCGCAGCATCGCAGATGGCGCGTCCGGCGGCTGGCCCGCACGGTGGGGCGTTGAAACAAGCCGGGGCTGTCCAAGTCGAGACGATCGTGTCGCAAGGCGGTATTCAGATGTTCGTTTATGACCGAAGCGGACAACCGGTTACGGTCGATCGAGGTCGTGGCGCTGCGTCATTGCGGATCGAAGGGAATGCAAAACGCTATCGCTACGATTTGCTGCCTGATGGCAAAGGTGGCTTGGCCGCGCCGGTCAACCTTGCTTCGATTGCTGGACGTCAAATCGAGATCGACATCCAATTGGTTGGCATTGAAGCTCTTGGTGGCCAAACGTTATCGTTTAATGAAATCGCAACGGTGCCCGCCAGCGAACTTCAGCTTGCCGCCGCCGCAATTGCGAGGCAGAAGATTTGCCCAGTCAGTGGTAAGCCACTCGGTAGCATGGGTGACCCCGTTGCCGTCAACGTAAACGGGCAGCGTGTGTTCGTTTGCTGTGGTGGATGTATAGGCGCAGTGGAGTCGAATCCTGCGAAGTACGCAGCAGGGCGTCCCCAAATTACGGTCGCGACCGCAACAGCGGCTGACGCCGACGCGATTGCTCGTCAAAAAGTGTGTCCCGTCATGGACGAACCCCTCGGGAGCATGGGCAATCCGATCAAGGTAACCGTTGGCGACAAACCGCTTTTCTTGTGCTGCAAGGGCTGCATCAAGAAAATCGAAGCGGAGCCTGCGAAGTTCCTCGCCATGGTCTATGGAGAAGGAAGTCAGGGAGAAGGGGAGACAAGAAGTGGGGGAGCAATCGAGTCCGCTGTCAGCATTACTGTGACTGCGTCGACGCAGGCGGATGCCGCCCTGATTGCCCAGCAGAAGGACTGTCCAGTTATGGATGAACCGCTTGGAAGCATGGGTAATCCCATCAAGGTCATGGTCGGGGACAAACCGGTTTTCCTGTGCTGCAAAGGCTGCATCAAGAAGATCAAGGCTGCCCCCGCGAAGTACCTCACCCTCGTGTACGGCCACGGAAGTTTGGGAGTGCCAGAGACGGGGAGTCGGGGAGCGAGTGTACCGGCGGGGACTGAACAGGTTCGTACTGGAGTTTTCAAGATTGGAGCGGAAGACGCACCGTTCATCGCTGCTCAAAAGACGTGCCCCGTGATGGATGAACCGCTCGACGCGATGGGTGGACCCCACAAAGTTCACGCTGCTGGCAAAGCGATCTACATCTGCTGTCCAGGATGCGCCAAGAAGATTGTCGCTGAGCCCCAAAAATGGTTGGCTCTTCTCGCCCAACAAGGAGTCAACGCCCCGACGCTTCGCTAGGAAGATAGATGGGGAGACACGGAGAGGGGGAGACACGGAGAGGGGGAGAGAAAGCGCAGGAAGTTTTGCTCCTTGTCTCCCACTCTCGTCTTCTTTAGAAAAACGCGGGGGCGGTGTCCCTGGAGATCGCGGCTCGTTCGCGGTTGATAGTCACGCCGTCCCTGCCCTTTTTAACTCTTGAATGACATGGATTGTCAAAATGAATACCAATGGAAAAAGATTCACTCTGCTGCTGGCCCTTGGCGGCGTTCTCTTATCAAGCCCAGGCTGCGCCACAAGTCGGCTGCCCAGGATAGCGAAAAAGGAAGACTCCTCGTCAATGGACAGCTACGTCGCACAAGCGGCGTCGAACGTCCAGTACGACGCGGATGTTGACTTCACAAACGACTATCAGGCGAGTGCGCAGCCGGTGGCAAGCTACTCGGCTCCGCCGGCTCGGACTGCTTCGCGATCAAGTGGCGGATCGGGTGAAAGTTGCTCCAGCGGATGCTGCAACTGATGCGTTCGTTAGGACGAATTGTCTACCTTCCCCACCGGGTGATGCGTCGCTTTGCGATTGCTAACGTCTGTTGCTTTTTCGCAGCAAAGCTTGGCGATTTGCACGCGACCAATTTGCCCGATGGGATGGTATTCAACGAATTGTCCTCACCGATGCTCGATAATCTGTGCGATGACTATCCCGCGTACTTCGGTGACGAGCATCGTAGCTTACTCGAAAGCGACCAAGCACGAGGCTTCGCGGTCTTTATTGGCGAATCACTTGTCTCATTCCTGTGGATGGCCGCCGAGAATGTTTCTGGAACAAACAACCATGACGGACATCCAGCGACTCAGTTGCCGCTCTATCTTCCCGATGGTATCGGCTACATCTTCAACGTTCTC
>JBDNIG010000342.1:0-2790 GCA_041688415.1 Rhodopirellula sp. | reverse complement strand
GATCGCGGTGCCCGAATCGCTCAGCGCGGTGACTTTGGTCTGCGACGATTTTTGGAAGGCCGCACCGAAGCTGGTTAGATTCTCGGCGATCGCTCCCGGTGCGAACGACCATTTGCGGCCACTCAAGGGCAGCGTCGCGGAACCCAACATCATGCCAATATACGGTTCCGCCGTGGTGGGCAATGTCGATGAAAAAATCTCCACTTTCTTGTTCCGAGACAACAGCCAGGCGAGGGCGTCAGGGGTGACGGGGAATCGGGTGGTGGATCGGACGTCGTTGGTTTTCGAAAAACCAAACGTCGCGTCGGGATAGGTGCGGTCCGCGGTGGCGGCGCGGTCGAGCGACTCGACAGCGTGCGGTAATGTGCTGCCGTTTTCGTGAATGACGGCGAGCATGCATGAGAGCAGGTAGGGCATGCCGCCTTGTTCCTGGGTCACGGCATGGCCATCGTTCGTCCAGCCGTTGGTGGCGGAGAAGCCAATGGGGCCCTGCATGGCGCGCGGGACATCTTGCAGTCGATCGAGCAGGCCGCGGCGATCGACGGGCAAGTCGGTGCCCGCGCCGAAAAGTTGTGACAGGGGTTCGGTTTCGGTGAGGTAACGCCGGTTGGCCCAGCCGTACTGAATGGCTTTTTGCACCTGCGCGAGCGATTTTTCCTCGTCACCGCCGCGCAGCCAATTTTCCGCCGCGAGGATGTGCAGCGGGCACAGCGTCGGGAATTCATCGGCAAGCAACTCGAAGGCCTCGGCGGCTTCGTCAAATCGCTCCGTTTGGCCCGCATCGATGGCGGCGTCAAATTGCTTGCCCTTTTCGCCCGCGAACGGATTGGCAAAGTGACGATCAAAGGTCCCGCGTGCGTAGAGGTTTGCCCCCCACGCCAGACAATCGGGTGAATCGCTCAGCACCCAGCGATAGAAATACGTCAGTGAGTTGATCGATGCGGTCGGGCGGCGGTACTTCGCCTGCTCCCCTGCCGCGACGCGTTTTGTCAACGAGGTAATATTGACCGATGTTGGAAATCCAGCCGAGTAGGCGACGACGTTGATCTGCGGAGCGATGCGGCGGGAATTGATGGCTTCCAGGACTGGTTTTAAAATGGTGTCGCGAAACGCGTCGAGCGAAACGCTCAGGCCATCGGGAACGTCGTCGAGCACGATGACGTTTTGAGATGGGATGTGCCGCAGTGCGGCGTAGTGATTGGCGATCGTGAGCGAGTCGATGGAGTCGCCATTGACGATCAATGCCACGTTTTCTCCGGTCAATCCGGCGTGCAACTCAGCGGCCGTTGGCCACCAAAAAAACGCGACGAACAGTGCGGTGAAGGCGCTGAATCGATTGCCACTCGGGCGAAGAAGTCGAAGTTTCACTCGCGTTACTCGGGCGGTGGGTGGTGTGGAATTGCCGCTGGCTCCTTAGCCCGCAGGGCGACACATCGAACCAAGCGCGAATGGTATCGCCCTCCGGGCTCGCTATTTGCGACGCAGCGGCAACCCGGCAACCCGGCAACCCGGCGCGTCAGCGAGGCGGTGTTCCATTCCTCGCTCACGCGTCAGGTTAGCAAAAATTCACAGTCTATCTGGACCGGAACTTCGCGTGCGTTAACGCATCCGTGGACGATCTCTCCGCCAGTATACTCAAAGGCCAAGGGGCCGGCGCGTCCGAAAACGACACTTGATGGGGTCGTGTTTCCGGCATCAACGCGTTCGACCACCCCGCAAACCGCCCCAGTCGTCATGGTGGCGTGAATGCTCTTGACGGCGATCACTTCGTCATCGACCTTCTTTGGATATGAAACTCGCTGCTCCATCCAGTTCCCGTCCCGTCCAACGCAGGGTTTAAAGACCGCACGCGTCGCCAGTAACACCTTCGCCGCGGACGACTTCGACCGCAGTGGTGCCACAACCGATCAGCACGCCACTGCGGCCGGAACCCTTTTGGGAGCCGCTGCGACTGCGTCTATTTCGTTTTTTTTGGATCGCGTCCCTGGCATCGAACCTAGGCACTTGGATTCACGAGGTGGGTGCCGGTTGGCTGATGACGACGCTCGACGGCAGTCCTGAGATGGTCGCGGCGGTGCGGACGTCGATGTCGCTGCCGATCGTCTTTTTGGCGATACCGGCCGGTGTGTTGGCGGATCGATTTGACAAGCGGCGGTTGTTGATCATGACGCAGTCGCTGTTGCTGTCCGTGACGGCCATACTCGCGGTGCTCACGTGGAGCGGCCACATCACCGCCTGGGGATTGCTCGCGTTGACGTTCGTAATGGGGCTGGGCATGGTGGTGCATGTGCCGACGTGGCAATCGGCGATTCCCGAACTCGTGCCTCGCAAGCACATTTCGCGTGCGGTTGGTTTGGGCAGCATCAGTTTCAACCTGGCTCGCACGCTCGGACCGGCAGTCGGCGGTGTGCTGATTGCCTTGGTGGGAATCTGGAGCACGTTCGCGATCAATGCGTGCACGTTTGCGTGCGTCGTCGTGGTGCTGTTTTTATGGAAACGGACGGCGATCGAGAGCAGTCGTGGCCGCTCGTTTGCCGCGTCGCTGCGTCTGGGCGTTCGCTACGTCGCGATGCACCGAGTGATGCGAAACGTGATGATTGGCGTGATGTTGTTTGTGCTACCGGGTAGTTCGCTATGGTCGCTGTTGCCGTTGTTTGCCAAGACCGAACTGGGTTGGGGATCGGGTGGATTTGGGGTGCTGGTGGCTTGCGTGGGCGCCGGAGCGGTGACGGGCGCGGCGCTGTTACCGCGGCTGCGACATCGGTTTGGCTCGGATCGGTTAGTTGCCGT
>JBDNIG010000043.1:0-36536 GCA_041688415.1 Rhodopirellula sp. | reverse complement strand
TGCAGCATTGAATAACGTTAGTCCTCGACGCATCAGCTTCGTGGGCACGTGCCAATTCGTTCTTTCAGCGTGGGACTTGATGGCCAGCGGACTGATGGCGATTGAAACTTTACTTGGTTACTGTTTAATCCGATTGAAACAGATATCAAAATGCATCGTTGGCAATCGTCCTGGAAGGTTTGAACCTCGTGTGCTGAAGAAGCGACAAAAGAACTACAACCTCATGATGCAACCACGAAACGACCTGAAGATTCGCCTGGCAAAAGGAGATAACTCTTTTGAAACAAAGTAGTTACAAGTATGACTGTGCCATTCGGGCCACCCACTTTTCAAACCAAACCAAAAAACGGCCACCTTATGCAGTTTTCCATCTTGCTCCGGTGATTTTCGTGGATGGCCCCTATTTCCCCTCGTGCAGATGGGTCAAACTACTATGTTGCGATTTTGGGGCGGTAACCCAATCGTTTCAAAATGCAGAGTGAAGCAGGAGCAGAGAATCGCGGAGATCCTACCACGAACGAAGCCGGCATTTCATTCTCGCTGATTGGCGTCATTGGCTGGTCGCTCTTCTTGGGATCTGTTGGAACGTGTCACCCAAAGAACCGAAACGGCGCGATATCCAACTCCCCAACTCCCACCCCTTCATTGCTTGGATTTTTCCGGTTCGAGTCCGAGTGCCTGGCGGAGAATGCGGCGTTCGGGCTGGATGAGTTCAACGAATTCGGATTCCTTTTGGCTGATGAGATAGCGGATGCCGTAACGAAAGAGACGCACGGGAATCTCGAACTCCAGCATCTTGCCCACCCGTTGCTCGACCGCGGTGAAATAGCTTTGCAGCACCACGGGAGTGACGCGAGTGCGATCGATCTTCGCCAATGACTTGACCAGACC
Source organism: Rhodopirellula sp. (assembly GCA_041688415.1). Classification (GTDB taxonomy): domain Bacteria; phylum Planctomycetota; class Planctomycetia; order Pirellulales; family Pirellulaceae; genus Rhodopirellula. The sequence continues at coordinate 35,645 of JBDNIG010000043.1, read as the reverse complement.
ATCGGCGAGATGTGACAGCGGATTTGGCGCCGGCCGGATCGAGTTAGGCGATGTTCCGGTAGCGTTTTGTTGCGTCCGTTCGTCAGGGTGACCTTTGCTGGATCTGCGTCGCCGTGCGCCTTGATCGGGCCTGCGGAAACCATGTTCTTCAGCGGCTTGCTGGTAGAGATCGACCAGCGTGCTGATTCGCGACTGCAGGCTGTCATCGTCTTCGCTGAGCCGGAAAATTAGAGAGAACATCGAAGACTCATCGCCCAGAAATTCCGGCAGGCCGCCCGAATGCGTAAGAGCGTCGCGAAGCACGCCGAATCCCGCATCCCAGCGATGCATCGCAAAAAGTGCTTCGCTCCGATTGAACAGCGGGCAGATATCTTGCGGATCGGTTTCGAAGGCTTTGTCGAGGCAACTCAACGCCTCCTCGTAGCGACCAAGATTATGCAGCGTGCTTCCTTTGTTGTTCCAGGCGACGGCATATTTCGGAGTGAGTTCCAGCGATTTGTCGTAGCAGTCCAGAGCCTCCTTGTACCGGCCGAGGTAGCTCAGCGAGTTTCCTTTGTTGTTCCAGGCGACGGCACTTTCCGGATTGAGTTCCAGCGTTTTGTTGTAACAGTCAATTGCGGTTGCGTAGTCTTTGTTAATTTCGACGAAATAGTAGCCTGCTTCGAACCAGTCGGACGCTGCATTGGAGGCGGCCGCTTTTTCTTCCCACAACGTCGCCAATTCGTGACTCCGGTCTTCGGCTTTCGCTTTTTCGAGCTCTTCCTGGATGAGCTTCAGCCGTGGATCCGGAGTTGTCAGTGATCGTTCGTAGGCCGCATCCACGTAGGCCAAAGTGGAAGGACAGAGGCTGCCGTTTCGCAACTTTTGCATTTGGTCGGGCCGGTACCAGATGCGCAGGAATTCAATTAGCATCTCCAGCAGGCTTTGTTCTTTGACTTCATAGGCCAGTCGCATCAGCGGTTCGCTGAGTTCATAAAAGGTCTCGCGGCCGCGCTTGGTCGATGTCAGGTAACCAATATTGCTCAGTTCGCGAACCTGCTTGCCGATGCTGTTTTGATCGCCCAGCAGTCGGCGGGCAATTTCTTTGGGATTCAGCGTCCTATGTTCGCGGCACAGCAGTTCGACAATCTGCCGCTGGAGAGGCGAAATCCAGCGCAGCCTTTCCTGATAATACGGTGTCAGGTCGTCGGCCATTTTCTGGAACGGAGCCACCAGTTGATCGAGCGACTCACGTGTTACGAAACCGCTCAGCACGATGTACACACGATGATTACCACCCGCCAGATCGTGAATGGCCCGCACGCGACCGCGACCGTCAGGCGTGTTCAGGAATGCAGCTAGCTCATCCTGCCCCTTGGCCTGGGCGATCTTTGCCAGCAATGACTGCGCATCCTGCAGCGACAACGGCTTGAGCTGGATCTGTTGAAAGAATCCGAAGAACGGTTCGCTGCGATCGGTAACAGCTTTGAACAACTGCTGGCTGGTCGCGATCACGCACGCAAACGGATGTTCCTGCAGAAATGTGCGCAGTTCGTGTTGTCCAGCCTTGCCAAGGTTCTCGAACAACAGATTCAGATTTTCAACCAGAATCACCAGCTTGCATGTTTCGAAGCGTGCCGCCAACCGACGAGTGAGGACTCCGGTGATTTCGTTTGTTGGCTGGTTGATCAGCTCATCGAGCCACTCGGCGGAATAGGCATCGGGATACGCTTTGCATAACGAGCGGTAGATTCGCACCAACAACTGAACCATCGACGTGGTCGTTTCGTCCTCGTTCAGATGCGCAATATGCAAGGCTTCGCTGAGGTTCTTGTCACTCAGCAGTCGGTGGTGCAGCAGCGAAGTGAAGTGCGATTTGCCGATCCCACGCGGTCCGTACAACAGCACGTGATGCGTCGAACCGCTGGTCGCTGCGTCGGCAATCTTTTCCAGAATATTCTGTAGCAGTGGTTCTCGCCCAACAAAGATCGCTTCCAACAATTCCGGATCGGTCTGGTTGGGTGAAAACCGCCATATGAACTGCTCGTCGGTAAAGCGGAGCTGCTGCTTGCCCGCACCGATACTCGCTGAGGCTGGACTGTCGTCGTTCATGGAATTGCAGTTGTTCATAGTCCGCGATCCAGCTTCCACCATCGGCGGATCAATGGAAATCGAAATCGGTAACCACCCCCGGTGTCCCGTGACAGATAATGGTCCGCATCCATCAGTCGCAGTAGGCGAAGCAGGCTATTCCTGTCTGTGATGCTGGAACCACGATTGAAGGCTTCTTCGAGAATCTCGTCTACAGAATTCGAATCCGCCGGGTCGTTTGTTAACGCAAGGACGTCCAGGATACAAGCAACGTCGTTCGCATCGTTGTCGTCGGGATAGTACGTTGAGAGTCTTGTCCGGTAGTGAGCCAACTGCCATGAATCAGACGCGTCAACGAGTTGCCGAGCGACAAAGTCTTTGATGTTCTCTTCGGTGCCGGAGAGCTGTTCAATTCGCAGACCTGCGACAACGTGGTGAATGTAGAACGGGAAGTAGTCAACCTCCTTTGCGATCGTCGCTGCCGCATCTCCGATCGTCGCGCAATGAATTCGTTCACCTCTGAGCAAATCACTTGCCAGTGACTCCGCATCGGACGGTGCGAGGGGTGTGACCGTGACCGAATACATATCGTTCTTCGCGGATGTCGGAATGCCCGCAGCGGACAATTTGCCAAGCACGTGATGCAATCCGATCGACCCGGTGAAGATGACACGAAACTTTGGGTGTTCGACGCGCAGACTTCGAATCGTGTCCAAGACTTCAGCGGCCATGCCGGGTCCGTCTTTTTTGCGAATGCTCTCCAGCATGTAGGGCACTTCGTCCCAAAAGAAGACTAGGCGTTCGGTCTGTTCCGCCTGCATCAAATCGCTGACCGCCGAGGTCAGTAGTTTCTTCCAGGTGCGCGCCTTCAGGTTGACATAGTCGGTTTCGTTCTCTTCGAAAAAGCGGCGAACAAAGTTCTTCGCTATCTCTTTCGTGCCCAAGAATTGCTGCACATCGTCGTAAACAAGTTCAGCAAATTCTTGTGCGGAATGGAGCTTTTCCAGATCGCGTAAGATTGGCTTCCAGCCGGCCTTTGGCTGCAAGAACATCTTTCTGAGAACCTGGGTTTTCCCGATTCGTCGCTCTGCATTAACCAAAATGCTCTGCATTTCGAGTCGATCCCAGAGCAGCTCAATCAGAGCATCGCGTCCATAAACCTGCTGTGGATCGAGGTTTCCACCAGGATTTGCCTTCATATTCATCTCAACTCCTTCAATAACGAGACCTCAACTTCCGCCCAATATACACCGAAGCCCACATGTGTCAATATTGACACATGTCAAGAGAGGCGTCTATTTTCGCGGAGGTGGAATGAACGGTATCCCCCATCATCTGGTCGCCTTGGCCGGAACGCTGGGTTCTGAAGGATTGGCGACCTTGTTCAGGAGAATTCACGTTTGGGCACTCACGGCTGGTGCGACGTTGTCATGGCGTCCGAAAAAGGTGTCCGGCAACGAAAAACGCGGTTCCGAACACTCTTGATCGGACGCTGCCACTAAAAATTTTCGTCAACCTGTGACCAAACGTGTCCGGCCGGTTAGTTAGACTGGCGGCATGGAAATGGAAGGCGTACAGGCATTTTTGGAATCATCACCCACCGTTCGGCTGCTGCGCGCCGATTCCGGGGCGTTTGTACTGTATTTCCTCCGCCAATCACTCAAACTCACGGGCGAAGACTCCGCGATCTCATTGTCGCATGACGAGCTACAACACCAGCTCGAAATTTTCCAGGAAAACCTTCATGCTGATGGCTACGATGTGCTGACGGGTTCGCCCGATCGGTATCTTCGCGAGTGGTCCGACGCCGGCTGGCTGCGTCGCTTTCTACCTGCCGACACTTCTGGCCCACGGTATCAGTTGACCCGCTACGCCGAGGACGCGATCGGGTTCGTTGACGCTGCCCTTTCTCGCGAAAATCGGATGGTCGGCACCGAGAGTCGCCTGAGGCTGGTGATCGACACGCTGACAGACCTCGTGCTCGGGGCGTCGTCGGATCCCGATCGCCGGTTGACGTCGTTGCTCACCGAACGGGAACGCTTGGATCGAGAGATCGACGCGATCCGAGGCGGTGCCCCAGTCGATACGTATCATCCAGCCCAAATTCGCGAGCGGTTTCATACCGCTGTTGATTTGCTGAAAACATTGCAAGGCGACTTTCGCGCCGTCGAAGATCGATTCGATGAAATCGCTCGCGAAGTGACACGCAGTGCTCTTGATGTTGATCGCCAACGCGGTGAAATCTTGGCCACCGCGCTGGATGCCGAAGACTTGGTCAAACAACAGGACGAAGGCGTCAGCTTCAACGCCTTTGTCGCGTTTCTGTTTTCACCGCAGGCACAAGCGAAACTTCGCGATACGATTGCCGAAGTGACGCGGCTCGAAGCAATCTCGGAGGACCGGGGCAGCATCGAACATGTGCGAGCAATGGTGCCATCGCTATTGGCCGAAGCTGAAAACGTACTTCGCCAAACCGGCCGTCTGTCGCATACGCTGCGCCGGTTGCTCGACAGTCAATCGTCTGGGCACCGACAACGAACGGCCGAGGTCTTGAAGGGACTGCGAACGTTGGCGGTCAAGCTGAAACGCTCAGTCGAGCAGACTGAGGAGCATGTCCCGGCAAACATTGGCTTGCGAGTCGATACGTCGATCGGTGTTCACTCACCTTTTGCACGCCCGTTTTGGACGCCGCCGCAGGTGTTCGATGTCGATGTGCAAATCCACGAGATCGCGTGGGAAACGGTGGAGCGGCAAGCCCGCAAACTCGCGGGGCTGAAACTCCTGCACTGGGACCGGATGCGCGACCTGATCCAACGTGTGACCGAGTCGCAAATCCACGTTCCACTCTCTGAATTATTGCAGCATCGTCCGCCCAAGGTGGGTGTGATTGAGTTGGTTGGTTGGATGCAGATTGCTCACGAGGATGGACACCGGATTGATCGCAATGCCTGCGAGCACGTCACGGTAACAACCAACGATCCGCTCTCTAAACAATCCAGCAGTGTTCGCGTCCGTGTGCCGCTGGTCATTTTTTCACGCACCCATGACGCGGAAAACGAGTCAGTTCGCAAACGGAAACCTCGATGAGTGATTCACCACCCGACGCCGTTCTCTCGCCCGAGATGTTACCGCCACCGGTGCCGTGGGCTGGTGCCGCCGTTCGCTTGTTGCAAAACGTCGTTTATCATGACGATCTTGGAGATGCGTGGGAGTGCATCTTGGCAGGTGCGACACCGCTGAGCGATTACTTTGCCCGTCTCGGACTGTTGTTGGTCGTTAACGAAGAAGATGGTTTCGCGTACTTGCGCCAGATCGAACCGGAAACATTGCCGCCGGATTACCCGCCGATCCCGAAATTGTTTCGCAGCATTCGTTTGACATTCGAGGCATCACTGTTGTGCGTTCTGTTGCGTGAGGAGCTACGTCGTTTTGAAGAAGAAATCCATCGCGATGGTCGCTGTGTCGTGTTGCAATCTTCCCTGTTGGAAATTTGGCAAACGTTAGTGCCGGGCGAGGAAGACGACGTGCGCGCGAACCGCAGCCTGGGTGGACAACTACGCAAACTCGAAGAACTCAAATTCGTGCGGCAGTTTGAAAAGGAACCAGCAAGCTGGGAGGTTCGCCGGATTTTGAAAGCCAGGTTGCCACTCGATGAGCTAGAGCGATTGCGAATGGATATCGAAGCGGAACTCCATCGCCGTAGTGATCTCGGGGGTGGGGAGGAAGATTGACGCAGAGGCGGGGAGACACAGAGACACAAAGAAGAGGTAGAGTTGAGGGCTCTCGGACGCAAACCTCTGCGTCTCCCCGTCTCTCGCGACTCTGTGTCAAATTTTCAAGGAACCAGTCATGCACGAAAACGACATTAGCAAAATTATTTTGAATGCTTCCATTGAAGTTCACCGAACGCTTGGCGGTCCTGGGCTGCTCGAAAGCGTCTACGAGGAAGCGCTGGCTTGGGAACTGAACGAAGCTGGATTGGTTGTCGCTCGGCAACAGTTGGTATCAATCAAGTACAAAGGAAACGTGTTGGCAACTCCGCTGAGGCTTGATTTACTCGTCAACGACCTGGTCATCGTCGAATGCAAAGCAACGTCGAAATACAATGATATTTTCGCCGCTCAGTGTTTGACATACTTGCGATTAATGAATCGCAAACTTGGTATCGTCGTCAACTTTGGCGAACGCATGGTGAAGGACGGATTCCACCGTGTCGTGAATGGTTTGTAAGAATTCAACGCAGAGGCGGGGAGGCGCAAGGACGCAGAGAAAATCCGTCACTTCCTTTTCCCGTTCCTCTTCTCTGCGTCTCTCGCGTCTCTGCGTCAATTTTTTCAGCATCACCCATGAATCAACTCTCCCACCCGATCTCGATTTCGCAGGACAGCGACGTGACGCACGCTAGTCAAACCGCCGGTTTTCGCTTAGCGACCTTCGAGGTCTTCAACTGGGGCACGTTCGATGGGCAAGTGCATTCGATCTCGCCCCACGGAACGACTTGTTTGTTGGTTGGGGAGAACGGTGCGGGGAAGTCAACTTTAGTCGATGCAATGTTGACGCTGCTGGTTCGTCCAGGCGTACGAAACTATAACGTTGCTGCGGGAGCGGCAAAAAAAGAACGCGACGAAAGAACTTACATTCGCGGAGCCTACGATCGTACGGCGGGTCGTGATGAAAAGCCGCAAATTCAATACCTGCGAGATGGAAATGGTTTCTACACCGCGCTACTGGCCACATTCACCAGTACCAGATCGGGAAAAACCTTCACCGTTTGCCAAGTGATGCACCTGACGTCGTCCGGTGATCGGAACATCGTATACGGTTTCGATACCAAGCCACGAACGATCGCTGGCGATTTAGCCGGTCTGAAATCCGGCAGCGACGTCAAAGCAACGATGGCCGATCGCGGTTTTCAAGTCACCGACAGCTATAAGCAATATCACTCATGGATGCAGCGGCAGGCGAAGTTCCGTCCCAAAGCGATGGACATTTTCAATCAAACCGTCGCTGTCAAAGACGTGCAGCGGCTCGATCAATTCATTCGCGATCACATGTTGGAGAAGAAACCTTGGAACAACAAAGTGTCCAACCTGCTCAAACACTTTGCCGAACTGAGCGAAGCCCATCGGGCGCTTGTCCAGGTTCGTCAGCAATCCGAACTGCTCGTGCCGATCATGAAGGCGGGCGAGCGGTATCGAAAAACGAATGCGAAACTGCAATCCGCCCGCGACCAACTCGCCGCCTCGGGACTGTACTTTGACGTCGCGACCGGGCAGTTGCTGCGGCCACTCTGCGAGCAGTGGAGTCTCCGCATCGAACACCTCGGCGAACAAATCGCGCTGCTCGATGATGAGCTCAAGTCCAAACGCAGCGAAGCCGCCGCCGTCGAATTGGAGATTCAGCACAGTGGTGGCGATCGATTGCGGAAATTGCCCCACCTCATCGAGCGGCAAGAACAGTTTGCCACCTCCAAACGCGACAAACGACTCGTCTTTGAATCCAAACTCAAACAAACTGGTATTCAAACGACAATCACGAGCACCGAGCTACTCGCCAAGGCTCATCAACAAATTCTTCAAAAACGCGACACGCTCACCGCCGAGCGTACAACTGCGGTCGCGGCACTTGAGAAACAGAGCTACCAAGTCGGGGTTCGCAAACAACAGCTCGCCGAAGACGAGAGTGAACTGGAGTCGCTACGCCGTCGCAAAGGAAACCTGCCGGATGCCTTCATCGAACTGCGTGCTGAAATCGGCCAAGCCTTCAAACTGTCGCCCGCCGATCTCCCTTTCGCTGCGGAACTGATCGCAGTCGATCCCGAGTACCGACGCTGGGAATCTACGATTGAACAAGTCCTGCACTCATTCGCGCGGACGCTGTTAGTGCCCGATGATTTGTACGCGAAAGTGTCCGGTTATGTCGATTCCCAGCGATTGACGGATTCACGCGACCGTGGGTTGCGACTGACGTACGATCGTGTCGGTGTGGTTACGGCGAAGACGAACCAACGTTGGACGCAGTTGAGTCTGCCTGACATGTTGCAATATCGCGACGACCATCCGCTGATGCCCTACGTGCGTGGCGAGATCCTGTCACGGTTCGATCATCTGGCTTGCGAGAGCATCACAGATTTCCAGCGGGCGACTCGCCGGGCGATGACGATCCATCGGCACGTCAAGCAGAACCAACGACAACATGCCAAAGACGACCGAGGCGTCGCTGACGATCGACGCGGCTTCGTGCTCGGCTGGGACAACAAAGCGAAACGGGAAGCCTTGGAACGTTCGATCGCACAACAGAGATCGGAACTCGTTTCGATCGAGGCTGCGATTGTGAGGCTAAGGCAAACGAGCGACCGAGCCACCCAGTTGCTCGGTATCTTGGAAGAGTTAGCCGCCCAGACCGAGTTTGATACGATGGATGATGCTCGGCATGACTACGAAGCGTCGCAGTTACGTTTGGAAAAGCAGACACTCGAATCGTCGAACGACCAAATGATTCAGCTCAAGTCGAAACTGGCGGCTCTCGAGGCCGAAGTCGAGGGCTTGGACGCTGAGCGTGATCGCTTCGTGGGCGAACGCTCCAAACTGGATAGCGAAGTCGCAACGAGTAGCAACACCTTATCGCGTGTCGACAAGAAGATTGCTTTGGCCACCACAGACGGTCGGCTGGCGAGTTTGCAATCGCAGTTCGAGGAAATCGCCTCGCAGTGCGGCGAGCGGAAACTAACGCTCGAGAATCTTGGCGTTTTACCACGCGACATTACAGACGAACTGTCTGCCAAAGTCACCGAGGTGGAGCTGCGGATCGATCCGGTTCGCAATGAGTTGACCAAAGCAATGGGGCGATTAATACAGAAATCCCCCGTTTTTGAGACCGAACTCGATCCGACGCCGCAAGCACTCCCCAGCTTTGAGGCACTCGCTGAGCGAATTAACAAGGACGACCTGCCGCGCCACGAACGTCGTTTCAAACAACGCTTGAAAGAAAAGGTGCTGCAAGAGATCGGCCTGTTGCACGGTTCGCTCGAAGATGAACGTGAAGAGATACGCAGTAAGATCGAAACACTCAACGAGGCACTGCGGCAACTCGAATGGGAAACGGGCACCTACATGCGACTCGAACCGAGCGACACGGCGGATGCCGAGATTCGCGATTTTCGTCGCGAGCTGGCAGGTTGCTTGGAAGGCACCCTCGGCGGCACCGACGATGCCAACGAAGCGACGTTTAAGAAGATTGAAAAGCTCGTCGATCGGTTGCGCGATGACGCGAATTTGCGTTGGCGTGAAAAGGTGATTGACGTCCGTAATTGGTTCAAATTCGCGGCCCGCGAATACGACGCTGTGACAGGCGAGGCGGGCAGTTACTACGACGGCGGCACTGGACAATCCGGCGGTGAGAAAGGCAAACTGGCGTTCCTCGTTCTCGTTGCCGCGATTGCTTATCAGTACGACTTGCAGCTCGGTGATCCTGATTCCGATCGGTTCCATTTTGTGATGGTTGACGAGATGTTTTCTCGCAGCGACGACACGCGTGCCAAGTATGCGCTCAATCTATTCGCGAAGTTCAACCTGCAACTCGCGATTGTGGCACCTCTCGATGCGAAGGCGCGGATCACGGAGAGCTACGTTGGCACGTACGGGCATATCATCAAAGATCCCGATACGCACAGAAGTGAACTGATCTGCCTGACTGCCGAGCAATATCAAGCCGTGCAGGACGACGAATCGTGATTAAGAGTGAACAGATTCGCGAGAAAACCAAGCGGTTGTTTGGCAAAGCGGTCAAGTCCTGGCTCGCCAGAGAACTCGATGCGTTTTTCCCGTACCGCATGCCCGCCAACTTGACGCCCGCGAAAAACCACGCGACCGCGATTGCTGAAGTCGCCTCGCTTCGTGCGGCGAGCAAGTCGTCGATCGGTTACGGTTACCGTATCGAGTGGGTGTCGCGGCGTAGCCGCACCCATGGATTGAATGATTTTCCTGACGCGATCACGATCGATTCGATGGAAGATTTGGTGCGATTGAGCGGTCATGCAAAACAGTGGCAACGTCTGCAAATCGCCGTCGCGACGCTGCTCCGCAGGCAACCCGCTCTGGCCGACTGGCTAACCCGCAGTACGAACTGGAAGATTTTGCTCGAAGTCGCTGATGAGCTGGACGACTTGCTCAGCATCGTCGATTACTTTGTCGTTCATCCGCGTCCAGATTGCTTTGCTCGCGAGTTACCGATTCCGGTGTCGACGAAGCTGATTGAGAACCATCGTCGCCGGCTGGCGATTTGGCTCGACCTTGTTTTGACTCACGAGTCGATCTATGTTCGCTACGGCCATGACGCTTTTGAGCCACGCTACGGACTCCGCTACGCCCGCCCACATTACTTGCTGCGAGTTCTCGATGAGGAACTACAGCGGGAAGTCGGTCTGCCGTTTGACGAGTTCTCGCTGCCCGCTGAGTCTTTGTCGAAACTTGCGGTCAGTGACGTTGGCGTCTTGATTGTCGAGAATAAGGTCAGCCTATTGGCGTTGCCACGGATGCCACGAACGCTGGCCCTGGGAGGATTGGGAAACGGTGTCACTCAGCTATCGAGTATCGGCTGGCTCAGCACAAACGACCTGTGGTACTGGGGAGACCTCGATGCCGATGGTTTTCTGATCCTCGACCGTTTGCGCCGCGTCCTGCCCCACGTGCAGAGCCTGCTGATGAACGAACAGACGGTCGAGCAATTCACCGGTTTGGCAACCCCAGGCAACGGGGCAGAGATCAAACCACTGGAATTTTTGATCGCGGAGGAGCTACGTTGTTATCATCGTTTATGCGAAACAAACACGCGGATTGAACAAGAGCACCTGCCAATGGAGGCGGTGCTTGCGTCACTGCCCGTGTCGGGGTGTTGAATGCCACGGGCTCGCCCCGTGGATTCTTACGCTTGTCGCTCACTGCAATTCGTAAACGAAGCGACCAAGACAATCCTATTCCCGATGTGTGGTGGAAGGCTGCATCGAGACAGAGCACTTTGACAGCCAGTCGGAGGCCCAGCTAATCGAGGTGTATTGGCATTTTGTTATGTGAAGCATCGGGAAAAACGCCCTAAGCGACAGAGTAACCGAAAGTGTCTCGAATGGGCTCGTGCTAAACTCATTGGGAACATGCTCTGTCACTCTGCTCACTCGTCGTTCTGGCGAACGTAGCGACTCGCTTGATCCATTCGCTGTCGCTTACCTTAGATCGACGACTCGCCAGTTGGCGTTACGGTCACGACCTGACAACGATTCTTGTCATCGACAAAAAACAAAGCTCATCCGACGGAAGCGTGCTTCGTGGTGACTGGAGGTTTTCAAGGTATGGCTCAAGTGTCCAATGATTTTGTTAGAAAACGTCCTCGGCGAATCGAAACTCGCCGAGAACCGTCGGCACCGTTGGCGCCCAGCTTTTGCAGGAAATCGCGGGCGACCGGGATATCCCTTGTCAAGCCCGCACCTCTGCAGAGCTTGACTGGCGTTTCTCCCGGCAGATCCAGTATATGCTCCAGTACCAACGCACACAAATGATCATTGGACATTTGAGCCATGCCTCAAAAACCTCCGGCGCACACTTCCGTCGGATGAGCCAAAAAGTACGCTTTAGTCGGATGAGCCATTCATTTCACCTTTTCATATCATTCTTCTATACTATGCTATTGCGGGCTGGCGATTTCCGATTGTCGTTCGAACTTTATCTTGGATTCGATCTATGCTGCGACTGACCCCTTACGCCGCAAACTTCTATACCATTGCAAGCCTGACCTGCGTCATGGTCGCGGGACTTTTGCTGAAGGATACGACCATTGCGGCGAACGGCCCAACGATGTCCGTCGATCTGGTACTGGTTAACGGAAATTTCGCTACGGTCGATGAGGCCAACCCTGCTGCTCAAGCCATCGCCATTACTGGTGATCGGATATTGGCGGTTGGCAGTAACGAACGGATCCAAAAACTGATTGCCCCCACTACCAAAATCATTGATCTCGAAGGCAATTTCGCGACGCCGGGATTCATCGAAGGCCACGCCCATTTCATCGGACTGGGCCAATCGATGATGATGCTTAATTTATCAACCGCAAAATCGTGGAGCGAGATTGAGGCTCAGGTCGCTGCCGCGGCGCAAATCACGCCTCCCGGCCAATGGATTGTGGGGCGTGGCTGGCATCAAGCGAAATGGGATCAACTGCCATCGCCGAATGTTGAAGGCTACCCAACCAGCGACGCCCTCAGCCAAATGACCCCCGATCATCCTGTGCTTCTGACCCATGCCAGCGGTCACATGAGTTTTGCCAACGAACACGCCATGCGGTTGGCTGGCATAAATGTTGATACCCAACCGCCAGCCGGCGGCGAAATATTGAGAAATGACGAGGGCCGACCCATCGGGGTCTTTCGTGAAACAGCGCAGTCGTTGATCGCCGCCGCGAAGGCTCGCGCCGATCGCCAGTTGTCACCGTCGGCTCAAGCGGTCGAACTGGCAACGGCAATCGATCTCGCAACCACCGCTAGTTTGCAAAACGGCATCACCAGTTTTCACGACGCTGGGTCAAGTTTCGAAGTCGTCGACGTACTTCGCGAAAGAGCATTGGCCGGTAATTTGCAAGTTCGAATGTTCGTCATGCTGCGGGATTCGAACGAACGATTGGAAGCACGAATCAAGGACTACAAAATGATCGGTGTCGGCAACGGGTTCCTTACCGTGCGAGCGATCAAGCGGTCGATCGATGGCGCCCTCGGCCCGCACGGTGCCTGGCTGTTGGCTCCTTATGAAGACTTACCTAGCAGTTCGGGTTTGAATACGGAGCAAGTCGAATCGGTAAATCGTGCTGCGGAAATCGCGATTGAAAACGGATTTCAGCTCTGCGTCCATGCCATCGGCGATCGCGCGAATCGCGAAGTGCTCGACATCTACGAATCACAATTTCAAAAACATGCGTCACCGCTGGATCGTCGCTGGCGAATTGAACACGCACAGCATTTGCATCCCGATGACATTGCGAGGTTCGGGAAATTGAATGTGATCGCCTCGATGCAAGCCGTACATTGTACGTCCGATGCGGTGTTTGTACCTCAGCGACTGGGATTACGACGTAGCGAGCAAGGCGCTTATATGTGGCGATCGCTAATGGATAGCGGCGCGGTCGTGACCAATGGAACCGATGCGCCGGTCGAAAGCATCAATCCTCTGAACTCGTTTTACGCCAGCGTCACCCGCCGCCTCACACCGGAGATTACATTTTTTCCCGAACAGTGCGTCAGCCGCGAAGAGGCGTTGCAGACCTACACGATCAACGCTGCCTATTCGGCGTTTGAGGAGTCAAGCAAAGGTTCGCTGGTTCCAGGAAAGCTCGCGGATATTACCGTTTGGTCGAAAGATTTGCTACGCTGCCCGGAAACGGAAATCAAATCGGCGGTCGTTTGCCTGACAGTCGTAGGAGGCCAAGTCGTATTTCAGAGGTAACACGATCGATTGTCACCAATCCTCGTCGCTAACCGACCCGTTTTCTAATTTGGCTGACCGCGACCAGCAAGAAACAGTGACTTGTTAGAATTTAAACCAGATCTTATCGGCACGCAACTGGCGACCCGTCCAATCGAGCAACTCCAAATACCTTTTTGTCCTTCGTCCATGTCAACGCGGTTCTGGAGCGGTGCAAGAGTCTGGACCTCGGGAACCCGGACCTCAGTAAACATGAAAGGCACCTGTTTTCGTTGGGAACGTGTGCGATGGCGCAAATCCTCCATGCCGTTGGGTACGACCATGACATCGCTCTGCATCGAAATGTGTACCGCTGGATCACGGAGCTCACTTATTTCGACGACCGGACTGTTCGGGCGATCGGGACTTGGGGGCTTGGCGACATTGGCATCCCGCCCGACGAAACTCGCTCACGCCTGTTGGAGCTAGCGACTCGCGAATCACCTCCAGACGAACCATTTCAAACTTCGTTGGAGGTTACACATTCCTCTTTGTCGGTATGATGATCTTTGAGACGTTTTAGAATTGCATCAGGGGCCACCCACCAAGATGGAGCAGAGCCATCTCGAAACACGGCGTGTAAGGAGGAACTGCGAAGGCGAACAGGCCGCCGGTGAACAAAATCGCGAAAGCAAGGAAGGTCGCGAAGGTGATGCCGACCAGCAACAGGGTGACCTGCGCCCAACGCGTCCCGCTGGCGGCGGCCTGGCAAACGGTGAAGAAAATTGCCGCTGCGGTCACCGGGCCGATCATCTACCGGATCGAGAACCGTGGCAGCGGCTTTTGCGGTAGCTCTTCGATCGCGTCGTCTTTCATCACTGATTCGCCTCAATCACACTGTCCGAAATAATCGCCAAGGACGAACTCGCCACCAGCAAATGGCTATCTTAGCGTTTCTGAGGCTGGACAACGCCGCTCGCATGCTCAAGAGATGGAAGCTTCGCAATACTGCATAGAAAAACCCTGCAAAACACTTGATTTCACAGGGTTTATTGAAGTCGGGGCGACATGATTTGAACATGCGACCTCCTGGTCCCAAACCAGGCGCTCTGCCAGGCTGAGCTACGCCCCGATGTATCAATGACAGGGAGTTTTGGGAACTCCGCCGCAATCCGAAAATGGCTCGCGTGCTGAATTTGTCAGAGCCTAACGGACGGAGCCGATTGTGGAAAGGTTCACTTGAAAAAAATTTTCAAATCACCCGAATTCTGTTCGTCGGAGCGTGGTTATTGCTGTTGCTGCTCGGCAACCGCGTCTCCGGTGCCCAGTTGCGCGAGAACTTGCAGGATACCGTTGAGATGGGCCATCCGGGGGCCGAAGCGGTCGATAAACTCGTTGAGCATGTACTCGCCTTCGACGAGGTGCTCGCCCGAATCGTCGATTTCATCGGTAACCGACTGTAAAAACTCGGTCTGGACTTCGCTGAGCGTCTCGGCGGCTCGGCGACAGGCACGCGAGAGTTCTGGGTGGGCATCTTTCCACTGCTGCAGCTCGCCCGCTCGCTGTTTCTGCATGGCGGCATTTTGAGCAACCAGTTCACCGAGCAATTTTGTCTGTTTCTGCTGACCGAGGAGCATTTGGCGGAGGAGCTGGACGGTGAGTTCCTCGCTCGACATGGTCGTCTGAGGCTCAGATTTGGCCGAAACATCGATGCGAAAGGTGGGCGACATTGGGTTGTCTTCGAGGGACATGCTGAAAACTTCCGGTGGTCGATCAGGATAAGAATACGGTCGAATGAAGGTCGAGTGAGAGTATAACCACGAGTGGTCTCGATTGTCGACCAAATCATGATTTTCGGCCGCGTGCATCACTCCTTCACCGGCGGCACCGCGTCGGTTCGTGGCACCGCGTCGGTTCGCAGTACCGCGTCGGGGAGGATGACATGGAATTGCGTTCCTGAAATCCCGGCCGCCGCCTCGCCAGCCAAGGTCGTGTCGGCGCGAGATTCCGCATCGATAATGTTGATCCGGCCACCCAACGCATGGGTGACGTTGAGCACCAGATACAACCCCAGCCCGGTGCCCGGTTTGCTGCGTTCGAGTTCATTGCCCAAGCGGACAAAACGGCCGAACACTTTGCGACGCAAATTGGTGGGGATTCCCGCACCGTTATCGCACACCGAAACAGTCACCTCGCCGCTGGCGCCAGGATTCATCCACGCGGTGACTCGCACGCGCGGAGGGACGCCGCTATATTTGATCGCGTTGTCGACGAGATTGCGAAACAGAATCTCCACTTGGATCGGCGGTGCCGTGATGACGATCTTGGGACACTCAATCTGTACGGTGTCAGGTGGTCGTTTGTAACGCAGGCACGCCGCAATGCTGACGGTACTGAGTAGCTCCGCGAGGTCAACTTCGATCGCTTCCTCCGACGCCGCGCCCCGCTCGATCCGCGCCGCCTCCAGCAGGTGGTCGATTAACAGATCGAGTCGTTCGACATCGTCGAGCATGATGTCGTGAAATTCGGCTTGCTGGTCCACACCGACCTGGTGCCGCGTCATCGTTTGCAAATACAGCTTCAGCGACGCGATCGGACTCTTCAGTTCATGGGTTACCGCATCGATAAAGTTCGATTGCCGACGATTCAGATTAAACGCTTTGACGCTCAACGTCAGATAGGCGATCACGCCGGCGAGCACGGCCATCAGTAGCACGGACCCGGCCAGTAACATCCCCCACGACAAGGCGGGTGATTCCTCCTCACTCAGCAGCCCGAGGAGATTTCCGGTCACCCAAACCGCGCCCAAAATCACGATCAGAACGATCAGAACGACGCCCAACGTGATTGGGGCGCGGAGTGTGATGGGTCTCGTCAGGGGTTTCACCCGTGTCTGCCGCCGCGAAGTCGCGTCTCCATCGCTCGCCGATCGCTGCTCAGGATCAATGTTCACGGGCGTGGACTCGGAGGGGTGATGCATGGACGGAAGACCTGTTTGAACGGCTAAGCAGGTCCGGGAAAGTGTTTCGGTTTATTCGCCGCTCTGGCGTTAGCCACGGTTCCCGCGTTCAACCGGGGCTGACGCCCAAACGGCCAATGAGGTTGTGCGGAATGAATAACCTGAATTTGCTTAATTCCTCACGAATGCCTAAGAAACATGCTTCACGGCGTTGCCGCAAGGGGCGCAAAGCCGCCTCCGCGACGGGCAATCGGGCGATGAAAGGTGTTTTCGTGAACAATTCTGTCGCGTTTCGGGTTGTTTCAACAATTTGGGCAATCTGTCCTGGGCAGCAACGCAACCGCCGATTATTAGCACAAAATTCTCGGCTTGCCGATGACGCGGGCTGCTCAGTCGGCAATAATACATCTATCTGGCCGAGAACCGGTTCGTGCAAACGGAGATTTCAAATGCGTGCTCAAGCTCCCCAACGTCAGTTTTCAGATCGAGTTTTACGCCAGGTTCGCTTGGATAGCGGCCGAGCCCTCGAGCGCGCCCATTTCTGTCTGGCGAGCAGCGAGATAATCAATCTCCGCTGCGTTGACGATCGCTGCGAAACCGAGCGGCAATTCGGCAACCAGCTTTGGTACTTCGAGGGCATCGGCGTCGACAATAGCTTGGACCGACGAAACATCCATGGCGTCGTCGAATATTCGATTCAGTTCGGCGTTCAGGAAATTGTCGAAGACGGTGTGTTTGACACGTCTGGTGAACGCGCGCGTTTTCGCAGTCTCTACAACCGCGAGGTGAACGCACCGTCGTGGCGTCAGCCTGCCAATCGGGTCTTGCTTGCGGCGGTGATTGCCATGACGGCGGCGGTGTTGCTATCGATGATATTGCGGAACTGGCTCACGTGAGCCGAACCGAGGCGTCACTCAATAGTATTGTCGCGGTCGATCGTGTCGAGAAAACCTATCGTGGCGGTGGCCTGCTGCGACGCGGCGATGTCGATGCGTTGCAAGGCGTCTGTCTGCATGCGAATGCGGGCCAAATTTTTGGGCTGCTCGGGCCCAACGGATCTGGCAAAACAACCTTGATCAAGATTTTGCTCGGCGTGATCCGGGCGACCGGCGGTCGAGCGTCGTTGTTTGGGCTGCCAGCCGGATCGAGTGAGGCGCGTCGCCGCGTCGGCTACCTGCCCGAATCGCTGCGTGTCGATCGCCACCACACGGCCCGTTCGGCGCTGAAATTCTACGGCAAACTCAGCAGTTTGGATTCACCCACGATTGCTCGTCGTAGCGACGAACTGCTTGATCTCGTCGGCCTGGCTGGTCGGGACCGCGAAAGCGTGAAGCGATTCAGCAAAGGCATGTTGCAACGGCTCGGTTTAGCCCAAGCACTCATGCACGATCCCGATCTGCTAGTCTTGGATGAACCCACCGACGGACTCGATCCGGTGGGGCGTACCGAAGTGCGCCGCGTCATCGAACAATTGAGAGATGCTGGCAAGACGATTTTTCTCAACAGTCATATCCTCCATGAAGTCGAAGTCATCTGCACGCACCTCGCCATCATGGCAAGGGGAAAGGTGTTGGCCACCGGCCCCATCGCGGAGATGGTCGGCCCGCTGGGACCGACGTCTTCTCAGGTCATGGTCGAATTGGAATTTGACATCCCGTCCATGGCTGGGCTCGCCGACGCTCCATCCAAGCTAGGTGAACGGCGGGATCGTGTGAAGTCGCGAATTCTTCAATCCGCGATCGCAGACAGCATTACCTGGCTCGGCGATCCGGAGGACCTGGGCTCGACGCGGTATCGATGCCGGCTGAGCTGCGAGCACCGCGCCGCACTCGACGAAATGGTGGATCAGATTCGGGGCGCTGGCGGCTCGTTGATCCGCTTGGTGCCGCATCGTCAATCCCTTGAAGAGACTTTTATGCGACTCGTGCAAGAACAACAGTAAGACAACGCGACATGAGACCCTACTTGGCGATTATCAGCGACTCGTTCCATGCCGCGTTGGCTTCACGCGTGCTGTGGGCCGCCTTTCTGGCAATTTGGATTCTGCTGGCAACGCTCGCGCCGATCGGGCTGCGAGAAGACTACACGACGACGTTCCGTTGGTTTGATGTTTACAACGGCACGCGAATGAAAGCGATGCTGGCTCAAGGCATCGTGGACCCGGACGCTCGCGATCTCCCGATCGGACGAATCGCAGATGCCATGCCCGGTGAGTTGAAGCGTGAGTTGCAACGCGTCGGCGAGGGCGACGAAGTACGCATCCGCCTCAACCTGCTGACGGACGCCTTGAACGGTCTGATTGAGTCGGATGCGGCGAGAATGAATTCGCCGGCATTGCCATCTGCAGGCGAATCACCACCCGCGACACCGACGAGCGGTTGGTACGACGCGGATGCGTGGTCGTCAACGGTCCGCCTGCGAGAACTGCGGGAACTCGACGAGACCCCTGATTCCGAACTCTCTGATTCACTCCGCGAGCGTCGTAGTCGACTGCGGATCGAATCGGCATTGCCGGGCGTTTTCGAGTCTCGTAGCTCCCGCTCGGTCGTGCTGACGTTTGCGGGACTGGAGTTCCCCACCGATTTCCAGATCGATCGCGCCCAGTTTGATACGCTGTTCAATCAGTTTGTGATCCCGTTGCTGGTGAACTGGTTGTTGGGGTTGGTGTTGGTTTTCTTGGGAGTATTGGTGACCGCGTCGATCATCCCTGACATGTTACAGACCGGATCGCTGCATTTATTGTTGAGTAAACCGATCTCGCGCAGCGGGCTATTGATCAGTAAGTTCATCGGTGGCTGCGCGTTCGTGACCCTTTGCGTATCGCAGTTTGTCTTGGGACTGTATTTAATCGCCGGATTTCGTCTGGACATTTGGAATGGTCGAATTCTGTGGTGCGTTCCGATCGCGGTGGTGATCTTCGCCGTGTTCTTCAGCGTTTCAATCTTGGCCGGTTTGAAATGGCGTTCGGACATCATCTCGATCGCAGCAGCGGGTGCGTTAGCAGCGGTCTGCACGGTGGTGGGCATTGTCGGCGGCGTGGTCAACGCCCGCGTCGTTGCGCCGGATCGGATCATTGGCATGACCACCGCGGGGGACGATGTATTTGCGGCCACCGGCGGCAGCGGTCTGGTTCACTTGCCCCCCTCATCCCAGCAGTGGTCAGCCGTGATCGAGAGTGAGGCGGGCTCCCGAGACCGCGTTCTCACACCGGTAGCCCTCGACGAGGATCACGTGATGACGGCGCGGATTCGCAACGGACGATTCAACCCATTCGGGTCCGGATCTCTCGATCTCATCGTCCTGTCGCGAAGCGATGGCTGGAAACCGCAACCGAGCCTGCGATTGCCGACCGCCACGGAACGTTTACGTCGCATCGATAAACGGACGGTTGCTGCGATCAATACCGCGGACTTGTTAGTGACCGAAGGCGCCTCAATTCTCCGAGCGGCAGGTGAAGAATCAATCGTTTCAACTGACGAAACGATTGGGACCGAGGTCGACGAGCAGGCACATCCGAACCAACCGGAGAACAACGCTCGCGCGGTGGGCTCGGTCACGTCGTGGCTGAAATCTCTCGTCACGATGCAGGGGGGCGCGACCGACTCGTTCGTTTCCATCCTACCTCCTGATGTCGTGTTGAGTGCCCCGTTTCGCATCACGCAGATACCGGGCCAGCGGACATTGATCGTGTTGACCGCGGACCGCCTGCAGCGAATCGATCCCAAAGGAACTCGTGTCGACGAACCGTGGACGACGACGGCACACGCGGACGTTCCACGAGCCACCGATCGCGCCACCCCCGTGATCGCCGCGTCAACGCGATGGGTTGTCATGGCACACGGCGATCTGCCCGTACGAATTTTTGATGCCACGACGCTACAGCCCGTTGGGCAGTGGGACGACGACGCACGTCAAACGGAGGTTCCGGGCACACCGTTGGAGTTGATCGCGATTTCCAACGATGACTTTCTGATGCGTACCTCATCAGGGTACTGCGACATCGTCACGGTGACCGGGGAGGCGATGGAGCACCTGACGCGATTGCCACTCGATGAGATCGAATCGGTCTACTGGCAGCCCGTGGATTCGCAGCCAGGTACCAGCCAATTGATCGTCGCGCACGATGTCGATCGCATGACCCGTTTTTCAATCACCTTGCCGAGTCATTCGACAGGCACCATCGAGACCACGATCGCCGAGACAATCACGCCGGCGCTATCGGTGTGGCGATGGGTTGATTATTACGTGGTTGGCGGACTGCAATGGCTGACGCCGCAAGTCCTTCAGTTGGGCGACACTTCCGCGGCAATGGTATCGGGAAACGATTCCATCGTGATCGGTGGTGGTGACCCCGGCGCGGCCGAAGTGGTTCGCTACCGGATCGCAGGACCGCTGATGAGCTGTGGTATCTTCATTGCGGTGATGCTGTTGATTGGCTGTGTTTATTTTTCGCGTAGTGACTACTAGAGGTTTTCGATCCCTTGCCTGAATCTCCCCAAACCGAGCACGTTGAATTTTCCGTTGACACAGGATCGACTGAAACCGCCTCGCGCGAGACCAATGTCTATCGCTCGGCGGTCGATTGGTGGTTGGCAGCGTTGCTTATCTTTCCAATTCTGGCGGCGACGGTTATCGGTATCGTGCTGGTGGCCAATGGTCGACCGGCCGATGCGTCAAGCATGTTCTTGACCGCAGCGGCGATCCTGCTGGTCACGGGAGTATTTGTCGTACCGTGTCGCTACACGTTTCTCACCGATGCGCTGTCGATTCGCTGCGGCGTGATCTGTTATCAGGTTCCCTACGAGTCAATCCAAGACGTCACGCGATCATCAACCCTGCGCAGCGGCCCAGCTCTGTCGCTCAGCCGCGTCGCCATTCAAACCGATCGTCGCGAGTACATCATTTCGCCAGTCCAGCGAGAACGGTTTATCGAGCAGTTGAGGACGCGGCTGCCGAAATGAGTGACACGGCAATTCTCTCTCGGTATCTCCACCGCCGCTGCGTTTCATTCGACATTGACAAACTATTGTCGACTTTCGATCCGTTTCACCGGGTTTTGGTTTTGCGTGCTTTGCCTGGTGCGTGAAGATTTCGTAGTGCTGCTGTCTCCAAGGCCGAGGGGCGTTTACTACTCCAATCAATTTTTCGGCGAGATGAAATTTCTTGGCACCAGCCTGGGCTGCTAAACGGGAGAGGTTGAATCAAGATTCCTATATCGCGTTTTCATTCCGCTCATGATCTTCGATTCACCTCTCCCGACGAAGTCGGGGGAGGTCGCCGATTCCAACGCTTTATGCACTAGCTTGGATGCCCCTCACCCGAACGTCGCTGAAGGCTCCGTTCGACCTCTCCCCAGCAAGGCTGGTGGAGAGGTGAGAGAAAAGCTGCGCAAGCGAGTCACGCGTCAAGACCAAGGATTAAACGGCCCAGCGTTAGCCACGGATGTCGAAGCGATTGAAAACTTTTCGAGACGTGCTTACTCGGAGGTGGCATACCGCCAGCGTTTGAGATAGCCGATCAGATCACGCATCTGATCGACGGACACAACTCGCTGCAGGCCACTCGGCATCAGCGAGACATCCGAAGGGCGGAAGAGCTCGATTTCGTCGCGATCGATTCGCCGCGTTTGACCGCCGGCGAGTTGCAGGGTCACCGCATCGCTTGATTCACCGGCTAACAGCCCCACGATCACTTCGCCATCGAGGGTCACGACGTTGTAGGTGACGTACGAGGCATCAATTCCAGCGTTGGGATCCAAGACTGCGGTTAGTAAAGCAGCGGGCGTCTTGGTCCGACTGTCGCTAATATCGGGACCGACAACAAACCCCACCCCATCGATCCGATGGCAGCTCGCGCAGTGCTCGGCGAACAGTGCTTTGCCCGCCACGACATCGGCCGCCTCGACTTGCTCAAGTATGGGTGCGTACTCATCCATCGCCGCAGCGACATCGCCGGGCGGCGCAAAGGTGCGTTTTCCGAGGTCGGAAATTTGAGCATTGGCATGATTGCGAAACCAGTCCATCGCCGCGGGATCAACAAAAGTTCGTGGGAGTTTTTCGTCGGCGATCTTTTCGAGTAGCCACACCGCCGTGGCGGTCTTCTGTTTGGCTGCCGCGACGATTGCCGCACGATCCGTAGGAGGAATCGCATCGGCATGTTCGACGATGTATTGCTGACACCAGGAAGTATCACGCTGCATCAAGATTCGGTACGCGGCGGAGCGCAGTGCCGACGGACTCGCCGGCTGCACCAGTTGCCGAATTTCCGTTGGTAGTGGATCAATTGTTCGACACCACTGCGTGGCATCCACGCGCGTTGGAACGGAGTAGGCGTCATCGATCACAATCGATTTTGCGACTGCATCGATCATGGGCTTTAAGACAGCCCCATCTTTGTCGGACAGCCCTTTTTTCCCGGATCCCGTTCGCCATGCCGTCGCTAAGTGCATCGCTAAAGTTGCATCGGCGGGGTTTTCGTCAATGTTGGGCCGGGTGTTGATCCAGTCGGCCAACTGCCGGGCGCTACGCCCCGGGAACTTCGCCGCCGCTCGCAACATCCAGCCTTCGATCACCGCGATCGGCACTCCGGGCTCAGAATCGAGACTCGCTGCTAACAGATCGCTATCACAACTGCTTGGTAGCGATATCAATAGTTTTCGCATCCGCGGTAGCGCCCCGTCGTGGCGGGCTACCGTGAGCAATGCCAACACGACATCGTCATCCATATCGGCGTGGTTGATCGTGACCGCGATTGACTGCAATGCGGATTGTCGAACGAGTAACGCGGGATCACCCAGCGAAATCGTTAATTGGGGAACGTTTCGCCGTGCCGCGCCATCGGGGCGATTGCGTTCTCGCATCCCCACCGCCAACGCTCGCAAACGCGCGCCCGCGTCCTTCGCCAATCCATCGAGTTGCTTCGAACTGAGCTTGTTCCATCGATTGAGTAGCAAGGCAATCCGAGCGACACCTCCGGGGGATGTCCCAGGCTGGCTCAAACTCGCTGACAATGAGTCAAGCACTGAATTTTGAGGTGGTGAATCCTTCGAATAGTTAGCGTACCAGTAGGATGATGCCAATGATCGCACCAGCGGATCCTCCGAGACGATCGCACCGAGCGCCGCCTCGTCATCCGTAATCGATTGAACTTGTGGGATGGCATCGCCAGCGGAGACCAGCCAAATGCGGCCTAGATCGTTGCCGTCCCACGTATCGGGCCGATTCTTGAGTTCCGGAGGTGCCCAACGGGGATGCTCGATCACCGCTCGCGACATGTCGATAATTAAAGCGGCACCGCCAAAATCGGGCACGGCATCGACAGGCCGAAACCAATCATCGGCGCACGCTAGCCATTCCGTCGCCTGATCTTCGCGCGTGCTGCGCCAGTTTCCATCAGCCAATTGCAACGATTGACGCTGCACCAAAGATCCGGTCGGCTCGCAGACCAGCAACCATTCCGAATCGGCACCATTGCTCCAACCCGGAGCACATACACCACATGCGGCGCTAAACTGGCCCGCGTGCAGGTTGCTGGTCGTCCAAGCATTGCTGATCGGCGATACGGACGATTCAAAGCCTGCGAGGCCGACATCGTTAATCCCATCGCCAGCGTTCAGGTAGGGGTCACGGTTAATGACGTCGGCGGAAATCGTTGCTTCAATCGCCGGGTTGCGATTACTGCACCCAATGCGGCGGTTAAAATCGTCGATCGTCAGTCCGTACTGACTCTTGCCCGAAACGGTGCCCCAATCGCCACCGTGAGGGTTGAAATAGAAATCACGGTTCTGCAAGCTGATTGGTTGCTCGCGTGAATCAAAACGGTCAGACGCGGCGACAATTTGCCCGCCACGCAGTCCACCGGCAACGTACACGAATCCATCGGGACCGAGCTTCGGATGATTAGCACGAAGTTGTTCGTTATCGATTGTAAATCCGGAAAACCAGACTTCGCTTGAATCCGCTTGGCCGTCGCCATCGGCATCACGCAAGAACATGATTTGGCCCGCGGCCGTGACGATTGCACCATCACGCCAGGGCAGGACACCCGTGGCAAAATTCAGTCCCTCTGCAAACGTCGTGACGGTCTGAAATCGACCCTCGGCGTCGCGGTCGCTCAGCACCCGAATACGACCGTGCATCTCCGTCTGGTCCGGCCGCGGATGAGGGTAATCCGTCATCTCGACGACCCATAATTTTCCATCGCTGCTCCACGCTGCCGAGACGGGATCAACCACGTCCGGTTCTGCCGCAGCCAAGTGGACGCGATAGCCCGCGCGAACTTGAATTTGCTTCGCCGTTTCGGCGGGCGAATGATCTTGCGGAGCGGCCGGGTCCTGGCGTGGTATCGCTTGACCAAGCGCTGCCTCCGCCACCGGAAAGAGACCGCTCGCAACAACCAAGGCCACAATTTGTATACGTTTCATCATCACGGTTTGACTTGCTCCGATAAAGACATGAGAACATCCGAAATTTTATCCGATGCGTCTAACTGAACTCGATTGGTCCCCATCCAGGTTTCATAACCACCGAGTTTGTGCTGTGCCAGCGTGGGCAAATAGCCATAACTACCATTGGCCAGTTCAATCGTAAAGGCGTCGTGGAATGGGCTGCGTTTCTTAAGATCCAAACCCGTCTCGGCGAACACTTCGAAGGGGATCGACATGACACCCAGATCACCGATACGAAAGACTTGAAGAAGGATCGACACTTCATCGGGACCTTCCTGCAAGCGTTCGACACGCTTTGCGTAAATGCTGGCAAGACGATGGATGTTGGCGGGATCATGTCCCGCTTCTTGTAAACTGGCGAAATGACGCTGCATCTCTGGATCTGGCTTCCGCATCGCGAGCGTCAGTTCCGCATGAGCAGCGGCCAGTGGCACTTCATTTTGATAATCAATGGATTTGCATGCCTTCGCAACCTTCTCGGCAACCAATTTCGACACCTCATCAATTCGCTCGTACCTTTCCTTGGACGGGCGATTTTTTTCACGAAAAGGAATGTTATTGACGTCGCCGCTGGTCCCGTTGGTCATGATGCCAACAAAATCAGAATCCGAATCGGGAGCACCGAGCAGACCACCGATTCGTTCTGAAAAGGCGGCGAAGTAATCCGCTGAAATATCGCCGATCGGCACTCCGCCCACGTAATGCAGAGAGTAGTTGGCGAGCAAAGCGAGCGGCCGACCATCGCTGGTCTGCACGCTGATGAACGAGACCTCAGGATCGGTCGGGCCAGCCGGTTTGACCAACGCATCGCTGCCGCGGGGTGGATTCATACGGACTTGGTCGACACCACCAAACGGATTGGTGAGCAATTTTTCGTCATCCACATACCAACGCCGATTGTGGACTTCCGATGGAGCGTTGACACTTCCCCACCCGATCTTCGCGGGTGCCAATCGCTGTTCCGCTTTCGCAACGGCGTCAGCGATCCGCCGCGCCACCAGTGTTTGGTACGCATTGAGCACGACTTCGCCATTGACGGTGCGTGAATTTCTTGACGACACACCGCTGTGCGTGTGGGTCGCCGCCATCAGCACGTTTTCCGAATCGACGTCGGTTTCCGCATCAATGATTTTTCGCGCCGCATCAAACACTTCGCGAGGGATCCCCACGCTGTCACAGATCGCGAATGCGATGCTGGTTTTGCCATCGTTGAGTAGCAGACAGCGGACGTGCAGTTCATCATGGATATTCGTTGCCGGCGGCGAATTCCAATTCCCAACGATCGGCATCCCCATCGGCGTTTTAATTTCCGCCTTGGCGGCACCCGCACGAAACACCGGCGTGTTTTCTTCAGCCGCAGCGAGCACGCCGCCGCCCATGATGCCCCCACCGCACAAGATAGCGGTCATCATCGCCAATGCCACCATCGTGACTCGGCGTATGGAACGAGTTCCCCGTTCGGTTCTCATCGTCTGACTCCTTATGTGTTGCGTCAAAATCGTTAATTGAATTAGCTGCCATCCTAGCACAACAATCGCCGCCCGTGGCACGGTCTTCTATTCCGGCCTTCTGCCGAGCCGATTTTGATGCGTTTTCATCAATGGCCACCGATTGCTGCGCCTGCGATGCCAAGTTGATGCTGTTCTTTACCAATCAAAAAATTCGGGTGGATTGCTGAGAGTGATAATCTGATGCCTCGAGCCGACACGATGACCTCGTCGGATTCCACCGTCGAGCCGGCGGGCTACATTGCCAACCCATGTCAGGTTGAAACGAACTAGCGGCCGGACGTCTCGCTGGCCTGAGGTGCTAGTGATTTAAAACGCTCCAGCCACGACGCGATCATCTTGTTCGCGATACTTGAGTCGGCAGACTCACGCAACTGTTGCGGCGTTTTCCCCCAATAGAAACTGATCCAGCCATCGGCAAACTTCGCGGACTCAGTGACAAACTCGGCCAGTTCCGCTTCGGAGCATTTCAGCGGAAACATCTCCTCGACGACGAGTG
This sequence comes from Rhodopirellula sp., assembly GCA_041688415.1. Taxonomy (GTDB): domain Bacteria; phylum Planctomycetota; class Planctomycetia; order Pirellulales; family Pirellulaceae; genus Rhodopirellula. Next base: position 8,722 of record JBDNIG010000043.1, on the reverse strand, counting down.
GTTTGCCGACGTCGTATGCCTGGAGTGCCTCGATCGCTTTATCGACCTGGCCTTTCTCGGGATAGAAATGCACGGCTGCGAAATCAAGACGAGAGCCCACTTCGGGTGAGTAGAACAACGGTTCGCCGCCGCCGAACACGAACACCCAGGGGATCACACCGACCGTTATCAGGTGTTGATCGTCGTGCTTTTCGATCGCGTCAACCATGGTGTCGACCCACGCCCTGGCCACGGCTTTTCGGGTCCTGCCCGCCAGGTCGAGGGTCAATCGTTGGACGAAGAACATTCCCCCCAGTTCACCTCCGAGCCACTCAGATTCTGGTGTCTCACCCGCCAAGATCGGTTCGTTCATCAAGTCGTAGCAGAACACGGCGGGGCTGTCGTGACAAACCGACGCCACCGATTCCCAAAAGAAGGCCTGCGTGCGCCAGCGTTCTGGTTCGCTTTGGCTGTCGTACCATTCTGGAATGTTGGCTTTGTGATAACAGGCCAAGCCGGTGATATCGAGGTAGAGGCCTGTCCGCTCGGCAAGCTCGAGCAGTTTGCTCAATTGATCGAGTGCCGCTTGATTGGCGCGGTCGGGGGCCTCCAGAAATTTGCCGAGCTGCAGATGCACGCGAACGCAGTTAGCTCCGAGCGATTTGATCTCCCCGAAGTCTTCGACGACTTCCTCCCAACGATCGATCCAATACTCGTCGAGCAATTCACTCGCCGAGTTGTGATCGTAGTTCACACCCCAAACGACAAATCGCTCGTTGGCGTCGCCACGCACGAAATGCGTCCCGTCGGGTGAAACGCGAATGGGGGAACAGATTTGGGCGGCAGCGGGTAAGGTCCAGCACCCGACGATAGCAAGCAGGATCCAACGCATGAGATCCTCAGTCGTGGTTGCGAAATTTTTGATAATGGCACTCCAACGCGTCAGAGCGGGAATTGTTTCATCTTAACATCGCCGTGGCGCGTCGGGTGACAAAAACTTCACGACTTCGGGACCGGTCAGGACGCGCGATTGCAATCGCGAACGGAGTGCCGTTTCAAGGTAGTCGAACATGCCCCTCGGCAAGGCCGGTTGAGTGTGGAAATTGCCGGTTGGCCCATCATTTGCTTTCTGTCCAACCGGCAGCCGGAAACTCGCTCAACGAGTGACCTCGCTGATCCGGAAACCGTGGTTATTCCAAGTGATTTCCGTTCTCGGAAACGTCAATCGCCGGTTCGAGCATGCAGTGTGTATCACAAAACTTGCATGCAAGAACTTGCAGAAGTAAACCATCACTTGCAGACCTCGTCATTTTTTTGCAGACATCACCCTCGCACGACAGACATCACCACTTCTGCCAATTGAACCGGGCCGCGATCCGGTCGGCACCCCTCAAGCATCCAATCATGAAAATCGCACCGATCCCAGTTGTCATCATGCTTTCGTTTGTCCTGTGTTTCCCCGCATGCGACAAGATCGAGCAGCTCAAGGAGCAGTACATCGGAGGACATCCGAGCGCCGAAATGGAGCACGCCGACGGTGAGCACGCTGCCGAGGAAGAACATGCGGACGAGGGCGGCGAACTGGAAGCCCATAAGATTATCGTCACCAGCCCAATCCGCGAGGACGTTGTCAGCACTCGCGAGTACGTATGTCAGATACACGCTTGGCGTCACATCGAGGTGTGTGCCCTGGAGGGTGGTTATCTCGAAGCGATCGATGTCAAGGAAGGACAGTTGGTGACGAAGGGTGAGCGATTGTTCAAGATTCTTCCGATTCTGTACCAAGCCAAATTAGCGGCGGACAACGCGCACGCGGATCTGATGCGGATTAAGCGAGACAACACCAAACGGCTGTTTGAGAAGAACATTGTTGCCAAGCCCGAGGTTGATTTGGCGAATGCCGAGTTAGCCGAGGCGGAGGCTGACGTGAAGCTCGCCCAAGCGGAAATGGATTTCGCCGACGTCAAGGCACCGTTTGGCGGTATCGTCGATCGGCAGCACGAGCAGTTGGGCAGTCTGATTGATGAGGGGGAAGTGTTGACGACGTTGTCGGACAACAGCTTGTTGTGGGTCTATTTCAATGTCCCCGAGCGGGATTACTTCGAATACGAAGCCAGTACGTACAAGAACGAACTGACCGTTGAACTCAAGCTCGCCAATCACGAGATGTTCTCGGAGGAAGGTAAAATTGGGGCGATCGAAGCTGATTTCAATAATGAAACTGGAAACATTTCGTTCCGCGCCGACTTTGATAATCCCAACCGTCTACTGCGTCATGGTCAAACCGGCAAGATCATGCTCAGCCACGTTGTGAAAGGCGCCATTGTGATTCCGCAGCGCGCCACCTATGAGATTCTCGCCAAGAAGTACGCGTACGTCGTTGATAAGGACAACATCATCCGTCAGCGTGACATCACCATTGAACGTGAGAAGGATGATATCTACGTGATCTCGGATGGTCTCGACGTCAATGACAAAATCGTTTTCGAAGGGGTCCGGCAGGTCCGACCTGGCGACAAGGTGGAGTACGAGTACAAAGCTCCCGAGGAATTGCTGAAAGACTTGAAGAGTCACGCTGAGTAATTGCCACTGCCATAACGGACTTATTCTTGAGTCCGCTTCTTCCAAAGTTTCCTGATTCTCATGTGACTCGGGCTTCCACGCCACAACTGCACCATGTTCGCACGAATTCTCCACCGCCCGGCATTGGCCATTATCATCTCGCTCCTGCTCCTATTCATGGGTGGGCTGGCGATTGCAACGCTGCCGATTTCACAGTTCCCATCGGTAGCGCCACCGAGCGTGCGAGTTTCCGTTTCGTATCCGGGTGCTAGCGCCAAGATTTTGATCGATTCGACGATGGTGCTTTTGGAGCAAGCGATCAATGGCGTCCAGAACATGCGTTACATGATGGGCGACGCCACCAGTGCGGGTGAGGGTACGATTCAAATCATCTTTGAGCCGGGCACCGACCCCAACGTGGCGGTCATGAACGTCAACAACCGGGTGCAGGCGGTGAAGAACAACCTGCCACCGATTGTGGAACGAGAAGGCATTATCGTTCGGCAGAACATGACGAGCATGTTGATGTACGTGAACATCTTCAGCAACGATCCCAATGTTGACCAGAATTTTCTCTACAACTTTGCGAGCGTCAACGTGCAGCGTGAGTTGAAGCGAATTCAGGGCGTTGGCAGCGCGCAAATCCTGGGTAATCGCTCGTACGCGATGCGGGTCGAACTCGACGTCGATCGGATGCGCGCCTACAAGGTGGACGCCGAGGACGTCATGAAAGCGCTCGACGAACAGAGCATGATTGGCTCGCCTGGCCGACTTGGACAGGCAACGGGTACGACATCACAAACACTCGAGTACGTGCTGACATGGATTGGACGATACAAAACGCCGGAGCAGTACGAGAAGATAATATTAAAGGCCAATCCCAAAGGTGAAATTTTGCGACTTGGCGACGTCGCTGATGTTGAGTTGGGATCGTCGTTCTATGACCTTTATTCCGACATTGACCGGTTGCCATCGGCGGCGATTGTGCTCAAGCAGACTCCCGGTTCGAACGCTACCGAAGTGATCAGGAAGGTTAAGGAGACGGTCGAGAGGATCAAGCAAGAGACGTTCCCACCGGGGATGGATTACGCATTCACGTACGATGTTTCCAGTTTTCTGGACGCATCGATTGAAAAGGTTCTGCACACCCTATTCGAGGCGTTCATTCTGGTTTCATTGGTAGTCTACCTGTTTCTCGGAGACTTCCGGAGCACGCTGATTCCGACTTTGGCGGTGCCCGTTTCGTTGATCGGAACGTTCTTTTTCATGTTGATGTTCGGCATGTCGATCAATTTGATCACGCTGTTTGCATTGGTGCTCGCGATCGGAGTGGTTGTTGACAATGCGATTGTGGTGGTTGAGGCGGTCCACGAAAAAATGCACACCAAGCACCTCGGCCCCTACCAGGCGACCCACGAGGTCATCGGCGAGATCAGCGGTGCGATCATTGCCATCACGCTCGTGATGACCGCGGTCTTCATTCCGGTCACGTTCATGACGGGGCCGGTGGGTGTTTTCTACCGTCAGTTCGCGGTGACGATGGCCGTGGCCGTCGTGATCTCGGGCGTGGTCGCGCTGACGCTGACGCCAGTTCTTTGTGCGATGATTCTGCGCCCCCACTCGGACCTGCAGAAACAAACCGGATTTGTTGGTTTGATTAACCGTATCTTGAAAAATATTGCGGGAGAATACGCGTTCGTGTTACGCGGCATCTTATGCGTCGTATTGGGTTTGGCAGTTGGAGTGGGGGTCTACTACCTGATCCATGTCGAGTTGGTTCACGAGGTCATCTCGGAACAATTCAAGTTGACTGAAATGAGGATGCGGGTCATTGGCGGGATCAGCGCGGTTTTGGCGATACTCACGTTCCGCGCGACATTCTCGGGTACCGATGGCACTGCGAAGAAACGCAGCCCGCTGGGCATGTTCCTGCACACGTTTGATCGTGGCGTGGAGAAAGTGACGGGCGGGTATGCTGGCATCCTGAACCGTATCATCACGCTCCGTTTGGTAACAATGTTGATCATTGCGGCGTTCGCGTACGGCATTATCTTCGTGAACAAAACACTTCCTACCGGCTTTATTCCGCTGGAGGATCAAGGGATGATCTATGGAATCGTGCAGACGCCGCCCGGTTCGACGCTCGAATACACCAACACGAAGTGCCATGAATTACAGGCGATCTGCAAAAAACTCGACGCGGTCGTCTCGGTGTCCTCGATTGCTGGCTACGAGGTGCTCACCGAGGGACGAGGCTCCAACGCGGGCACCTGTATCATCAACTTGAAGCCATGGAATGATCGCAAGATGACGTCGAAGGAAATCATTGAAAAGCTCGAGGAAATGGGGACGGAGATCGCTAATGTCAAACTCGAGTTCTTTGAACCGCCGGCGGTTCCAGGCTTCGGAGCGGCGGGTGGATTCTCGTTGAATTTGCTCGACAAGACGAATAGCGGCGACTACAAACTACTGGGTGAGCAAACAGAAAAGTTCATGGCGGCGTTGGCGAAGCGCAAAGAACTCAAAGGACTGTTCACTTTCTTTGCCGCAGATTATCCGCAGTACGAAATCGCAATCGATAATGATGTCGCGATGCAGAAAGGTGTGTCGATTCGCAAAGCCATGGACAACCTCTCGATCGTCATCGGCAGCACGTGGGAGCAAGGTTTTGTTCGTTTCGGGCAGTTCTATAAAGTCTATGTTCAGGCCAAACCTGAGTTCCGGCGGTTCCCTCAAGATTTGGATAGTCTTTTCGTTCGGAACGATCAGGATGAGATGGTTCCTTACAGCGCCTTCATGCGGATTGAAAAGACGCAGGGACTCAACGAAATCAGTCGATACAATCTGTATCCAACGGCCCCCATTCAGGGTGCCCCGGCGAAGGGTTACAGCAGTGGTGAAGCGATCGCAGCGGTTCAAGAAGTCGCTGCCGAGACACTTCCGCACGGATTCGACATTGGTTGGCGCGGCCTCGCTTATGACGAAGCCAACAAGGGGAACACGGCGGTATATATCTTTTTGATCGTGGTGATCTTTGTGTACATGGTTCTCGTGGGGCAATACGAGAGTTTCCTTCTGCCACTCTCGGTGATCTTGTCGTTGCCGGTCGGACTGTTCGGATCTTTTTTTCTGCTCAAAGCCCTGGGGCTTGCCAATGACGTGTACTGTCAAATTGGTCTGGTCATGCTTGTTGGATTATTGGGTAAGAATGCGATTTTGGTCATTGAATTCGCTGTCCAACGCCGGCAGGAGGGCCTGTCGATCAAGGACGCGGGGATCGAGGGCGGGCGGCTGCGATTCCGACCGATCTTGATGACCTCGTTCGCATTTATCGTTGGTCTGATTCCGTTGGTACGAGCGACTGGGGCGGGGGCGATCGGGAACCGCACCATCGGGACCACCGCGGTCGGTGGGATGTTGTTGGGGACGCTTGTTGGGGTCTTGGTGATTCCAGGCCTCTATTACATTTTTGCAAAAATGGCTGATGGGAAGACACTCATTCGTGATGAACACGATGGGCCGCTGAGTGAAATTTTCGAAACCGAGCCGCACGTCGCTAGCGAACACCCCGAAGATTGAATGTCAATCTGTTTAGGAACGCGGGAATATTAAGTGGCGTAAGCTTCCAGCTTGCGATTCGAAAAACGCAAGCTGGAAGCTTACGCCACCCGGTCGATGCAGCACATTCCTTATAGTTTACCTAACCCGAATCTCGTGGCGTCGATTGAAATACGGAGTTGTTGGATCGTGGGATGAACCCGGCGGTGAGGACGTGGGGTCACATTTCTCGTGGGGATTCGCACGTGCGCCAGACGTCTCGTTTTCATCGTTCCGGTTGTGTGGGTTGTGACGTCTCAGACTCCCCGTTTCTAGGCAAATTACCGGTGTCGCAGGCACGACTGATAAAGGCGGAACGTCCGTTGGGTCGATGAATAAAGCCAGCATCGATCGCTCATTGGATGCTGCCGGCCTCGGTCGACGGGCTTCCATGGAGCGACCAGCTCGGAACAATCGGTTCAGGTATGGACACCTGAGATTTCTCTATGATCCGATCGTTACGCGTTTGTTTCGCCGGGCAGAGACCTGGCAACCGGGAACGGAAGTTTCTGGATTTAGTCGTCAAGGCGTACAAGGATGAACCCCTTCATGAAATTTTCGAGAACAAATCACAAACACGTCGCTCTTACCGCTGCGATTGTGTCCGGATCCCTTTTGGTCCTCCCTTCCTGCAACATTCCTTGTCTCCGCGGGCCACAGCCCCAAGCGGTGCTGCCGCAAGCTTATCCGGCCGGAAACAACGGTGTTGTCAGCGTCAATGACGATGACGGTGAGAAATACGATGTGCCCATTGATCCAGCCGATCAAACGCTCCAGCCCAGTGGCACGACGACTCAAACTGACGATCAATCCACCGAGTCAAAGACCGCCGAAGGATCGGTCAGCTTTGCCAGCTTTCTGAAAAACAGCGGCGAACTCGACATCAAGGACGACGGGACTGCGGCCGAGCTGAGTACAGATGCAACCGCGACGGTGTCCGATGACAACTACTTGAGCACGCGTACCGGCGACATGGTCTCGATCAGCGTCGCTGAGCCGACCAATCCAATCGATGAAATCATCGATTTGAACGACGCAGGCAATGGTGATGACATATCCGATAGCGATGCCATTGATATCAATAGCGCAGTCGACGACACCGACGACGCGAGCGACGCCACATCCGATAGCACGGTTGATTCGAACTCACCGCCCACGGTGATCGATGAAACGACCACCGATCTGGAGTTCGACGCTGTCAACATGGACTTTGGCCCCGCCCGGCCGCAAAACTCGTCCCTACTTGGATGGCACGATTACTTTGATGACTCCAATCTCTCGGCGTTGATCGCGCAGGCCATGACGGGCAACCAGGAGCTGAAGATTCTGGCTGAGAATATTCAGATCGCCAACAACCGAGTGCTTGCTCGAAGCGGTGCGTATCGTCCTTTTCTCACATTGGGAGGTGGCGTGGGCGCAGAGAAACCCAGCCTGTTCACGCCGATGGGCGCGGCCGAGGAGCAACTTGACCCACTCCCGGGCGTCGGTTTTCCCGATCCGCTTCCCAACTTCTTGGTGGCCGCCGAGCTTTCTTGGCAGATTGACATCTGGAATCAGTTGCACAACGCACAGTACGCGGCGTGCCTGCGTTATCTCGGTACGCGAGACGGATGGAACTACGTGGTCACTCGGATGGTCTCCGAAGTTGCTGAGAACTACTACGAGCTGATGGCACTCGACAATCAGTTAGCGACTTTGGATACCACCATTGAGCTCCAGGAAAAGAGCCTGGAGATCTCCAAGAGCATGATGGCTCAGGCTCGTGGCAACCAATTGGCTGTTCAACGTTTTCAAGCGGAGGTTCGCAAGAACCAAAGCAAGAAGCTGATCATCCAACAGCAGATTGTCGAAGCTGAGAACCGTATTAATTTCCTGCTCGGACGTTATCCTCAGCCCGTCAAGCGTTCGTCCGTAAAATACATTGATCTGAATCTGCAGGCACTCAGCGTCGGCGTCCCCGCCGATTTACTGAGAAACCGATCGGACGTTCGTCAAGCCGAGCGAGAACTACGGGCTGCCGGGCTGGACATCAAGGTTGCCCGAGCCAACTTCTATCCCACGTTGACCGTGACCGGAGGAGTTGGCTACGAAGCCTTCAACCCGAAGTACCTGTTCTGGACGCCCGAAGCCTTGATGTATAATCTCGCCGGCGGCCTCGTTGGTCCCTTGATCAACAAGCGGGCGATTCAGGCGGAGTACAAAACCGCGAATGCACGGCAGTTGCAGGCCGTCTATGACTACCAAAGAACGATCCTAAAAGCCTTCACCGAAGTCACCAATCACATGACCAAGGTGGAGAACTATCGCAAGAGCATCGTCGATAAAAAGCAACAGTTGGAAGCGTTGATCTCTTCGATCGACAGTGCGAACGCGCTCTTCCAGAACGCCCGTGGCGAGTATCTCGATGTGTTGTTGGCTCAGCGTGAGATGAACGAAGCCAAGATGGTCTTGATCGAGACCAAGCAACAGCAACTGACGGCCGCCGTGGACGCCTACCAAGCCCTCGGTGGCGGCGGAGTGTTGGCGGGTTATCAGTGATCGATTGTCGACCGACGGCTCCGCCCGTCGTGAGAAACCAGCGCGT
>JBDNIG010000341.1:0-11643 GCA_041688415.1 Rhodopirellula sp. | reverse complement strand
TGCCAGTTTGTCCTGTTCGGCTGGCATTCGTTTGGCTGGGGTTTTACCGACCATGATCGGCGTGAAGTCGACCTGGCGATATTCTTCATAGAGTTCCGACGGCACATCGTGAAACGGACCGTGCGGCGCATTGGTTGCGATGTACGTGAAGAAAGGTCGCCCCGATTTCACATTATCGTCGATGAACTTGATCGCGGCATCGAAGTAGAGGTCCGTGCAATACCCTTTCATCGGTGTTTCCACCCCGTTCTTGAACAGGGTCGGGTCGGTGTACTTGCCCTCCGCTCCGATTGGATCGGAGGGTTGGCCGATCCCACCTCCGCGAATCACCAAGCTATCCTGAAAGCCTTGGTCCATCGCTCGCAGCGGATAGCTGTCGCCCAGGTGCCATTTTCCATAGATCCCAGTTTGATATCCCGCATCGCGAAGCACTTCTGCGATCGTGACTTCACTCGGATCCATCATCGCTCGACCGATATACGTGTCGATGCAACGCGTTCGGTAGTTGTACCGCCCCGTCATCAGACTGGCCCGCGTCGGTGCACAGACCGGGCTAACGTAGAAATTGCTCAGATAACCGCCACTGTCCTGCATGACATCGAGGTGAGGCGTGCGGATCAGCCGGTTGCCCATGAATCCATAATCGCCACCACCCTGGTCATCACTCATGATCAGAATGACATTGGGCCGTTGGGCGGGTTCATCGGCACGCGTGGGTTCCGTAGCGATGCTAGCCAACGCGATGGTGAGCAGTAGAAGCAAGGGCATACGTAGCATGGATTTGTAAGCCAGTTCAAAGGTGAGTGCTCGCAGGGCAACGGGCGGGTTATGAGTTCAAGCCATTCTACCTGATTGGCGTGGGGGCGTGGCGAATGCCGACTGCGCGCGCGACGAACGAGCTCACTGAGTCTGGAAAAACCTCCCGTCACCATCGCGTACGGTTCCGTTGGATGAGCCGGCTTTTCCGCCGTCTGGCGACGGCAGCTACGGTCGGCTCAGGGTTTTCGGACAGGTAATCAATGCGGTGACGTTTTGGCCATTTCGCCCGCCAGGTAGGCGGCCAACTGCGCCGGAGTGGGGTAATTCCAGGCAACCGTGGGGGTCAACTCAACGCCCAACCAATCGTCCAGTTCGCCACTGAGTTCCATGGCCGTCATGGAATCGAGACCATGATCGGCAAAGCGAGTTTCGGGACCGACTTCACGGGCATCGATGCCACTTCGATGAATCAACCATGCCATCATGCAGGCCAGCGTAGGTCAACGTCGATGGACTTCCGTCATCACCGATGAAAGTCAACACGGGTCGATCAGGATGTCGTTGGGCCTGCTCACTGAGCAGATGCGGCAGCGACAGCCAATGGGGCGTCCTTTGAGCAGCCGGGGCCGGATTCCGTAGCATGGGCGGTAGGTTGTCAGAGGTGAATTGGGTAAAAACAGCTCTTGAGATAATCGCTGGCGAGAAACATGAAACGTTCGTTCTTTGGTCATCCGATAGCATAGGACTCGTTGAAGTGCCTGAGAAGATGAACGAGCTTGCAAAACTCAATCCGAGAATTCGACCGTTTCGTCACGGGTTCGCCTAAGCAGGTTTGGGTAATTCATTCCGCATCACGGAGTGCCACGTTTTCATAACCCGACTCGTAAGCGAGGGGTGGTGGCGTGAGTCCCTCGCTTACGCGTCGGGTTATGATTGTCGATTCCACCGAAATATTTCCCAGTATCTGCTTAGCACCATGGCACCTGCGTCTCGCCCTGCCTGGTATCGTCGAATCGGCGAACCAGTCGATTCTGACGAAACGGTGATCTGGTTCCCGCACGCCGGTGGTGGACCGGCGCCTTTGATTCGCCAATGCCGGCAATTTTCACCGCACGTCAATTTATTCGCGGCCGCTCTGCCCGGCCGCGAAGGGCGATTTGGGGAACCGATGCCAAAATCGCTCGCGCAATTGATCGCGATTCTGCAGTCGGAACTGCCACAGTTGCCGCGCCCTCCGGTGTCGGGTTCGCCTCAGGATTTGTTTTTAAAGAAGCGGGCACATTGACCGCCTTCAGAATCACGGTTGGTACGAAATCGGCATCGACACTCCGTAGCAGATCGGCGGTCCCATGATGCTGCATCGCAACTCGATCATCCGCGCGCAAGAACGCTCGCCAGCGGTTGCGAAACTCGTCCACACCGACGGCGGTTTCCACCGTGCGTTTGTCTAGCCGCAGATGTTCCATCAGTCGTGCATCTTCAAACGCGTCGGATCCGGTAGCGGCCCGGCGACGAAGGAGCCAATCGGTACTGCGGAATATGATGCAATCGCGGGATATCACGATACAGCGTCTTGGCTTGATGCCAGGTCCCATCGAGCACAACCAACTGGCTCGGCCGGCGGTGCGGTGGCAGCTCACCGAGCAACTCGGAATGCGGGCCGGGGTAGAGCAGTCCGACATCATCGCGGAGTGGCAGCGACTCGAACCGCGCCGCGAGTTCATCGTTGTAGGCCACCAAGAGTTCACATCCCTGCAGCGACTCGCTCACGATCCTCGCGGTGTTGAACGGATGAAATCGTTCACGACGGTGCTGCAAAATGACAACCGACGTACGATGCTCAATCCGCGAGATGCAATCGCAAAAACAGAGTGAATGGGGACGGAAACAGCGGAGGCAACGTTTGGAGGGCGGTGACATGCGGGAGAATCTTAGCGGACCTCGCGAGCTCGCGTCAGGCTCCGCACCAATCATTCAGGTAATCACGTCATTGAGGTAATCACCGCAGCAGCCGTCTGATTCAACGCCCCCACCGAATACTCGCAACTGGCCCAAAATTTGCACACCACATCCTCGCATGCGTCGAACGCAAACGCAGCGTCGCGGGTTGCATTGCCGTGCGAGTTTGCGGTTATTCGCCGCCGAAGCAACTAGAAATAATGAATTGTGCACTAGGAATTGACAATGAAGACGAAGCGAATCTCGAAAGCGATGGAAAAGGCTTTGAACGAACAGATGATGCAAGAAGCCTACCAGGCTCAGGTTTATCTGTCGTACGCGTCCTGGGCCGAGGTCAATGGATTCCTCGGCATTTCGGACTTTTTGTACGGACATATGGAGGAGGAACGCAAACACATGTTCAAGTTCCTCAAATACATCAACGATCGCGGAGGACACGCCCGGATCGCAGCGATCGATGCGCCATCGTCGGACCCCAAGGACATGGGCGACTGTTTACGGAAAGCGCTCGGGCACGAGATCGACAACTCCAAGAAAATTGACGAAATTGTTCATCTCGCCCACGAGGAGAAGGACTGGGCCACGTTTAGCTTTGGCCAGTGGTTTGTCAAGGAACAGATTGAAGAAGAAACGCTCGTCAACGACCTGCTCGACAAGTACAACCTGGCGACGGACGAAAAGACAGGCAATGCCCAGTTGTACGAATTCGACCGCGACGCGGCGAGCGCGCCGCAGGAGGCTACCCTGCCGCGAGACGAAGACTTTTAGACGGCTCACGCCAATGCGTTTTGGACTCGCTCGACGAGTCCGTTGTCGCGATCCTTGCTGCCGGGTAACAGATACGCTGCACTGGCAAGGTAGGCGTTGCGAAACTGCAGCGAGACGGCATAGAAATCCTCTAGCGCCGCCGAGCTGAATTTATAGTCATGCGCGTCATTGCCCTTCAGGAATACCAATCTCCGCGCCGCGTGGATGAGCGATTCGGGCGGACCGCCCGACGCCAGGAACGTTTGCATTTCGGCAGAAGCTCGTGTGCGGTTGCTCGATACCGTGGCAAAGATTTCATCCACACCCGGCACTTCGTCGGGCTTGTCCGTTATCTCGACAACCTTGATCTGCTCGGATCCGACGTTGCCGCGAGATTTCATGGACTCACGAAAGTAAGGAATGAACGCAGCGTTTTGCAACAGCAGCTCGCGGCGCGTTTGATCGCCATACGCGGTGCGGAATGCATACTGGATCGCATTGGTCGTCGTCGCGGAGTGCAACGAAATGATTCCGGGCTGCTGTCCCAGCATTTCAGCGGCGGATAGGAACAACGCATCGGTGATCGACTTGGGAGCAATTCCGCTGGCGATTAATTCGGCTGTTGCCGTGACCGCGTCGCTCGGTGAGGCACTTCGCAACGTGTCGAGCAAAGATCGGGTTGCCCCCGCGTCGAGACGTCCGTGACTCCAGTCTCCGCCCAGCGAACCGAGTCGTTCCTGCGTGACGCGCCAGGCCGCATCGGGTCCCAATTCACTTGTCGAGGGATTGGGTTGCCCTTCGTGATTGAGCAGTGCGTAGGTGAGCGAACGGAGCACGGGTTCGGCATAACGCCATCCGATGCACTGGAGAGTGCGATATGCGTTGGCGACATAGATCGCTTTGTGTCCGATGCTCCGGTAGTCGCGGCAACCATAATGGGCGAGCACATCGAAAACAGCGGCGGCAGGTGCCGTCCGGCACAGGGCAACGATTGCCGTGTCGGCGGCTTCAACATCCCACGCGTCCATGGCCTCGGCGAACGCTTGCTTGGCACGGTGCGAAGGTGGCACTTTGGCTTCGTCAACGGCGGCCATCGTCCAGTCGCCTTCCTTGACGTCGCGCGCCTGCGAGGACTTGAAATAATCAAGCGCCCAAAAAATCGGTAACCAACGATCGGAATTCGGAGAATTGAGGCTGGCCAGATGCGCCGAATTCACCACCAAGACTGCATGAAACTTGAACCCCACGCTGGGACGCGGTTGAATGTTTCGCACGCCCGCCAACAGCAGGGCGGCCAAGACCTCTCGGTAACTCGTGCCCGACTGGATCTTCGCGGCGAATGTCTCAACCACCTTCTCGCGTGGTGTGTCTTCGAGCAAACGCACCAAGGGTTCGATGTCGGGAGAGAATGCTACGGCGTCGGACGGGAGCTGTGCATCGGCCGCCGAAACGGGGGGGAGGCGGCGCAAGAATCCAAATTCAGCCATGGACAACGTAACGCCAGCAATCCCGGCTGTTTTCAAAAAGTCGCGTCGTTGGTTGGTGTCGTGCAGACGTTTCATTTCAAGTCTCCTGTCTATCGGTTACGGACCTCGTAGAGCGTCGATCTTGATTCTACAGACTCTTAGTGGTTCAGGAAAATGGTTTCCCTGAGTGGCGGGTCAATCAGGTATCGGGCGATCGTTCGGTGCAAGCCGTTAAACCGCGTGCCCGACGGGCCGCGCCTTTTCGCAGCTGATCTAGACAGCGACTCACTCCACCCCCCTCCACCCCCCGATTTTCGGGCTGGACGCGTTGGGAGTTGCCCACGCGGTTTGCCCCGGAGGAGTGCGATTTCAGGGCAAACGCCTCGATGTGGCGGTCGGTTGCGATCAATGGCCATTTGCACCAGAGCCTACCAGGACGGTCGGCTTGCGGCCCAATCTCGCCACGGACGTCCCCCTTGAATTGATCGAGATATCTCATGAAGACTCAAATCCAACGAATTACATTCTGTTCATTCCTACTCGCCACCACGCTGTCGATTCCCGCGCTGGCGGTATCGCCCGCGGCGGCCCAAGGACCGGATGCTGACAAAGTACCGACGAAGGGCGAGACTGCAAAGGATTTCCGTCTGCCCGCCATTGCCGGAGAGCTTTCGGGTGAAGTGCAATTGAGCAAGGTCAATGCGGAGGGGCCGGTCGTAGTCGTGGTTTTACGCGGCTTCCCTGGCTCGCAGTGCCCCGCCTGTACCGCCCAGGTCGCCGATTTGGTGAAACACTCTGATGAGTTCGCCAAGAAAAACGCCCGCGTCCTGCTGATTTATCCCGGCGCAAAATCTCAGCTCGACCAACGTGCCGATGAGTTTCTGCACGGCACCCAAATCAACAAACCGTTGACGTTCTTGTTGGACCCCGGTTTCAAGTTCACGAACGCTTATGGATTGCGTTGGGATGCCCCGAATGAGACCACCTATCCATCCACCATCCTCGTTGACAAATCAGGCAAGATTTCATTCGTCACGATCAGCGACAGCCATCTTGGTCGCGTGAGTGCTGACGATGTGTTGGCAGCGCTCTAACGGATTCCGATTATCTTTCAAGGTCCACGCGCTGGTGAGCGTGGCGACGGCGACCAGACGGTTATTCGTACCGGATGCCGCGTAGCGGTGGGCCGGTCGGCGCGGTGGCGGTGTACTGAGTCGGTGTGCCTGCCGATGTGGTTGTTGGTTGCGCCCACGCCGATGGACTCGATGTTTTCACGGATCTGCTGGCCGGCGGGGCGACAGCCATTTGTAACAGGTCGACTCGTTTCCCGGTCGCGGGCATGGTGAAGAGCTGCGGATCGCCCGACAGCAATTGATTGATGCTGTAGGTGGCAACCTGCAACTGCAGCGCCAACGGCGGATCGGTAGCGGGGAACAGTTCAATCTTCACGCGGTGCGGTAGGACGCTGTTGACGCTTTCAAAGTATTCGTGCTCGCTGGCGAAACTCTTCGCCACCAAGCGACCGTCGGGAGAGTACAGGAATAGATGAGTGATGTAGCCGGCCGATGGCTCGATGAAGCACACGCGTTGATAGGTCCCGGCGGCGGTTTGGACCGAGTTGCGGACCTCGATCAATCCGTCGGTGCGAGTGACGGGACCAGCAATGACGGTATTCGGATCGAGGCGAGCCAGTCCAATTGCGTCGATCAGCCAGCTCGGGTCCACCGGGAGGATCGCGCGGTCGAGGTTGCGAGCGTATTGCTCATGGTTGGCAAAGTAGAGGGTTTGCGACATGCCTTCGGGGACCTCAAACCAGAACTCGTCAGCGTTGCTGCCGAGGTCGATGCCGCTGCCCATGATCAGCGGCACGCTGGCCTTGAGCCGAAAATTCCTGTCGCGCTGCAGGTGCATCGTCGCCGATAGTTTGGGCACCGCCGTCATGCTGAGCACGTCGAGCGTGGCGGAGTTTGTCGACAGTTCGCGAATGGCATCGGTGCGATTGACCGCCGCGGCGAGCGATGAAATGTCGGGCGTTTCCGGTAAGACCACCGGCGGTGGCGGTAAATTGGCGACCGCAACCGAGCGTGCACAGCCACCGCAGAAAACCAAACAGAGTGCCAGAGCGGAGGCGAGGATCGTGCCGGTGCGTGCATCATGCATTGCGAAAACAGGCTCCCGTGCCCAAATGGGGTCATTCCACGTCGCGGTAAAGTAGGTCGATGAGTTGCTCTTGTAGGCTTTCGGCTTCGTTGGAGGCAATGTCAGCTACCTCGATCGTGAGGATCGAGCCATCCATGCTCGATTCCAACTGCAAACTAGCCACCGCCGGAGCGGGCCCGGCGTCAGTGGGTGCCCGAATTGAGTGTGCCGATTCGGATCGAATCAGCGAGGCATCCTCGTAGGGTTTGAGGTGCCGTTTTCGCAGCAGCATCAGGGCGAGCAAGTACCGCATTTTGGTCATGGCGGGTTGATCCGCCATCGATCGCAGCAAATCGACTAAAACCTCAGGCGGTGCCAGCTCGCGTTTTTTCTCCTCCGGAAGCGGAACACGGTTCTTCCAGTGTCCGATACAGCCCTCGGGAGGACCGGTCCACGCGTCAGCCGCGATATCGATACGGCGGAACTCGTCGTCGTCGCCGGTGACGACGCTGTAATAGTATTCCCCCGGCAGCAGGGGGCGGTTGCCGACGCTGCACCGTCGGGTGGTACGGTTTATCTTGTATTCGCCTATCATGCTTATCATTCCGAGGTCGCTGGCATCGTCGAGAACGTGCCGCTGCTGCTAGTACCAAACCGCGACTACTTACCGAAAGGTCGACGTTGAACTCCCAACCTGCTCCCGTGGATTATAGCCCCGTAAATATCGACGAGCGTCTCGAGAACGATTTACGGCAACTCGTGCGCCTGGCGATCGCCGAGGATCTCGATGTTTCGGTCGATTGGACCACGCTCGCGATGATCGATGCCGAACGCCGCGGCACGTGCCAGATTGTCGCCCGCGGCGACGGGATCGCCGCTGGCATCGCGTTGACGCCCTGGATCATCGACGAGTTCGACGCTGATTTGGATGTGGAGGTATTGATCGGCGAAGGGGAACCGTTTTCGCCCGGAACCGCTTTGGTTCGATTGTCCGGCTCGGCCCGTGATCTGCTCACCACCGAACGTGTCACACTGAATTTACTCTCGCGGCTATGCGGGATCGCGACGATGACGCGGCGGTACGTTGACGAATTGGCCGGTACGAACGCGCGCCTCTATGACACGCGCAAAACAACACCCGGGATGCGGCGGCTAGAAAAGTATGCTGTCCGCTGCGGTGGCGGACACAATCATCGCACCGGATTGTTCGATGGATTCCTGATCAAGGACAATCATTTGGCACTTGGACAATCGAAAGCAACGGGTGCGGGCGGCGATGGCACGCCCCTGAGTCCCGCCGAAGCGGCGGGCCGAGCAGTAACGATGCGCGGCGGTGTGATGAACCAACTCGTCGCGCCGGCGATCGTCGAGATCGAAGTCGATCGGTTGGACCAATTGGAAACGGTACTCAATAGTGGTGTCGACATCATCCTGTTAGACAATTTCTCGCTCGACGATCTGCGTTCCGCCGTCGCGGCGCGTGACGCCGTCGCGGGACGTGACGCCGCCGGCGTCGCAATCGAACTCGAAGCGTCGGGGAATATCGCGATCGATACGATCGCGGGCGTCGCCGCGACGGGCGTGGACCGGATCAGCAGCGGAGCGTTAACCCATCAAGCGACTTCACTGGACTTGGGGATGGATTGGGGGTCGTCACGATGAATGAGCTGGAGAAAATCATCGCAGAACGTCGCGAACAACTCGCTGGGCTGCTCGCGCTAACCTCCCAGCAGGAGGCGGCCGTTGCGCACGCTCACATGAACGAACTCATGCGAGTGCTCGAGGAGAAACAGAAACTCACTGCACCACTTGTCGCACTCTCACAAAAGCTCAAACGCACCTTTGATTCGTTGGCATTCCCGCCCGAGGTGTCCGCACCGTATCGGTTGCAGCACGAGGAGTGCAACGCGATGCACCGTGAATTGATCGCTCGCGAGAACGCGTGCGAGAAGAGTTTGGCGGCCGTTCGCGGCGAGATCAGCGAGCGTGCTGTTCACGGCGATGAGGCGCGTCGGGCAGCAACCGGTTACAGCCGGTCGCGCACGGAACTGCCACGGGGCAACCAACTGGATTTATCCAGCGACGAGTGAACCGGTTGGGATAGCGGACGCTCAGAATTTATACAGCAGCAATGCCGCGTAATACACGTCGTTGGGCAGGGCACCTTGCGGTGTGCTGTCATAACGATCCGTCACGGACAGCCGTAGCGACAGGTTTTCGGAGTTGTCGATCAACGTTTCCCACGCCAGGTCGCTGACGACGCGGTAGTCGCCGTAGTCACGCAGGCTGGGGAAGTAGTCGAGTTTGGCAATGATTTTTTGACGCTCAGAAAGCTGGTGATCATAACTCAGCCCGAGCACCGCTTCCGGTGTCCAACGGTCGTCGGGAGCTCCGAATTCTCTCGACGCACCGAGACCAGCACGGGTGATGAAGTTCGTTTGGTCGTTGCGCAACCAGTAATAACCGAGACCCGAGTTCATGTTCAAACGGAGATCAAAGGCTTTGAATTTATCATAGGCCAATCCGAGTTTCCCGAACGACGTCCAGTTCGAATCGCCGAGCAAGCGATCGTAGTCAATGTTGAGCCGTGCGTTGTCTTCGGTATTTTTCCCCCGAGTGCTGGCTTGCCGGTAGTTGAAATCAATACCGAGGGTGTAGACATCCGTTTTGCGGTTCAGTTCCAAACCGGTTTGAATGGCGGAAGTGACGGAGTTTCCGTCGCTTCCGTTGAGTCCGAGTTCGGCGTGACTCGTCCAACCTTTGCGAACCCATCGCCACGGAATTTCGTACCACCGGACGATTTCCTCCTGCAGGGGTGGTTCTTCCAGGGTGGCGGCTTCGCCAAGGCCCGCGCCAATCGGCAAATCGCTGAAGCTCTCCGGTTCAATCACTGCGCCGCCCTCGGCAGACTCGCCCGATGGAGCCGTCAGGATAACGTCACCGCTTTGTGCGCGTGGGTCGTTCAGTGCACGAGGGTCGGTTAGTGCGCGTGGGTCGCCCAGCGGAATTTCCTCCATCACCGAGGGCGGTCCAGACCGCTGCGACAACCCGAAACTCTCCTGCCACTCCGCTGGCAGTTCTTGCGGTGCGGTTGCCTGGACCGGCGGTGGTGCCGGTGCAACTGGGCGTGCCGGGGCAACTGGGCGTGCCGGGGCAACTGGGCGTGCCGGTGTCGGGGCTGGAAGAGTCTCGTAGCTACGACCGTTCCAGTTCGATCGTCCCGATTGCCAACTCGGCGTGGGCGATGTCTGGGGCGCTGGCAGCGGCAATTGCTGAGCCGCGACGGGCGCACCGAGCCATGGCACCACCAAGGATACCGCCGCCAACACGCAGGCCAACGAGAGGCGACAAATTTCGATTCCGGTCGCCTGACGATGGAAGGGTTGGCTGGGCATGACTTCCTGCAACAAGCAGCGGTGGATTCGAATTGGCGACACCAAGGTGTGCCCGCACAATTAACAAAGTGGTAGCGAGAGGGAAAGAGAAGTTTCGTATCGCATCGATGAATCGATGAATCTGGTCTCTGCCACTGGGCTGGACGCGATTTACGGGTATCCTGAGTAAATGGAACTTACTCGCGAAAATCGGCCTGCTCGCACCGCTCCGGAATTATTGTCTCCCGCGGGAA
The DNA here is from genome assembly GCA_041688415.1 of Rhodopirellula sp. Lineage (GTDB taxonomy): Bacteria > Planctomycetota > Planctomycetia > Pirellulales > Pirellulaceae > Rhodopirellula. The sequence goes on along the minus strand of JBDNIG010000341.1, from coordinate 945 downwards.
GTTGGGACTGCGCCGAGGCGGCGGTCGAAAATGGTGCCGACGCAATCTATTTGGGTGTCGATCGTGGGTTCAACGCCCGCTCGCGAGCCGCCAATTTTGGCTTGGGGGATCTACCCGAACTGATGCGAATGCTGCGCAGGCGGGGGGTGTGGGGCTATGTGACACTCAACACGCTCGTGTTTCCCGGCGAGATGCAGTCGCTCGTCGAAGTTGTCACGGCGGTGGCTCAGGCGGGTGTCGATGCGGTCCTGGTGCAGGATTTCGGTGTCGCACGAATCGTTCGGGCAATGTGCCCTGAACTGGAGATCCACGCCTCGACGCAGATGAGTCTAACGTCCGCCGAGACCATCACCGGGGCGACGGACCTGGGGCTGGCCCGCGTCGTTCTGGCCCGGGAACTATCCATCGTGGAGATCACCAAAATCCGGTCGGCGACATCGATGCCGCTCGAGGCGTTCATTCATGGTGCGTTGTGCGTGGCGTATTCGGGTCAGTGTTTGACGAGCGAATCGCTGGGCGGACGAAGCGCGAACCGCGGCCAGTGTGCTCAGGCGTGCCGATTGCCTTATGAACTCGTGTGCGATGGCGAGGACCGGGATCTCGGGAATGTGCGGTATCTGCTGTCGCCTCAAGACTTAGCGGGCTACGCCGCGATTCCCGACATGATTGCGGCGGGCGTGGACAGTCTGAAAGTTGAGGGGCGATTGAAGACACCCGAATACGTTGCCAATATCACGGGCCATTACCGTCGGGAGATCCCGCAGCTCGGATCGACGGAGCGATCCGGCTACACTAGATCGTCGACCGACGGCTCCGTCCGTCGGGAGATCCCACAGCTCGGATCGACGGAGCGATCCGGCTACACTAGATCGTCGACCGACGGCTCCGTCCGTCGGGAGATCCCGCAGCTCGGATCGACGGAGCGATCCGGCTACATTAGATCGT
>JBDNIG010000340.1:0-3098 GCA_041688415.1 Rhodopirellula sp. | reverse complement strand
ATCAAAAAGATAGCAAAAGGGCCATCCGAGTGCTCAAATAACAGAAATAACAGAAAGGGACAGGCAGATTTTTCTTGACGGTTCCGCCCGGAAGCATAGGGTAGAACTGGTCGCGAGGTTTTTGCGGCCCGGATGTTCCTCCTATCGGAGTCGATGCCATGCCTCGTCAAGCTCGTGGTGAAGTTCTGGATCCGTCCGAAGTGCATGTAGTCCACTGTATCTAGAGATGCGTTCGCCGTGCGTTTTTATGTGGTGACGATCCGCTGACGAGGAACTCGTACGAGCACCGGCGAGGTTGGATTCGTGAGCGTCTGGAGTTCTTGGCTTCGGTGTTTGCCGTCGATTGCTTGACTTTTTCGGTCATCACCACATTCATCTCGTCCTTCGCAACCGGCCCGACGTCGTGGCAGCGTGGTCTGACGAGGAAGTGGCTCGACGTTGGCTAGGATTGTTTCCCCGGCGGCGAAATGAGGATGGTTCCCCTGCGGTGCCCAGCAAACCGGAGCTGGGCATGATTCTCAACCAGCCAGAAATACTCGCCGAACGACGCCGACGGTTATCGGACATCAGTTGGTGGATGCGGTGCACAGCCGAGGATATTGCTCGGCGTAGCAATGCCGAGGACGAGGTTCGCGGTCACTTTTGGGAAGGGAGATATCGCGCGCAAATTTTGCTCGATGAATCCAGTTTGCTCGTGTGTGCGGCGTATGTTGACCTCAATCCGATTCGTGCGGCGTTGGCGGAAACGCCGGAGACCAGCGACTACACCGGAGCGAAGGATCGGATCGACGATCTTATGCGAGCGAGAGGACCGCAGCCGGCTCAGTACCCACGACTGGGAGCGCAGCCGTGGTCAGCGGCGTAGCGGCTGGATGAGTCCCATCGAGATTGATGAGCAGTCCGATGAAGTCGGCCCCGCAGTCGAACCGTCTGGACGTCGGGCCAGCAGCAAGGGCTTTCTTCCGGTGTCGGTGACACGGTATCTGGAACTGCTTGATTGGACGGGTCGTCAGTTGGGCAGCGATAAGATCGGCAGCATTCCAAATCATTTGCAACCGATCCTGCAGCGGATTGGTTTGGACACGCACGGTTGGTGTGATGTGGTGCGTAAGTTTGGACGCATCTTCAAGCGTGCGGCGGGCACGCCCGAGAGTCTCGCTGGTGAAGCGTGCCGTCGCGGTCAGGGCTGGCTGTGTGCTCGCGAGAACCCGCTGGGCCTCTCGTCGGTCTAGCCGCACGGCAAACCTGCTGTTTTCCAGGTTGTTTTGCGGTGACTGCTGCGCTGTCAGCAACTGCGCGGCGATTCGTGCTGAAGTCACGCGAGCCAATGAACCGATTTAGCCGGTGGTGGGCGCAGTTTTTCAGTCAAACTGCAACAGGCTCCGCGCAGACGCTCTCTGAAATGTGGGTGGCCCCTGGTATGCCGACAATGAGCTTCTGCCTGTAGAGCTCTCTTACGATGCGGGCGGAGCGGACCTGACGGGATACAAACTGCGGCTTTCGCATGGTTCGTCGGTCGAGCTGTGGACCACCCAGAAGAAAGATGCCCTCGTGGCCTCCGAGTTCACGATTGGCACCGACACCATTCCCACATTGATCTATGTGGAAGGCATCGATGTGGGCCAGAGCAATATCACTTGGCGTCTGGAGAAGTCCGACGCTCGCGGTTTCCTAATCATACCCATGGATGATGACTCGGTTACCTTGACCGTTGTCAATCACGATCTGAAAGCCTATCGTCCGCAGACGGAAGGCCCGGGCTACGGCGGTCCCTTTGCGAGGACCGCCGTACCGTTTGCTGTCGAGGAAAATCCTGGAGTCGGTATTCGCCGTAATGGTGACGATGACGACGACGGCACCGCTGATCTCAATCCAACCGATACCGGCATTATCGGTGAAAACGACTTGATCGAAGTTGTTTTAAAAGCTCTTCTCGCTAGCCCGGACGGCATCGAATACGTCCTCAAACGCAGCAACACGAACATCAATGTGTGGGACGGGCGTGTAAAGACCTCGCCAATACTCACGTCCAATGACGAAGCCAGCATCACGCCCAATAGCACAGACGGAGAGGCAAGTATCTGGGTGGAGTGGGCGACTATGGATTCATCACAGAACCGGGCAACCCTCACACTTGAAGTACGGACTGATACAAACGATCCTCGGACCGATGACAGGCTTGTTTTTATTGATGAGTTGAAATTCTACCCATTTTCAAGTGTTGTCATTGCGCTCGGAGGCGAGGGGCAAATTCCAGCTGACCCGCCGCTTGACTCAAACAACCATGGTACTTTTTGGACCGCCATCGATGAGTACCGAAATGGATACGATGTTCACATGTACGACGAAGATGTTGTTGCATGGAGCGGCGGCGCGGGCTTAGCCTATGATGAGATAGTCGCGGCCATACAGGATCGGGGTGTGACGCAGGTGGCGATATTCGGGTACAGCCATGGTGGTGGCGCTACATATGAATTGGCTAACCGTATCTATCGCAATACACTTCCGCAGTCCGACTCCGATCGTCTCGATGACATCACAAGCCCGTTTACCATGCCGTACACTGCCTATGTCGACGCCATAACCCAGGAAACAATCGGCGCGGAAAACCGGCGCCCTCCGATGACAGCTTTCCACGTTAACCTGTATCAGACGAACTCGATCGCGAGCGGGGGCTTGACGGGTGGTCCCGCGAATGGCGACGACGATTTTGATGTTACAACACGTCAATGGGGAATAAACCTCGACCATTTCACGATTGATGACGAACCAAATGTAAGGAACTGGGTGAAAATGCGTCTTGAACAGAAAGTTGCGAGATAAATGATTCATAATACGAATCTATCTGTACGATACTGCCTCTGGGGCGCCATTTTCTGCCTAGCAGTTGTATGTGCAGCTGTGTACATTTCTTTCTCATTGTTTGCTGGCTGGATCGAGCCCATTTTTGGTCGCGCCGGTCAGTATGCGCACGCTCCAGCTATTTATAAAGTGACGTTGACGTTAATTGAAATCGGGTGCGTGTTTTTGGGTTCTGCATTGAGCATATTCTCAGTTTTTCGTGGCACCCGCACCCAGAAGCTCGTAGGGGGCTTTAT
>JBDNIG010000042.1:0-7292 GCA_041688415.1 Rhodopirellula sp. | reverse complement strand
GGGCCGAGCGCGCAAGTTGGGTTGGTGGTTCGCTTGCTCGGTCGGCCCTCCCCGGCGGCCTCGGGCCGACCGACCCTCCCACGGCGAAGCCGCGGGAGAGTGAAGTGCGTAAAGCATTTGGATTTCGGCACTTAAAAGCCGCACGATCTCCGAAGTTGGGGGAGGTCGCCGCAGGCGCCGTTCAGGCGTGCGCGAGGGAGGGGGCCGGTCGCTGATTCCGACGTTTTATGCACTATCTTCTATGCCCCCTCACCCGAACGTCGCTGAAGGCTCCGTTCCACCTCTCCCCCAGCAAAGCTGGTGGAGAGGTGGTAGAAAAGCTGCGCGAGCGAATCACGCGTCAGGACCAACTTTTTAACGGCCCAGTCAGAAACCCCAGACGATGCCTGGGCGATCCACTACAGCAGCTATGGATCCCGCGTTCCTATGCGGGGGCCGAGGTTAGCTACAACCCATCGAGTTGCCGCAATTATGGCAGAGATAGCAGTTGCCGTTGCGAACCGTGATGCTGCCGCAGTTATCGCAACTCGGTGCATCGGTTTGGAACCGCGAAAACTGTTCCGCTTGGCCGCCCAACTCGACTTCCGCCGATCCGCCAGAATGGATGCCGCCGTTATGCGATCCACTGCTGCCACCCATGGAGGCCATCAAAATCGCGCGTTCGGCAATCGCCACGGCCGCACTGGCGTCGTTCTTCAAATCACGCATCACAGAATTGGTCTCTTGCGCGAGAGCCGATTTCGAACTGGCGGCCGGAGCGGCGACGCCCTTGTCCACCTTCACGCCACCCAACACATCGGTACCCGTCGCCACTTCGGGGCCATTGCCCTGCGACGTACTGGCAACATGATCATGGCCGGACATGAACGTGATGCCCAACCAGCGGGCGATGTAATCGACCACGCTCTTGGCAATCCGAATATCCTTGTTGGTCGTGTGACCCATCGGCTCAAAACGCGTGTGAGAGAACTTGTTGACGATCACGTCGAGCGGCACGCCGTACTGAAGTGCGATCGATAGCGCCGTTCCGAAGCTGTCCATGATCCCGCCGATCGTTGAGCCTTCTTTGGCCATCGTGATGAACATTTCACCGGGCCGGCCGTCGGGATACAATCCCACGCAGAGATAACCTTCGTGGCCCGCGATGGAGAACTTGTGCGTCAAACTCTGACGCGTGTCGGGTAGTCGCTCCCGGCTCGGCTTGTAGACAATTTTCTCAACCGTTTTGGTCTCGACCCGCACCTCGCCCGCCGTTTTTGAATCGCCTTGTTTCGTATTGAGCGGTTGCGACTGTTTGCTGCCGTCACGATAAATCGCGATCGCCTTGAGCCCAAGTTTCCAACCCCAGAAATAGGCATCGGCGATGTCTTCGGGGGTCACGTCCGTCGGCATGTTGACGGTTTTGGAAATCGCACCGGAGAGGAACGGTTGTGCCGCCGCCATCATCGTGACGTGCGCCCGCCAATTGATACTGCGAACGCCTCCGGCTGGCTTGAACGCACAGTCGAACACGCTGAGATGTTCGTCGTTGAGACCCGGTGCACCTTCAATGGTGTCGTTTTCGTCAACAAATTTGAGGATTTCGTCGATTGCGATTTGATCGTAGCCGAGCGTCTTGAGACCGAGTTTGACGGTTTGATTGACGATTTTCAGCATCCCGCCGCCGGCGAGTTGCTTGTACTTCACCAACGCGATATCCGGCTCGATGCCGGTCGTGTCGCAATCCATCATGAAGCTGATCGTGCCGGTGGGCGCGAGCACGGTGGCCTGCGCGTTGCGGAAGCCGTGCTTCTTACCGATCTGCGTGACCTCGTCCCACAACTCGGTGGCAGCAGTCTTCAGCTCAGGTGGTCCGTCGTCGTTGATTTCGTCGCAGGCATCGCGGTGCATTTGCATGACGCGGTTCATCGGCTCTTCGTTGCCGGCGTAACCGTCGAATGGCCCCACCACGGCCGCCATCTCGGCGCTCGTGCGGTTGGCTTCGCCGTGCAGCAACGCCGTCAACGATCCGCACAACCCGCGGGCGGCATCGCTGTCGTAGGCGAGGCCCGACGTCATGATCACGCTGCCGAGGTTCGAGTACCCGAGGCCGAGGGGGCGGTACATGTGGCTATTCCGCGCGATCGGCTCGGTCGGGTAGCTGGCATGATCGACGAGGATCTCTTGGGCGATGAAGAACGTGCGGGCGGCGGCTCGGAATCGCTCGACATCCATATTGCCATCCTTGCCGACGAACTTCATCAGGTTGACGCTCGACAGGTTGCAGGCCGTGTCGTCGAGGAACATATACTCACTGCAATTATGGATCACGACACCGCCAGCAACGAAGTGGTGAGACTCCGGTTCGGTCAAGTCAAACACGTCCTCGACGCCGCACGGTTCGATGGAGTCGACACGATCGATCATCGGGTCAGCGTAAGAGGCGATTGCTTCGTTCATCGAAGCGAGCTTCTCGTTTTTGTCGCTCTCGGGAAGGAAGCCGATGTGTTCTTGGAAGAGCACGCGAGACCGTTTGGAGATTCGCAGCGAGTGCATTTGCGCGACGTGATACTCTTTTTCTCCGCCCTGAGCATCGGGCAGCAACGCCGTCGATTGATTCATCGCACGCCGATTGCGGTAGATCTTCGACTTGATGCCATATCCAAGCAGGAGCAACTGGACCTGTTCCAGCATCACTTCGCTGGTGCTGTCAAGCGACACGTACGGTGACTTTTCGCCATAGTTGGCGACGGTCCCATCGGCGGTGAACAGGCCCTGCAAGAGCGCCGTTTGGCTTGGCCGGTCCAGCGAGTAGACTTGATCGGTCAATCGCTTTTGCGCTGAGCCTTCATCAAGTACGGCAAATTCGCGAAGCTTCGCCAGCACGGCGGAAACCGACGTGCCGACACGGACACCGGTTGCCGTCGTCGTGACTTCGCTACCGCGGTTGGCGCGACCGTCCTCGAGTTGCAGCCACTGTTTGATCGTCGAAAGACCTTCTTGTAAACGCGAGGCAACACCACGCTCGTGCTCACCGAGCGAGACGAACAGGAAGTCTTGATCGTTCGCACCGGTGGTAATGCAGCCATCGCCGAGTGCCGCACCGAGCAGTTCGCCAAAAGCGGCGGGTACGAAATCATCGCCGAATCCAACTGTTTCCAGTTTGACGACATCGTCACGGGTCAATTCACACGCGGGAACATCGCCGCGATTCTCGGTCCACACGCGGTGATCCGCCGTCAATTTGATGTTGTATCCACCGCGAGTGCGAAGTCGATACACAGGCTTGGTACCGGTCTTGAAAATGCGATCAATCGAGACAACTTTGCCGCTACCATTGATGATCTCAGCGGTCTTGCCGACCAGATCGATGATCCGGCGATAGCCAGTCGACGTGCTGACAAGCGTATCGCCGGTCACGCATGGATTCGATGCGTTGATCGCGCCGCTGTTGGGGCAGGTGTGCCACTGGTTGATCGTGGTGTCGTACTGCACTCCGGGGTCACCGCAGTGCCAGGCGCACTCGGCCATTTTATTAAGCAGTTCCCTGGCGTCGTACTGGGGCGCCGCGACGGTCGGTTTGTCCGTGATCCAACGCGTCTGCCACTGTTCGCCCTTGCGGACCGTTTCCATGAAATCATCGGTCAATCGCACCGACAAGTTCGCGTTTTGGAAACACACGCTACTGTAGGCTTCGCCGTTGAAGTTCGATTCGTAACCTTCGCGGATCAACGCGTGCGCCTTCTTCTCTTCGGCCCATTTGCACTCGATGAATTCGAGGATGTCCGGGTGCCAGACCTTGAGCGACTGCATCTTGGCAGCCCGCCGGGTCTTGCCGCCCGATTTCACCACGCCGGCGATCGAGTCGTACACCCGCATGAACGACAGCGGGCCGGAAGGCGTGCCGCCACCGGAAAGTTTCTCGCGTTGGCTGCGGATGGTCGAAAGGTCCGTCCCCGTGCCGCTGCCGAACTTGAACAGCATCGCTTCGCTGCACGCCAAACGCATGATGTCTTCCATGTTGTCATCGACACTTTGGATGAAACAGGCCGACCCTTGCGGGTATTCGTACGGGTTCTCGGGCTGAGCGGTCGTTTGCTGAGCCGCGTCCCAGTGCCAATTGCACTTCGATCCGCTCACGCCGTACTGCGCATGCAGACCGACGTTGAACCACACGGGGCTGTTGAAGGCACCGTGCTGGTGCAAACACAACCACGTCAGATCGCGATAGAAACGCTCGCCGTCTTCGGGCGTGTCGAAATAACCATCCGCCAATCCCCAGTCCGAAAGGGTGCGGGTGACGCGGTGGACCAATTGACGAACACTGCGTTCTCGCTCGCCCTCGGTGTTCGGGTCGCCATAAAAGTATTTGGAAACGACGACGTTGGTCGCCAGTTGGCTCCAACTCGACGGGATTTCACAATCATTCTGCTCGAACAACGCACGCCCAGTTTCATCTTTGATCGTCGCGCTGCGCAGGTCCCACTGAGTCGTGGCGAATGGGGTCCGACCGTCATCCGGGCAAAACTCCGCTTCGAATTTCAATCCAGTCCGCTCGCCGCGGGCAGCGGCGTTGAACTTCGTGCGGGCGTAGTCAACGCCATGCTGGGAATCGACCTTCTCCAGCGCCGGATCATTGTGCGGCGCGTTCCCCGTGGCGGGTGAGTTGGGGTTCGTGCGGGTACGGGCGGCTGAGTCGGATTGGGGCGGCAAAACAGTGGACATGATTGGGTCACAGGCTCCGGAAAGAAGACATCCTTGGGGCAAACATCCTTGCGCACTCTTTCTGCAGAATCGAAAGTTGCAGCGGACGGAGGAAAAAACGATTCAGTAACAAAGCGTCAAAATCATTCTGCCGACGCACACGACACAGCGTCTCATTTCCCCGGCGATGGGGGGGCGGGCCATTGGTACCGGCGGCTGACCAGACTAGGCAGAATTGATGCATTCGCATTTGCTAGCACTACCGGTAGTGGATTCCATGCCCTCGAGGCACTACATGTGGACGACAAGGAGAATGTTAGGCATTTCAGAAGCGGTGTCAATCAAAACTTTTCAGACCCCTTAAGTCGCGTGTGACGCGGTACTTGTGGCTCCCCCTCGTAATCGCGTTGCCCTGCTGAATACCTCTCGGGTCGTCGTAAAGTCATGGCCTGCGATGACTTACAAAATTCCCGACGACACGGTGACGCGGTGGTGGAAAACTTGTCTGCAATCGTTTTTTTTGCTTTCTTTCCCCAAACCGTCCCTAAGCAGGACAATTGGCCCAGCAGATTGGTTCGGCTGGGTTGTGATTTGGGCGTGCGGATTACCCAATTACGTGATCCTGAGGGACGTCGATTTTCTTACTGACGAATCTGCCCGTAGCGGAAGTCGCCAAGACTTTCGTTTTCCAGTAATTCCGAAACCCTTGACGAGCTCCGCCACAGACCACTGCGGTCACGAAGACGCAGCGAATGAAATCGCCTGCCAGCACGCTTGTGGAAACAGGGTTCGACGCATCGAGAGAGGCAGAAACCCATCGCCACCCATTGTCGACCGACGGCTCCGTCCGTCGTGAGCCTGCCCGCCAACTTTAGCATCACCGCCCGACCCGCTGGCGAGCTCAGGTTCGTCCACATTGCCGCCTCATCGGGATCAAAGATCTCACCCAGTGCCATTCGAGTCATCACCCATTTCGCATTCTCAGGAAAATTTTTCACCAGCGCCAAAACGAGTCAATCCCCTTTTGTAGGCGAGCTCAGACTGCCTGCAAAAGTGCGGTGTCGCTCTTCTTCCGCTCTTCTTCCGCCATGTTGGTGGATTGTGAAAAAAAGAGCCATGGTGGTGTCGTTGACGAACAACAGTCGACCTTCAGCGTCCGTGATACTGACGCCCACTCCAGCGGTTCGTGACGGCGCGGCCCACAGCGACGCGGGATCGATTTGCGGCAGATCGGTACGGGTGCATGGGGCTGTGGAGTCAGAAACCGCAGCGTTCAAAGAGGACTCAGACATGCGAAAAGCAACCACCTGGATTGTGCGGTACAATACGAAACTATAACGAGGAGGGCTAATTCACAACCTACTCAGGCCACGAGGCCAATGCTACTCATCAAGATCGACGCACGAGCAAGACAGCCCAGGCGGGTGTGTCATACTGAACAAGTCACGACTAACACGCTGTCCCCAATGGCGAATATCATGTCCACGGTTCTCAAAACGATCACCGCTACACAATACCTAGCTCGCGAGCGGAAAGCCGACTTTAAGAGCGAGTACTTTCAGGGTGAAGTTTTCGCAATGGCAGGCGGGTCGCCATCACACAGCTTGATCGGGGCCAATGTCGTGCGGGCGACTGGCAATCAACTCGATGGAAAAACGTGTCGAGTCTTCAATAGCGACCTGCGGATCAAGGTGCAAGCCAGCGGACTGTATACGTATCCCGATGCTTCGATCGTCTGTGGTGAATTACAGTTCGATGATGAGCAGCAAGATACTGTCACCAACCCGACCGTGATTGTGGAAGTGCTCTCCGACTCCACTGAAAAGTACGATCGCGGGCGCAAGTCAGCGCACTATCGGACGATCGATTCGGTGCAAGTCATTCTATTGATCGCTCAGGATGCTCGGCACGTGGAATGCTACACTCGCCAGGCGGAGGACGCGTGGTTGCTGCGTGAACACCTGTCACTCGAGGATGCTGTGAATCTCGATGGCATTGGGATTTCCCTCTCGATGAGCGAGATCTACCGAGGTGTTGAATTCAAACCAGATGAATGACCGAACTGAGGGACAGAGCACTTCACGCATTTGCGGGTTGTGGATTCACTGGATTTCCCGGCGGGTTGCGGTGTATTCGCGGTTGAAATGTCTCTAGGAAAAGGGTCTCTTTGCTGGGAATTCGTCGGAGCCGACGCTCGGCGCAGACCGCCTGGTCTCGCGGCCTCCCATACCAAGTTGACGATGTGAGTCGCTAGTCCAGCGAACTCAATAACTCTCGACCGCGACGCTTTAAGTGGTATCGCCGATGAGTTCGGTGGCTACGCATCGCCACCCGCTGACACAACAACCGCATCCATCAACTGAAGCTGCTCAATCGCTTGCGGATTTCGGCACACTTAATCGGGCACCCGGCAATGGAATTGATCTCCGGCTGAGTCGGCTCCATGGCCGATCCATCTACCTTTCGACCAGCAGTTCCCGGTGAAGGCTGGTTTTGAGGCATTTTTGCTTCGAGCTCGCCGACTTCTTGCGTTTTGAGAAGAGGCGGTCGATGCGAGATTGGTTGGCGACTGGATTTTGGCTTCAAAATGAAGCATCCAAGCTCATTCC
>JBDNIG010000041.1:0-4537 GCA_041688415.1 Rhodopirellula sp. | reverse complement strand
CCTCTGGATCGATGGAGGGCACCAATAACAAGATCAAAACCGTACAGCGACAATCCTACGGCATTCGCGACTCCGAGTATTTTGAACTTACACTCTACTCCCTCCATCAAAAAAAGTACGCTTTAGTCGGATGAGCCCTATTTGCTGGCCGCTCAAGCCGTCGCGGCCGAGGTGGTCACGGGCTATTCAACGATCAGCGGCATCGACTTGGATGAAGAACTTCGCACCCCCAATCGCGAACGGAATCCCGATTCAGCTCTGCGAGTTTTGATGACGTTGGCGAAACGAGCCGCGGTCGAATTCCTCGTGCCTCAGGGATTGGAAGAACACCTCAAACGAACGCCCGATGCCACGACAGCCCACACGTTCTGGCGGCAGCTCGGTGGAGAGGAAAAGTTCTTGCTCAAGGGACTCGAGATGGAAAAGGGCGGCGAGGACCGCATCGGCACTTTCCAAGATCTGGGGCGTGCGTACGGCATCGGTGACTACGAAAACTTGCTCGGCCCCGTCGTCGCCAACAACGCTCGCACTCAATTGCCCACCGACTTCAGCCGGCCCGACATGACCGCCTGGGACGACGTGCCAGCGGCCGACCGAGACAGCTTCTCACATAGTGTGACCCGGCATTTGTACTACGCGATCAGCCTGCTCGCCGGCGGAGCGGATTCCGAACGCGCAGTGAAACATCTCGTCGACTGCACGAATTTCTGGGAAGACCGTCACGGCAAACACTTGGTTCTGCTCGGCTACCTCTATCAAACGACCGAGCCGATCGAAGCCTGGAACGAACTGCGACCGATCGTGCAAACCCTGCGTCTGGCGGTGGAGAACCACAGAGCGTAAACCAATAATCCTAACCCGACGCGTAAGCGAGGATACGCTAAAATAGAATGCTCGCCCTCGCTTACGCATCGGGTTAGGACAGGGAGATCCTCGCTTACGCGTCGGGTTATGACATTCACAACCCGAAGCGTAAGCGAGGATCACACAGGAGACACCACTCATGCACGACGCCCCCATCGCATTCTTTCTAACATGGCCAACCTATGGAACTTGGCTACCGGGCGACGATCGTGGCTGGATTGAATACCATCACGGTTGGCAAATGCCCGATACGGCACGCGTACTGGAATCGAATGCGAAGATGAAAGAAGACGCTTGCATCCTCGTTCCTGCCGAACGTCAGATCGTCGAAGCACAAGTCGCAGAGACCTGCCAGCATCGTGGATGGGAGTTGCATGCTGTCACTTGCCGCAGTAACCACATGCACATTGTTGTCGGTGCGTTTGACACGCATCCCAAGAAGATTCGCATCGACATCAAAGCATGGTGTACGCGACGATTGAAAGAACGATCGAACCCTAACCGAGAGAATTGGTGGGCTGAACGTGGCAGCCAGCGATACATCTGGGACGACGACGGACTCGTAACCGTCGTCCAGTACGCCAGCGAAGCCCAAGATCACAAAGACCGTGACCATTCATAACCCGACGCGTAAGCGAGGATCACACTGGACTCCTCACGAATTCACCGCTCGTCCTCGCTTACACGTCGGGTTATGAAAATCGCGAGCCCAAGCGAGGCCGAGCAAGAAATCACAACCCGACGTGTAAGCGAGGAGACAAAGACAAATGAACCCAACCGAGTTCACACAGAAGCAAGTCGATCGCTATCGCCAGATGACGGGCGAGCAGCGGTTGATGATTGCGCTGAACCTGCACGAGATGTCTTGCGAGATTGCTCGCGATGGCATTCGTGGCCGTTTTCCAAATGCGACACCCGAGATGGTGGAAACGAAACTCCGAGAGCGATTACGACTAATCACAACCCGAAACGTATGCGAAGGTGCGGCAGAATATAGTGCTCGTCCTCGCTTACGCGTCGGGTTAGGAAAATCACAACCCGACGCGTAAGCGAGGATAAGAACTTTCACATGACTGAGCAAGAATTGCTGCAAGACTGCCTGCGTCGGCTCAATCAATCGTCGATTGACTACATGCTGGTCGGCTCAATGGCCAGCAACTACTGGGGAATTCCACGCTCGACCCACGACATCGACTTTGTTGTTGAATACAGCGAGCAAGACGTCGATGCAATCGTCAAACTGTTTGAAGACGACTTCTTCATTCAAGAGATCAGCGTGCGTTCCGCACTGCGGCCACCGTACCAGTTCAATGCACTCGATAACCGCTCGGCGTTGAAGGTCGATTTCTTTCGGCTGGCCGGTGACGCCTACGAGATCGAGCGCTTCAAGCGGCGGATGAGTGTGACCATTCTGGGCGAACCAGCGGTCTTGGCCGCTCCCTAGGACGTCATCCTGCACAAGCTGCGTTGGTACACGATCAGCCCGTCGGATCGGCAGCTTACGGATTCTGTGGGGATTCTGTCGGTCTCCGGGGATGTCATTGACAACGAATACCTTGATCACTGGGCGAACGAGATCGAGGTGACTCACTTGCTGGCCAAGATTCGCTCAGGACAACTGCCGCCTAAGTCAACGTAGAGAAATACTGGACCACTCGCGTCTGTGACGCTCGACCTCGCTTACGCGTCGGGTTATGAGCTGAGGATCCTCGCTCACGCGTCGGATTAGGAAAATCACAACCCGATGCGTAAGCGAGGATTCGGAAACAATACCATCATGAACATTCACCGATTCAGTTCTCGTCGCAAACGCCTTTACGATGCGTTCTTGTCCGATCGGCTTAAGAACGCGGAGACGTACGACCGTATCGCCGGCTATTTCCAATCCAGCTTGCTGGGATTGGCGGCAAAGGAACTGCAGGCAATCAAGCGTGTCCGCATCGTTTGCAACACGGACGTGAATCCGGCCGACGTCCATGCCGTCCGCCAAGCTCTCGGGCCACGCCGCGAAGAGCTTGAGAAATCGCTGCTGCGGATGGTTTGGAACCAAGGTGACTTTCCCCATGTCGTGGACGTGTACGGTGAAAAAGCCAAGGAGCGATTGCGGATTCTTCAAGAGTTAGTGACGCCCGATCCGGCAACGGGACGACAGTTCGAGATTCGTATCGTCCCGGACTGTGAATTCGGTTTCCTGCACGGTAAGGCGGGAGTGATCCGGTATCCAGGCGGCGAAGCGACCTCGTTCATGGGCAGTGCCAACGACAGCCAGCGGGCTTGGTCGCAGAACTATGAATTGGTGTGGGAGGATCGGTCGCCCGAGAGTGTGGATTGGGTGCAAGAAGAGTTCGACGCGTTGTGGGACCGAGGTTTCCCGATCAATGAATACATCGTTCGCCAGATCGGTCGGCTCGGTGAGCGAACGATCATTGAACACGTAGGCGATTGGCGCAAAAATCCCCAAGTCGAAAAGGTGTTGGCAGAGGTGCCAACCTGCACCGAGTTGTTCGGTTTCTGGGAGCATCAAAAATACTTCATCAAGATGGCGTTCGATGAACATCGTCGATACGAGAAGTGTCCCGGTCAGGGTGCTCGGTATCTATTGGCCGACGGTGTCGGCTTGGGGAAAACACTTCAGCTTGGTGGCCTAGCGAAACTGATCGGAACTCTGACGGACGAACCAATTCTGATCGTTGCTCCCAAGGCAGTTGTCTCGCAATGGCAAGGCGAAATCTACGAAAAACTCGCTGCGCCGAGCGCGGTGTGGACCGGCAAGGGTTGGTTGACCGAGAGAAACGAGTTTCACCCGGTAACGGAAAACTCGGTGACCAAGTGCCCACGGAAGATCGCGATCGTTTCCACGTCCGTGGTATTGAGTGCCAAACGCAGCCTGTTGAACGGGCGACTGACCGAAGAACTGCTCAAGAAACAATTCAGTTGTGTGCTGTGGGACGAAGCGCACAAGATTCGGCGCGAGAATGTTCGCGAACCCAAGGTTTGGGGAGCGCCGCAAATGAACCAGCTCTATCAGTGGGCCATGAAGTTAGCGGCACGAACGCGAACGATGATCTTAGCAACCGCGACGCCGGTACAGCTTCACCCCGTTGAGCTTTGGGATTTACTGAACGTCTTGGCGGTGAACAACGACCAAGTCTTGGGATCTGCTTACGGACGTTGGAGCCATTCCGACTCGCCGCAGATTTTCGATCTGCTGGCCGGCCGGCAATCCGTTGATGATGTGGTCGAGAAGTGGACGTACTGGAAAGACCCGTTGCCGCGTGAAGAACAGAATGATGTCTTTCGGCTGATCCGCAGCACTTTGAACACCAATGAAACGAAGGACAGTGCAACGGACGCGGACTTTGATCGCATTGATCCACTTGACCAAGAAGATTTGGATCGGCTTGAAATTCGCGAGATCAACCCGTTCATCATCCGCGTGATCAAACGATCCCGCGAGCGTCTGGAAGAAGACGGGAAATTGGTGCGGATCGAGTTGGTGGCCGTTGATGACGACAAACCAGTGCTCGCCACACACAGCAGTTCCCGGTGAAGGCTGGTTTTGAGGCATTTTTGCTTCGAGCTCGCCGACTTCTTGCGTTTTGAGAAGAGGCGGTCGATGCGAGATTGGTTGGCGACTGGATTTTGGCTTCAAAATGAAGCATCCAAGCTCATT
>JBDNIG010000339.1:0-4861 GCA_041688415.1 Rhodopirellula sp. | reverse complement strand
TCGTATGCGGTGATGGTGGCGGAGTCGGAGGAGCGATTTGACCGTCGCGGCCATCTGTTTGTCGTCGCCGATGGTATGGGGGCTCATGCGGCCGGCGAACTGGCGTCAAAGATTGCCTGTGAGCAGATCGCCATGCGGTACATCGGCTCGCAGAAAAGCGACGTTGGACAAGCCCTCGGCGAAGCCGTTCATCGAGCCAATACGGCGATTTTCGAACGCGGCCAGAGCAACCCTGAATTTCACAACATGGGCACGACGGCGAGTGCCTTGGTGCTCGTCCAGGGACGCGGATACGTTGCCCAAGTCGGTGATTCGCGTGTCTATCGCCTCCGCCAAGGTGTTCTCGAACAGCTCTCATTCGATCATTCGCTCGTTTGGGAAATGGAGGCGAGCGGCCAAGTCAGCAGCAATAGTCCGCTCGGCAAAGCGATCCCGAAGAACGTGATCACGCGATCCCTGGGGCCAGGTGCCCACGTCATGGTTGACCTCGAAGGCCCGTTCGAACTGGAATTGGACGATCGCTACCTGCTGTGCAGTGATGGATTGACCGGCCTCGTCGAGGACGATGATCTCGGTGTGTTGATGGATTGCCTACCGCTCGAAAAACTCACTCCCGTGCTCGTCGATCTGGCTAACTTGCGAGGCGGCCCGGATAACATCACCGTGATTGCGGTCGATGTGACGAGCGAAAATTTGATCGACCGCTCCAGGCCACGACTCAACTCAAACGGTGATGGAGCGTTTCGCTGGAGCAGCGTGCATTCATCACGATCACTCTTGGCCGCGACGACCATTTGCTGGTTCGGTGCGATTGGATTGGCGATTGCGGCCTATTCCGACGGGTCGAAATATGCAGGATCGGCCATCGTGGCATTCATTCTCGGTGCGATCGCACTTGCGATTTGGGCCAGCGGCATCCTCGTGACCGACGATCGACGTCGACCGCTGAACGTGCGGCGACGCAAACAGGCGTCTCGTCCGGTCCAAGGCAGCTACGATTCTGGGCTCGAAGCGTCCGAGATCGCCGCGGGTACCGGCCCCTACCGTCATTATCATGTCGACCAACACAAAACGGTTTTCAGACGATTGGTCGAAGTGGTTTCCGAGATTCGAAGCTCTTCCGAGCAACATCACTGGGACTTGGACTGGAACGGCGTTGAAAAAATTTCGAACGATGCCGCTCAGGCAGCCTCAGCGGGCCAGTGGAAAGTCGCGATCGAACACGAATGCGACGCGGCGCTCGAAGCGATGACGTTGCTTAGGAAACAACAAGACGCGTCGGCAAGCGATACCGCCGTGGATCTGTAGGGTGGGAGAAACCTTCTACTTCGGGTTCAGCCAACCCAAGCTCTTCAGAAACTCGATTGATTTCGAGAGCGTGTCGCGGGCAATCTCATGGCTTACCCGTGGATTGTTATGATCGCTGGCGAATCGCGAAGAACGCAGTTACTGTGGATTATTATTAAATTGCCGCGTTAGGAGCACTCGCCGTGAAGCACCTCATCCAACCAATTAGCGTCGTTATTTACGTTTTCCTTGCGTTTCACGCTGGCGCACCGAGCCTGTCGACCGCTGCCGATGGGTCGGTTACCAAGCGAATGATGGTGGATTCCTCAGCGGCTGGCGGCTTGTCCACCGAAAACTTGCTCTTGACTGATGGCTGGCACGGCTTTGGTGAGGGATTCGAGTCGGAGGGCGACTCCTTTGTCTGTGACAATGGCGGCGATACCACTGGCGTGCGTGGTGCAGCACAAACGATCGTGCTCAATCAAACGCGTCCGGCGCCGATCATTGCCTCGGCCGAAAGTCGCTGTGAAGGTGTTGAGGGAGTTGCGAGTTCCGACTACTCCCTCTATGTGGATCTTGTCTTTACCGACGGGACCACCCAGTGGAGCCAAACCGCCATTTTCGATAGCGGCACACACGATTGGCAGCGTCGCCAACTAGTGATTTTGCCCACCAAACCGGTCCGGAAACTCTCGGTCTACTTGCTACTGCGGAACCGTTCCGGCAAGGCCTGGTTTCGCAATCCCCGATTGGGGATCGTCGAGATGAACGAACAGGCCGTCTTGTTCGACGGTTTGCCAGTTATCCAGTCGAGCGACACGGCTCAGACCACCGGTTTTCAAGTGCGGGATGTTGCCGCAAATTCTGATTTTGTGCAAATCGAGTCGGCTGCTCTGGGGCTGACGTTGGATCAGAAAAATACATCGAGTACCGATGCTAACTTCATCGATGTGACATTAATGGACACCACGGGCGTTGACCGCGCGGTCACATTAATCTACACGATTCCACTTCCCTCTGATGCCGTCACTTGGTTCGCCGATCCGCGCTCGCAGGAGCGGGCAGAACCGGGCCGCGAGTACATCGATGCTGGGCAATTTCATTTAGGTGCTAATGGACGGATATCGCGTTATCCGTTCGCGGCGGTCGCGTGCAAACGGCCTGGCGAAGATATCGGAGTCGGACTGGGGATCGATATGGCCCACCCGGCCGTCTATCGAGTTGGCTATAACTCGGGTGCGGGCGAGTTGTTTTTAGCGTATGACCTCGCCCTGACGCCAGAACAGCCAACCGCGAAGCTTCGTTTGGTACGTTTCAAGTTCGATCCCGCATGGGGTTTTCGATCCGCACTTGATATCTATTACAAAGCGTTTCCCGATGCCTTTCAATGTCGCGTCGCAGAGCAAGGGCTGTGGATGCCGTTTGCAAAAATCAGTGAAGTCGAGGGCTGGGAAGATTTTGGTTTTCGCTTCAAGGAAGGTAATCACGAAACGAAGTGGGATGACGATCACAACATCCTCACGTTCCGATATACCGAACCGATGACGTGGTGGATGGCGATGCCGCCTTCGATGCCGCGAACCATGGGGGCGGCACTAGGCGAAGCCAATCGCTTGGCCGACGAGGAAAACTCCCAGCAGGCATTAGCGTTTCGAACGAGTGGCTTTTTCGATACCGCAGGCAATCCGATCGCCCGACTGCTCGATACACCATGGTACAATGGAGCGGTATGGAGCGTCAATGGGATGCCTGAGATCGATGGCACAGTGAACGATTTCAGCACCAAGTGGAATCAAACCATTCGCGACAACCTGTATGGCTGGGATGCAAACGGGCGTCTCGATGGTGAGTATATCGATTCGAGCGAAGGTTACGTCACCGCAGAATTAGATTTCCGTCGTGACCATTTCGCTGCCGCTCGCACGCCTCTGACCTTCTCTACAAATGAATATTTCCCCGCGATTTTCCGGGGATTAATCGCTTATGAATACATCAACGCAATCAGCAAGGACATTCACCGCCTCGATCGATTCATGATGGCCAATAGCACACCGAGTCAACTCTGCTTCTTAGCACCGCTGTTGGATGTCATGGGAACGGAAACGAATTGGAATCCCGGTGGCAAGTGGCAACCGATGTCGGATGCAGGAATGCTCTACCGGCGATCGATCTGCAAGGGTAAGCCATTTTGTTTCTTGATGAACAGCGAGTTTGAAACATTCAGCCATGACTTGGTCGATCGCTACATGCAGCGTTGTTTGGCCTACGGAATGTTCCCCGGCTTCTTTAGTCACAATGCATCCGAAGGTCACTATTTCTCGCGTCCCGAACTCTACAACCGCGACCGTGATTTGTTTAAGAAGTATGTGCCGCTGTGCAAAAGCGTTGCCGAAGCCGGATGGGAACCCATCACATTGGCCTCTTCAAGTGAGCAAGCGGTGTACGTCGAGCGTTTCGGTACTCGCTACCTAACCCTATTCAACGACAGCCCCAAACAACAAGACGTCGGCATCGAGTTGCACGCCTCTTTTCCACATCGGAAGGTTAAGCAAACGATTGAAATGGTGAGTAAAACAGACGTCGAGTGGACAAACGGAAGGGCAACATTCACGCTTGCCCCAGAGCAAGTCGCGGTGATTGACTTCGGTGATTGACTTCGGCGGTTAACGAGGCATCTTAGATGTTTCGTCCTCAGCCACTTTGGTTGACACCAACTTGAGCGTCACTGCCGACTCCCAACGACTCCTGCCGACTCCTGACGAGAAAAGTGCGGACAGAACCATGAAGATTCGGCTCCGGCCACCTTTTCCGATTCCCGGCCACCTTTTCCGATTCCTGTGCACCGACACCGATCGAAGTGAATAATAAAAAATTGCCGCCGATGGCTGAGAGAACCGATACAATCACAGTAAAGCAAGTCAACAATTGAATCAGGACCAACGAAGCATGTGTCCCCGCCAACATCCATTCACCACAACGCAGGTCTATGTGTCCGTCCTGATCAGTGGGATGTTCGTTCTTCCCGTTTGGTCGAATGAAGCCGAGTTGCACCGAGATCGCCACCGCGACGCGATCAAACGAGCGAGAGCAACGGTCGCTGGGCAACCTGCGCCTTCGCCGAGATCTTTGGTTGGATTAGGCGACGCGTTGCTGCGCGGTGGTCGATGTGACGAAGCAACAGAGAACTTCGAGCGAGCGATCGAGCGGAGTCCTGAGTCCGAGCCGTACTTATGGCAATACGGTATCGCCTTGTTTTTCGTTGGTCGATACGACGAAGCTCGCTCGTTGTTTGAAAAGCATCGAGTCGTCAATCCGCACGACGTCGAAAACGCGGCGTGGCACTTCCTTTGCGTCGCCAAAGCCGATGGTATCGCGAAGGCTCGCAACATTCTCTTACCGGCTCCCGGCGATTCCCGTGTCCCAATGGAAGAGGTTTTGCAGCGTCTGCAAGGTGGCAATTTTGAGGCGATCCGTGCAGCCGTTGAGAAGACTCGCGGCACACCTTCTCACGCGTCGGCCGAATTTCATGGAAACCTCTACATCGGACTGATCGCCGACGCGGAAGGAAATTCAG
>JBDNIG010000338.1:0-9396 GCA_041688415.1 Rhodopirellula sp. | reverse complement strand
TGGTTTGCCGAACGGGCAGGCGTGCGGGTGCCACCCACCGGTCGCTACAAACTTTGCACGACGAACCCGGGGCTGGTCCAAGCGTACGCTGAGGCGGCAATTGCCTATTTTGACAACACCCCCGATGCGACCTGCTATTCGCTTTCCCCGTCGGATTCGGGAGGCTATTGCGAGTGCGATCAATGTTCGGCGTTGTATGAAAAGGATCCCCGCGGGCGACGCAGCGTCACGCCCGCGATCCTGACGTTTTACAACGACGTGGCGAGAATTGTTGCCGAAAAGTATCCCGACAAAGTACTCGCCGGATACGTCTACGCGGCGTACTTGTTTCCACCGCAACAGCCCATCAAGCTAGAACCGAATGTGTTTGTCGTGTTGACCCCAAGCATTGATTATGGATTCACGCTCGCGCGGCCGGCGGTCCGGGAGCAGTGGGAGAAACTGCTGCGAGACTGGAGCGAAGTGACTGAGAACATTTCCTACTACGACCTGCCGGTGAACATCTTAACGCAAGCCGGGGCGCTCAATCCGCCTGGCCTTGAGATCTTGCAGTTCATCTATCCGAGACTGGCGTCTGCGCACGTCAAGGGTGTTTACGTTTACGGTGATCCGGCGTGGGGACGAGCCGCTCCGCTGAATTACCTGCTGGCTAAACTTGCCTGGAATCCAAACGCCGACGTCGAAGCTCTGTTCGATGAGTACTGTGCGAAGGCGTATGGGGCGGGCGGGGATGACATCAACCGGATGTTCCGCATGCTCGATCGCGAAGTCGCGCGACACTACCGCGAGTTTCCTAGTGCCAGCTACACGCTGACAACGGACATGATGCGAGATATCTACGCCAAAAACTTCTCAGAGATCGAACAGCGATACCACGTGGCGGACGCGAAAGTCAAAGACGTCGACGCAAAGTTTCGCTTGAAAATGATCGGTGACAACTTAGTCGTGCTGCACTGGAACCTTCGCCAGCACGACCTGCTGGATGATCCGGAGGCTTCCGAGTTCTATCTTTCCGATGATGCTTTTTTTCGCTTTTTGTCGGATAACAAAGGGTCGTTGGCGTTGCGACCCGGCGCGGGCACAAACACACCGTCGTATGTACAAACAAAACGCAAGGTAACCGTGCCCGCTCAACCAAAACACGTGGAGAAGGTTCAACCCTATCGCTTGCGGGGCGATCAGCATCTGGTGATCAAACCGACAGGAACGTCTGCAGTCGAGGTTCATTTTCGCCGCATTGCATCTCGCGGAAAACTGATCACTTACCGCGTGTTCGAGTCCGATGGATCAGAGGTCGGAGGTGGCCTGGCCAGCGAGGGGGTGCCGTTGGTTTTGGACGGTACGGATTCCGACTCGGATTACTATCATGTGGTGATCTCGGGGGGTACGGCGTCGTTCACGATTGACGTCAAGGAGGCCGCGTGGGCGGTCGATGGAGGTTTGTCGGACCAGGGACTGCATCTGCAGGGCCGGTCCACGCCGCTGTATTTCTATGTTCCCGCAGGCACGGGGCCGTTTCATCTCTCCTTGGAAGCGGAGCCTCCCGGTGAGACGGCGGC
The DNA here is from genome assembly GCA_041688415.1 of Rhodopirellula sp. Classification (GTDB taxonomy): domain Bacteria; phylum Planctomycetota; class Planctomycetia; order Pirellulales; family Pirellulaceae; genus Rhodopirellula. The sequence continues at coordinate 7,837 of JBDNIG010000338.1, read as the reverse complement.
CGCCACTCTGACCGATCCGACCGGCCAATCCATGGCTGAATTCGACTGCACCCAGGTTTCCGTGGATCGTCAGGAAATCACACCAAACAACGAACAATCCGGCTGGTGGAGGTTGGACGTTCGCCAGGCGCCCCGCGGTGCACTCGACGATTATTGGATCAAGCTGGAGTCACCACTACGCGGCTACTTTTCGCTCGATCCCAAACAGGCCGCTGACGTTCGCTAACGCTTGCTCTGGACGCACGACAGAGGTGTTGCCGATCAATTTTTCTTCACAGAACCTTTTTCAATACGGTTGTTTTGCTATGCGTTTGCTTGTTTGCTTGTGGTTCGCGACCGTTTCGTTGGCATGGTGCCCCCCAGTCCGCGCCGCTGAACGTCCGAACGTCGTCTTCATTCTCAGCGACGATCATCGTTTTGACTTTATGAGCTGTGTCGAATCCTGCCCGGATTTTTTGACGACGCCGAATCTGGACCGCATGGCCAAGGAAGGAGCTCGCTTCCGCAATGCGTTCGTGAGCACATCGTTGTGTTCGCCGAGTCGCGCCTCGATTTTGACGGGACGTTACATGCACCATCATGGTGTGGTCGACAATCAACGACCGATCCCAGCGGGCACGCAGTTCTTTCCGCAGCACCTGCAGCGTGCCGGGTACACCACCGCGTTTGTGGGGAAATGGCACATGGGACACGATGATGATGCGCCGCGGCCGGGGTTTGATTTTTGGGCCAGCTTCCGCGGGCAAGGTGAGTACGACGACCCCACCCTCAACATCAACGGTACGCGACAATCGTTTGACGGTTACACCACCGACGTTTTGACCGACGTTGCTCTGGATTGGTTAGACCAAGAACGATCCAAGGACAATCCTTTCCTAATGTACCTGTCTTACAAAGCGGTCCACTATCCGTTTCAACCGAGTCCGCGTAACGCGCAGCTCTACCAAAATGAACCGATCGACTATCCCGAAACGATGGCCAACACGGAGCGCAACTACCGAACCCAGCCGCGGTGGGTGCTCGATCGTCGCTACAGCATCCACGGCATCGATCACATGGAAACCGGAGCGTTTGACAACGATCCCGTGCCGGACTTTGATCAACTGTTTCACAATTACTGTGAAACCGTCCATGGATTGGACGAGAACATCGGTCGTGTTTTGAAAGCACTGGACGACGCCGGAGAGATGGATAATACGATCGTGATTTACATGGGCGACAATGGTTTCCATTTGGGCGAGCACGGTTTTTATGACAAGCGGGATGCATTTGAAACGTCGATCCGCGTCCCGATGCTAGCCCTTGCGCCCGGTCGCATTTCGGCCGGCACCAAGATCGATCAATTGGTCCAGAACATTGACATCGCCCCGACCGTGCTGGACATGTGCGGCATCGACGCTACGGAGGAAATGAAGTTTGACGGTCGCTCGATGAAGCCACTATGGCAACCCCGTGCTGACACTCCTCCGCCGTGGCGCGATCATATTCTGTACGAGTATCACTGGGAATGGAATTTCCCGGCAACACCGACGACGCTCGCGATCCGTACCGACCGCTACAAATACGTCTACTATCATGGCGTTTGGGATCGCGACAGTTTCTATGATTTGCAAACCGATCCGATCGAACGGCACAACCTGATTGATGTGCCAGCGTACCAGGAGCAAATCGAATCGTTACGAAATCAACTGTTCACGGAAATGGCGGAGAGCGGAGGGTTGAACCTACCCATCCTCACCCCCGAGGGCGAGCGTCTGGACCAGCGTAAACGCCGTTAGCAACGGCCAAACAATCATCCCAGCGTTGAACGTAGCCGGAGTCGCGAGACTTCGGGCTTTTGTTTAGGTTGTCAGTCAGCGGCCGGTTATGCTACAATATCCGGCAGTGCTGAGCCCAACGTGCCCGCTGATCGTTATTGGAAGTGGCGTAAGCTTCCAGCTTGCGAAATTCCGGCCAGCAAGCTGGAAGCTTACGCCACTTTTTTGCCCCGATGAATCCCACCTGACCTGCTCTCTCCCGGTCGACGCAATTATCTGGATGATGCCTACCTATGTTCCCGCACAACGTTTCTGTTCGTGGCAGTGTCAAGCTGTTGCTGCTGGTAGTGACTACTGCCATTGCTCAATTTCCATTGCACGCTTTCGCCTCGGACGACTGGCCGATGTGGCGCAGCGATGCGCAGCGTTCGGCGGCGACTACCAACACGGTGTCCGATTCGCTCAGCCCCCTATGGCAGCGAGAATTCACGCCGCGAGTGCCCGCTTGGGATGATCCACTCAACCTCGATTTGATGACGTACGATCGCATTTTTGAACCGATCGTGGTCGATGGACGAATGTTCGTCGGTTTCAATGATCAAGACAAACTACTCGCTCTCGATGCCGATACGGGACGTGAACTGTGGTCGTTCGTTACGGAAGCTCCCGTGCGTTTGGCCCCGGTGGGATGGCAGGGCAAAGTCTACTTTTCTAGCGATGACGGTTTCCTGTACTGTGTTGACGCCGAGGATGGATCGTTGGAGTGGAAATTCAGCGGCGCACCCAATGCTCAACATGTCATCGGCAACCGACGGCTAACCTCGGCTTGGCCAGCACGCGGCGGCCCCGTGGTGCGGGATGGCCGGGTCTACTTCGCCGCCAGCATTTGGCCCTTCATGGGCACGTTCATCTATGCACTCGATGCCGAGTCCGGCGAGATCCAGTGGCTCAACGATAGCACGGGTGCTCAGTACATTAAACAACCACACAGTGCGCCGTCGTTCGCTGGCGTGGCGCCACAAGGTGCCCTGGTGGCGACGCAGGGCGAATTGATCGTGCCCGGCGGTCGATCGGTTCCCGCCGTCTTCGACCGGGCAACAGGCGAACTGCGTTACTTCGAATTGAATGCAGGTGGCAAGGGGACGGGCGGATCGTTTGTCGCCGCGGCAGACAATTTCTTCTACGTGCATACTCGCGGAAAAGGAACGCGTGCCTTTGATGTCACCACGGGAAAGAAAACGGCCTTCATGCCCAACGAACCCGTGTTGACTGCCGGTACGATCTATTCGGCAGAGATGGCCGACGATCAGCCGATGGTCCGCGCCTACGGAACGGACGAAAAATTGATCTGGGAAATCGCTGCGGATGGGCGCGGCGATTTGATTCTTGCGGGCGATAAGCTCATCGCGGCGGGCATCGACCAGATCACCGCGATTCGCTTGCCCACCCAGGACAAACCAGCCGAGATCGCGTTTGAGTTGCCATGTGAAGAGCACATCGAGCGGCTACTGGTTGCGTCCGAAAAGCTCTTCGCAGTCACACTCGACGGCAAACTGCTGGCCTTTGGCGACGGTACATCTGCCGCTAAACAGCCGATCGAATCGCCCGCCGAGGAAAATGCGATTGCAAAAAGCGACGAAACAGACGGTGGACAGGAAACCGCCTGGGAAACCAGCGCAGCAGACCTTCAGGTCGTGCATCAGATGCTAAGTAGCTCATCGGCCGAAGGCTATGCGTTTTGGTTTGGCTCAACCGATTCGGGCATCGCCCGCGGTTTGGCCAGCGAATCACCGTTTGTGCAATTGGCCATGGTCGATTCTGAAATGCGCCGCGTGCAACGCATGCGCGGGCAGCTAGAATCGGCAGGTGTGCAAGGCGTCACCGTGCATCATGCCCAGGCCGCCGACTTTCGTGCGCCGCAGTACGTTGGACACATGGTGTTCATCGCGCCCGATTGCGTGGCCGAGATCGTGCATGAAATGACCGCCGAGTCCACGCCGGGAAATACGCAGGCAGCGGGCGTGGCGCACAAGCTTGGCCGTCAATCGAAAACGCTTGCCAGCTTGTATCAAACGGTGCGCCCCTATGGAGGCACGCTGCATCTGTTGACCTCCGATAGCAGTGGCGATGATAGTGCTGCCGAGATTAACGCCCAGCAGTTGGCGACGCTCGTCGATGCGTTGGGGCTTGAAAAGGCGCAGGTGGAAGTTCGTGACTATGGAGTCTGCGTCAGCCGCATCGGTGCGCTGCCAGGTTCCGCCGATTGGACGCACCAATATGGGGACGTATCCAATACGCTGAAGTCCAACGATAGCCGAGTCAAGTTGCCGCTGGGCGTGCTTTGGTTTGGCGGAAATAGCAATATGGATGTTTTGCCGCGGCACGGCCACGGACCACCGGAACAGGTCGTTGGTGGGCGACTATATATCCAAGGTATGAACAGCCTCAGTTGCCGCGATGTCTACACGGGCCGCGTCGTCTGGAAGCGAGACTTTGGCGATCTAGGAACGTTCGACGTCTACTTTAATAAGACCTACGAAGATCAGCCACTCGATACTCAATACAATCAGGTCCACATTCCCGGAGCGAACGCCCGAGGTACCAACTATGTCGTGACCGAAGATCGAGTTTACATGCTGGTCGGCAACGCCTGCTTGGCGCTCGATCCGTTGACCGGAGAAACGCTTCATGAAATCAAACTGCCCCGCGACGACAACGGCGATCAACCCGAATGGGGTTATATCGGCGTCTACGAAGATGTGCTCATTGGCGGTTTGGGTTTCGCCAAACATCGCAAGCGTCATGACTTGGAGTTTGAGGCGGACAAAGGTCTCAGTCGCAACAGAGCTGGCTTCGGTTCAAAGAGTTACGACCGGGCAGCGAGCGCGGGATTGATCGGTTTTGATCGTCATACGGGTGAACAATTATGGCAGGTCATGGCCAAGCATAGCTTCTGGCACAACGGCGTCGTCGCTGGTGGCGACAAACTTTATTGCCTGGACAAAAACCCCAGTCATATCGAGAAGGCGTTATTGCGGCGCGGCCAAGCGGAGCCTGACGACTACCGCATCCTGGCCATGGATTACCGAACCGGAAAGACGCTATGGGAAGTCGAGGAGGGCATCTTTGGAACGTGGCTGGGCTATTCGCCACAGTACGATCTGCTGTTGCAAGCTGGTGCCAAAGCCAGCGATCGCTTGACCTCTGAAACAGGACACGGCATGACCGTCTACCACGCTGACGACGGTTCGATCCAGTGGCAGAACCCGGACCTGGACTACTCCGGTCCCTGCATCCTGCATAATGATTTGATCATCACCAACGCCAACTCCTACGCCGAGTCGGCGGGAGCGTTTAACTTGCTGACCGGCAAGCAGAGGATGGTCAAGAACCCGCTGACTGGAGAATTACAGCCCTGGAAGATCACGCGTGCTTACGGCTGTAACAGCATCATTGCCAGTGAGAACATGCTTACTTTCCGCTCCGGCGCCGCAGGTTACTACGACCTGTTGACCGAAGGTGGCACGGGCAACTTGGGTGGCTTTAAATCGGGCTGTACTTCCAACCTCGTCGTGGCCAACGGCGTGCTCAATGCGCCAGACTATACGCGAACGTGTAGTTGCGCGTATCAGAATCAAACCTCGTTGGCTCTGGTCCACATGCCTGACATCGATATGTGGACGATTGACCTGATTGCAAACAACGCAAAGCCAAATCAGTTGCTCGAACGCATGGCGATTAACTTCGGTGCGCCCGGCCATCGCCGGCAACCCGATGGGCAATTGTGGATGGAGTATCCAGTCATGACTGGCGACTCATTTCCAATCGATATCGAGACCAATGCGGAGGCCAAGCCATTTCGGCATCACTCGTCGATGGTCAAAGGCGTGGAGCGGCCATGGGTGCTGGCATCGGGCTTGGAGGGTCTGACCGAACTGCGGATCGGCATGCGAGTCAAATCGCCGCCCGCCAAGGCAGCGGCTAAAAAATCGAAGTCCAAGAAAGCTGCAACCACAGCGAAAGCCGATACTGCGGCAACCCAGCACGGCGAGCAACTGGTAGCGACTACGGCGGCCGATGCCGACGATCCGGTTCATCGCTACAATGTGCGTCTGCATTTCGCTTGCTCGCCAATTGCCAGCGAGGGCCGACGGGTATTCGATGTCTATGTGCAAGACGAATTGGTGTTGAGCGACGTGACCATCGACCCGGCCGATGGTTCGGGCCAGGAGACGGCGGAGCATTTGCTAGAGCAGATTCCCATCGCTGGCAATCTGCGATTACGGTTCGTGCCCAAACAGGGGGCCGCCGTACTGTCGGGCATCGAGATCGAAAAACGCGAAACCGAGAAGAGATAGTCGATATGAAGAATCCTTTGCATCTATTTCTATTGGCCGTCACGGCGGTGGTTGCTTCCACCGCCGTTGGGATGGCTTGCCAAGTCCCCGTGTTTCGTTATGCACTGGAACGTTGGTCGGCGGACAAGTACCAAGTGATCGTACTTTCGTCCGGGCCACTCGACGGAACTTCGCAGACCAGCCTGCAGCGTTTGCAATCGGCAGACGCGGAACATGGTGCCAATTTTGAAGTGGTGACTGCCGATGTGGCGACGATTCACGACGAACGGTTGCTCGAGATGTGGCAGCAGCATCAGCCCAAAGACTCGCCGCTCATGATCGTGCTCTATCCGCGCACTGCGGAGCAAGTGCCTGATCGCGTTCTCGAAACCGGCGAACTGACCAACGATGCCGTCGATCGACTGCTGCATTCCCCTGTTCGAAAGGAGGTTGCACGGCGGTTGAGCAGTGGACAATCAGCCGTATGGATTTTTGTCCCCAGCGGTGATGCTGACAAAGACAGCTTAGCCAAACGCACACTCGAGCAGCACATCGCCGCCAGTCAGCAAATACTGACGGTGCCCACGGCAGATGAGCTGGATATCGATCCGGTGCGATTGGCAAACAATCGGATCCCCCTGCGAATCGAGTTCTCGATGGTGACGCTCGACCGCGAGGATCCGCAGGAGGCGTTTTTGTTAGCCGCACTGACGCACAGCGAGGCTGAACTACCGCAGACCGAGCCGCAAGCATTTCCGGTCCTCGGACGTGGACGAGTGTTGTATGGATTGGTTGGGCGAGGGATTATGCTGGCCACCATTGATAACGCGTGCAGGTTCTTGTCGGGTCCGTGCTCGTGCCAAGTCAAGAATCAGAATCCGGGTTTTGATTTGCTTTTGTCCTACGACTGGGATGAAGCGGTAGCTGGATCGAGGATTTCTGACGCATTGCCCGACGAATCTTCCGAACCCGTCTTGCTGAGCATTCCCCCGGGCCGCTAACCGGGTTCGCTTTATCGTTGGAGCCGACAAGTAGGAAAGTGGCCTAGGATTTATTCCACGTTTCGCCCCCGCGGGCAACGTTTGCTTTTCCTTGCAACGTGCTGTGGCCGGCTAGTTCGGCTGATCGCCCACGACAACGTCGACCGTCTCACACCGGAGAAACCCATGCAGCCTCATGACCCACTTTCCCGCCGTAACTTTGTGACGACAACTTCGCTGCTAGCCGGTGGACTGCTTGCTTCCTCGGCAACCGCGAGCGACGAAGCATCGCTGGCCATCGACGGTGGCCCCAAAGCGGTGACCACATCGGTTCCGAAGCAGGCGCGATGGGGAGAGCCCGAGCGGCAACAGCTCGAAGCAATGCTACAGCAGCGGTCGCTCATGTATTGGAAGGGACCGCAAACCACGCAGATGATCGAACGCTTTCAGCAGTTCTGTCCGTTGGAGTGGGTCATGACGTGCTCTTCCGGGACCGCCGCCCTGCACATTGCTGTATCGGCAGCTGGGATTGAAGTGGGGGACGAAGTGATTACCAGTCCAATCACCGACATGGGGACCGTCATCGGTGTGATTTATCAGCAGGCTGTGCCAGTCTTTGCCGACCTCCTACCGCACACCTACAACTTGGATCCGACCGATGTCGAGCGGCGGATTACGCCCAAAACCAAAGCCATCATCGCCGTGCATTTGGCCGGCAACCCCTGCGATATGCGCACCCTGCGGCAACTGGCAGACAAGCACG
>JBDNIG010000337.1:0-3491 GCA_041688415.1 Rhodopirellula sp. | reverse complement strand
ATTACGTGCATCATCTCGAGATGTGGTATGCCCAGTCGCATCCGCTCGAGGACTTTGCGGAAACCTTTGCGGTGTGGCTGCGCCCGGGGTCGCGGTGGCGCACCCGCTATCGCAATTGGCTGGCGATCAAGAAACTCGAGGCGGTGGACGAGTTGATGAGCACGATCCAGGGCAAAAATTCACTGGTGCGTTCACGCGCAACCGTCGACCCGCTTTCACGACTGCGGAAAACTCTGCGGACCCATTATCAGCGCAAACGAACGTACTATGGCGTCGACTTGCCGAGCGTGTATGACGTCGACTTGCGCCGTCTTTTTTCAACCGACGAGGTCCACCGGCGGAACATGACCGCGGCCGCATTCTTGACCCGCATTCGCACCGAACTGCACCGCACCGTCTCGAAGTGGACCGGACAATACGCCTACACAATCGATCAAGTGGTGCAAGAAATGATTGAGCGGTGTCGTGAGCTGAATTTGCGATTGGGTGGACCCGTCGAGGAAGCCAAACGGGACGCAATGATTTTGGTCGCCGTCCGCACCACCAATTTCTTGCACGAAGGAGGCCATCGTGTTGCTATCTAAGAATCGATCCGCAAAGGGATCCGCATGAGCAAACTTCGCGTCTTGGTATTGGTGCGGGACGGACATGTTCCGCCCGAATCCTTGGAGGGCATTGATGAAAATGAATGGGGGCCATGGAAAGCGGAGTTCGATATCTGCGAGACGCTGCGCGGACTCGGACACGAAGTCCTGCCGCTGGGACTCTACGATGACTTGGGACCGATCCGGAAGGCGTTGAAAGAGTTCGAGCCGGATATCACGTACATGTTGCTCGAGGAATTCCATGGCGTCGTGACCTACGATTTTGCCGTGATCAGTTACCTGGAACTGATGCAACAACCCTACACGGGTTGCAATCCTCGTGGGTTACTGCTCAGCAAAGACAAAGCACTTTCGAAAAAGATACTGGCGTATCATCGAATTCCAACGCCACGATTTGCCGTTTCAAACAGGGCCGCGCCGTGCGGCGCCCGAAACGTTTGACGTTTCCGCTGTTCGTCAAATCCGTGACCGAAGACGCTTCGTTTGCGATTTCACAGGCATCGCTGGTCCACAACGACGAGGCACTGGCCGAGCGGGTGGCATTCGTCCATGAAAGGGCACACGACGATGCACTCGTCGAGCAGTACATCGACGGTCGAGAAATTTATTGCGGTGTGATTGGTAACGACCGCCTTGTCTGCTTTCCGGCCTGGGAAATGGATTTTGGCAGCATGCCCGACGACGCAGCCAGGATTGCCACCAGCCGTGTCAAATGGGACCGCAATTATCAAGAGCGTCACCAGATCACGACCCATGCCGCCAAGGATCTCGATCCGGCCATGGAGCAACGCATCGCCAAACTATGCAAACGGATCTATCGCGTTCTCGGCATGAGCGGCTACGGCCGCATGGATTTGCGTTTGACACCCAGCGGCGAGATTTTCGTGATTGAAGCCAATGCCAATCCCAGCATTGAGTACGGCGAGGATTTCGCCGAATCCGCGGAAGCCGCCGGGGTCTCGTACGAGGCTTTGATCCAGCGAATTCTGAATCTGGGACTCAGCTACAAAGCCGCCTGGATGGCGTGAGCGAGTGCGGCAGGATTCTGGATGGGTCTACGAAGCCCACCGCTGAAAACCTTGAAAACGCCGATGCCGGCCCTTGACCAAACTTCCCTGACCAGCAACAATCTCACGAAGTTAGCCTTGGCTAAGTTCAGAGCCGAGGCTATTTCTAACGTTCTTGAGTTAGCCAGGGCTAATATTTAGGCGAACACGTTTTCAGAAAGGGACAACCAAGTGGTACGAAAGAAACGACGTCCACGTCAAGCATTCACTTTGGTCGAATTGCTAGTTGTGATCGCGATTATCGGCGTCTTGGTCGGACTGTTGCTGCCGGCGGTTCAGGCCGCCCGAGAGGCTGCCCGGCGAATATCATGCAGCAACAATTTGCGCCAGGTGGGCCTCGCAAATCAAAACTACCATTCCGCGTTCAATCAGTTTCCGGCCGGATACAGTTCCTTTGCGACAAGAAACGGGTCGGCACCTCCAGCGGTCCAAATGGACCCGGTCACGTGGGACGCGTGCCCCGGTTGGGGCTGGGCGGCGGCGCTCTTACCCTTTGCTGAAGGTTCGGCCGTGGTCGACAATCTACGAATGGATCGACCGATTTGGGACCCTGCCAATCAAGCCACAGTCTCGGCGACGCTGCCGATGTTCCTTTGCCCCAGTGCGACCGGCGGTGACGCACCCTTTGAGGTGCAAGATGAGTCGGGGCAAGCTTTGATGATCAACGGTGCTACCGTGCAACTGGGGCGCAGCCATTACGTCGCCAGCCATGGCCAGGAGAGTTGCTGGGGCGAGTGCGGGGCGGCGGCGACCGGTATCGTCTTCACGAACATCTACACTTCAGAAACGACGGTGGTGAAGATTGACGGAGACGCCGGGCAAGTCGCCGATGGCCCGTTCTACCGCAATTCAAAAACGCGATTTCGAGATGTGCTCGATGGCACCAGCAACTCGATCTTTTTTGGCGAGCACAGCTCGGCGCTCAGCGACAAGACTTGGGTGGGCGTGGTTCCGGGTGCCTTCACGCACCCGCAGTTCCACTCACCCGAGAATAGTCCCGACGCGGCCGCGACGCTGACTCTCGTACACGCGGGCCCCTCCGGTGGCGAGCTGGACATCACGGGTAGCCCGATCATTCACCCGGTGAACTTCCCGACCTATCACGTTGGCCAAATGTACTCCGAACATCCCGGTGGCGGCATGGTCGCGATGGGTGACGGCTCGGTGCGATTCGTCACCAACTTTGTCGATTTGATTTTATGGGCGGAGATGTCCAGCATCGCTGAAGGTGAAGTCGTTGACCTGGAGCAACTCTAATGAAGATACGAATCGCAGTAGTGACCGTGCTGGTTTTGATTACGTTGTGGTGGATGTGGCCGCAAAAAGTGGTGCTGAGTCAGTCGGAGTATGACATCGCGGTGGCGTTGTACCGCGTCTGCAACCAATCGAGTGACGAAGGTTTAGCGAAAGTCGAAGCGCTGCTGGCCGAGGCCGAGAACGCTGGTCCCAATGGGGATGACTCGTCTTTGCAACCCATCATCGCGACCGCCAAGGCGGGTCAATGGAAGGCGGCCGCGAAAGCTTGCCGCCGTGTTTTGGACGATCAAATCGTGCCGTGAGTGAGGGAGTAAATTGAAAAAGTTAAAATGAAAACTGAAAAATGCAAGTTATTTCACTCACATTCCGCAGGTTGAAAAGGGCTAGTTTTGATTTGTTTCATAGGAAATTGCGACGTGGAGTTATTGGTAGTCGGCGACGGGGACATCAAGTAGCTCAAGAGTTTTCTTTTGAATTGCAGACAGATCAGCTGGAAAGATCGTGATTTCATCCCCCACTTTGACCTCGTATCTCTCGACATTCCTGAAAAGCCTGACAATGT
>JBDNIG010000336.1:0-4080 GCA_041688415.1 Rhodopirellula sp. | reverse complement strand
CCACCAACCCAACTTGCGCGCTCGGCCCTCCCCGGAATTCTCGCTGAAAGCTCGAATTCCGACCCTCCCAAGCTTCGCTCGGGAGGGTGAAGTAAACCATTGCTGCGACAGTACTTAAAAGCCGCACGATCTCCGAAGCGGGGGAGAGGGGAGACAGGAATTTGCTTCGCAAATTTGTGTAGGATAAAGAGGGCTCTCGCCTGGGAACGCACTGCGTCGCAGGCTCCTGCCTGCTAAATCGGCCTCGTGGCACTTCCCTTTCGTCGCAGGGGTGGTCTGGGGTATCATATCGCCGTCATAATCTACTTGACCCGCGTTTCCCGTCCTCGTCTACCGTCGCCAGCCTGATGTCAAAATCCCGCGATTTCCTTGGTCCCTACCGACTCGCCCGACTGATCCGGATCGGCTCTACGGCGGAGGTCTGGGAGGCGATCGACGAAACCAGCTCCGACAACAAGCGATACGCGATCAAGGTACTGAGAGAAAGCTGCTCGAAAGACAAAAACGAAATCAGCTTGCTCAAGCACGAGTACAACGTCGGCAAAGCGCTGGCGAGCCCGCGGATCATCAAAATGATCGATCTGCAAACCGACAAAGGTCGACCCTTTCTTGTGCTCGAGTTGTTCAGCGAACTGAACATGAAACAGGCGCTCCGCAAAGGCCCAGATTCGCTCTCCTTCATGCTCAAAAAAATTGTCGAGCAGGCTGCCGAGGGCCTGTACTACATGCACACCAAGAATTGGATTCACCGCGATATCAAACCGGACAACTATCTCGTTGCCCGCGATGGTGAGACCAAACTGATCGACTTCACGATCGCCGAACCCAAGCTCACCGGCATCAAGAAACTGTTCTACCGGTCCAAGACGGTGCAGGGCACACGGAGCTACATGGCACCCGAACAGATTCGCGGCAAGCTCTGCGACGAGCGGGCGGATGTGTATTCGTTCGGCTGCGTGCTGTTTGAGTTGGTCACAGGCAAACCACCCTACACGGGCCAAACACCCAATGATCTCTTGTCAAAACACCTGACCGGATCGATCCCCAGCCCGGTCGCTTACAACAACAACGTGACGCCCGAGTTCGCGACGTTAATCAAAAAAATGATGGCTAAAAAGCAGGACGACCGGCCCGGTTCGGTGTGGGAATTCTTGAAGGAGTTTCGATCAATCGAAATTTGGCTGAAACGACCGAAGGCACCGGAGGTCAGCGTGTTTGATGACATGGGTGGAATGAAGTCTGCCGACGACATGATCAAACGCCCGGACGGGAATTACGACATAGTCAAAGAATCCGAAGCTGACAAGAAACGGAAAGAACAGGAATAATCAATGGCGGGTCCTGGTTTAGAATTCGAATACGAGATCGCGGATCTCGAAGAAAAAATTGCATCGCTCGAGCGGACGACCGATCGCACGACGGAAGTCGAAGCGGCGATTCGGTCGTTGCGGATGGCGCGGGTCACGAAGCTGAAGGAAACCTACAGCTCGCTCGATCCATGGCAGACCGTCCAGGTGGCGCGGCACAAAAATCGCCCGTACACGCGAGACTACCTGAACCTCGCGTTCGACGAATTCGTTGAACTGCATGGCGATCGTCATTTCGGTGACGACCGCGCCATGCTGTCCGGTTTCGCCAAGCTCGATCGCTTCAAAGTCATGGTGCTCGGGCACCAGAAAGGTCGCACTTACAAGGAACGCGCCGCGTGCCACTTCGGCTGCGCCCATCCCGAAGGCTATCGCAAGGCGATGCTACGGATGAAACTCGCCGAAAAGTACAAACTCCCCGTGATCTGTTTCATCGACACGCCCGGTGCGTATCCCGGAATCGGAGCCGAGGAACGCGGCCAAGCGCAGGTAATCGCGGAGAGCATGTTTATGATGAGTCGGCTGAAAACGCCGATCATTTGCGTTGTCATCGGCGAAGGCGGTTCAGGCGGTGCATTGGGCATTGGTGTCGGCGATCGCGTGGCCGTCATGCAGCATGCCTACTACAGCGTGATCAGCCCCGAAGGCTGCGCGGGAATTTTATGGAAGAGCCACGAACATGCTCCCAAAGCTGCCGCGGCGCTAAAGTTCACCAGCGCGCACTTGAAGCGGCTCGGGATCGTCGATGATGTGCTCGAAGAACCGCTCGGTGGCGCCCACCGCGACCATCATCAAATGGCGACTCGAATGAAAGATTATCTATCGCGTCAGCTTGTCCAGCTCGAGGCGATGCCGATCGATGAACTCGTCGAGCAACGCTACGAAAAGTACCGCCGCATCGGCGTGTTCCTGGAGTCCGGCGAAGCGAGCGAAGTGGTCAGCTAAGCGGATCCCGTGGGCCGAGAGCAAGCGTCCGGACCTGGCGACGATGACCGGAGCCTGACGGCGATCGGCTCACAACGCGAGGCGACCACAGCGGGTTACAGAATATTTTGACCGCCCCGCAACGTCCGATAATGCCTCTTATGTTGTATTCGTTCCGTCTGGGACGCGTGTTTTAGCCAAATTGTAGCCGGACCGCTCCGTCGGTCCGAGCTGGGCTGCCCCGGTGTGCGCGGTGTACTCACTCACGACGGGCGGAGCCGTCGGTCGACTATCTAACGGAGCCGTCGGTTGGCGATTTAGCGTTGCCAGGGTGCGGACCGAGCGGCTTGCTGCCACTGCGGCGGCGCGGTGAAACTTGTTGCCGGGCGCTGCGTGTTCGGTGCGGAATCCTGAGCGGTTGACCAGGCTGGATTCGGTGCTGATTGACCGCCTTGAAATGGCGTCGCATTGCGCTGCGCTGGCGGTGCTTCGGCGAGCCAAGGTTGGGCGTCGCCAGGGCCTTGGAGATGCGATTCGGCGCGATCGAGATACGGCTCGACGACGGCAGCAAGTTCCTCGGGCATGATCGCGTCGGATTGATCGAGCAACCTCGCGATCCAGCGTCCACTGCGGCTCGCCGTAATCGCTTGCTTGGAACTCTCGCCGAGCAACGTGACGGCGAATAGTGTGATCAATGTGCAGAAAATAGCGCCTTTACCGAGCCCAAAGAGCGCACCGATTTGACGGTCAAATTCCTTCAATTTCATACGATCGATCGTGCCCGCGATCATCCGAAAAGCGACCCAGATCACGAACGAGGTGCCCACGTACAGAATCAGCATCGCCAGAAAGCGATTCCAAGGCGCCTCAGCCTGAATGTTCTGGCTAAAGGGTTCGCGATAATGGTACGCGACCGCATAGCTCACAACGATCGAAGCGATCGAAGCGAGTTGCCAGGCAAACCCTTTCAGCGCGCCAAAGAGCATCGCACCGAAAAGGACGATCGCCATGAGGATGTCGTAAGTTTGCACAATAACGAATTTGCTGGTGAGAGCGACGCAGTAGCTACCGTCGCCAGTCGGTGGATGAAGGCATCTCGGGCGTCAACCCTCGGCTTGTAGCAGAACGAGCGGAGCAGGGCGAAGAGCAATATCAGATTTTCCGGTGTGGCGATCGACGGTCGAAACTTGTTAATCGCGGGAGTGGATACGTCCGTCATTTTTCGACCGCCCTGCTCTGCTCCGGTCTCCATCGTTCCTCATTTATCGCTGCTCCTCCCCTTGGCTGGCTTCAAAACCCATATTTCGACAAGCACAGTCGTGGGCATTGGCTACGGGTATTGGGGTGTGGCTACGCAGGGGATGTCGATCGAGAGCGGGTTGCTCGCCGGCGGCTTGTGCAGCGTGGCGGGCATGCTGCCCGATCTCGATTCCGACACGGGCGTCCCACTACGCGAAACAACACTGTTCATGTCAGCGGTAATTCCCATGCTGATGGTCAATCGATTTCGTGATATGGGATTGTCGCACGAAGCGATGGCGCTGGCGGCGATGTTGATTTACATCCTGATTCGATTTGTCGTCGTTGAGTTCTTCCGTCGCTACACGGTCCACCGGGGAATGTGGCACAGCATCCCAGCGGCGCTGAGCGCGGGCGTGGGCGCGTACTTAATCATGCCGTGTCCGAGCGAAGCGATTCGCGTTTACAAGTCCCTGGCGGTGCTGATTGGTTTCCTGACCCATTTGATTTTGGACGAAATCTGGAGCCTCGATTTCAGTCGCGGTCGGAT
>JBDNIG010000335.1:0-26084 GCA_041688415.1 Rhodopirellula sp. | reverse complement strand
CCCAACCAGGCTTACGGGCGCGAAAAACTATTGGCCGAGGAGCGAGCTTTTTTGCGGCAGTACGCGTGGCAAGACAAGGAGCATACAATGGCGCACATCCCCATCGAACGTGGGATCGAGCTGATGGCGCAACGTGAAATGAAGATCGCGTGGCCGATCAATGCAGCATCGGCAGGTGAGAACTCGGATTCCCCGGAGGCGGCGAAATGAACCAGTCTTTTCGTATGTTTCCCGATGCCGCCTCGCGTGTGGCCACGGAGGTCGACTACCTTTCGTGGGCATTGCTTGGCATAACGACACTGTTTTCGGTGGGGATCGCGGTAGCGATCGTGGTTCTGGTCGCGAAGTACTGGCACACCCGCGAAGTCAATCGCGTGTCGACCGCGTCCGAGTTGACACACTGGATATTCGAACTGACCTGGTCGATCGGCCCGCTCATCATCATGTTGGCTGTCTTTGCTTGGGGGGTGGCTCTGTTCGTCCACGAACATCGACCGCCAGAGGACGCCATCGATGTCTACGTCGTTGGGAAGCAATGGATGTGGAAGGTATCGCACCAGAGTGGTCGCCGTGAAATCAACTCACTTCACGTCCCGACGGGGCAACCGGTGCGGTTGACGATGATTTCGGAGGATGTGATTCATAGCTTTTTTGTGCCAGCATTTCGCGTCAAGAAAGACGTTCTGCCGGGAAGATACGCGACACTGTGGTTCGAACCGACCCGTCCGGGCGTGTATCACCTGTTTTGCGCCGAATACTGCGGCACCGATCATTCTCACATGGTTGGCGAGGTCGTCGTGCAGTCACCTCAGGAATACGCCCAGTGGCTCGCTGACGCTGATCGCGATTCGTTGCCCGAACGCGGCCGACGTCAGGTCGAAGCGATGGGATGCCTGCAATGCCATGGCCGCGGCGTCGACCGTTTGTCAGATGCACCGACGGGGCCACCCTTAACCGGCCTGTATGGACATGGTGTCGTGCTGAAGGACGGCCGTTCGATCACCGCGGACGCGGAGTATATCCGTCGCGCGATCGTCGATCCCAAGTCGGAAGTGCGTGCGGGATACCAATCGATAATGCCGAGCTACGACGGCAAGATTGAACCGGAGCAGATCATGGAGATCACCGCTTACTTGCGGTCGATCGCCGACGCCACGGGGCCTTTAGCGGGTCCGGGACTGCAAGCGACTTCCGATGCGAAAAGCAAAGCAGGAGCGGAAGGTGATAACTGAAAACGTTCAAGTAAACAACGCAAAGAGCAAAAACGTGAGAGCTAGCGACCCTTGGCAACTTCGGTGCAGACCAGGGTTCTTGGCCAGCAAGCCAAACCCTGTTTTCTTGCAGAGTGCTCTTACTCGGAAATATTATGTCTGAATCAGCAAACTATCTGACCGCGGGGACGACGCTTCGCTCATGGCTGTTGACGAAAGACCATAAGCGGATCGCGATCCTGTACATGCTCGCCATCACGTTTTTCTTTCTGATTGGCGGGATCGCTGCGGTCGTATTCCGAATCGAACTGGCCACGCCGCAAGGAGACTTCGTCACCGCAGACACCTATAACAAGATGTTCTCGTTGCACGGCATCATCATGGTCTGGTTTTTCTTGCTTCCCGCGGCGCCAGTCGTGCTGGGGAACTTTTTCGTCCCGATGATGATCGGTGCTCGCGACCTGGCGTTTCCTCGACTGAATTTACTGAGCTGGTATCTGTTCATGTTCGGCGGTTTGTTCACGCTCGCGGTGATCATTCTAGGCGGCGTCGACACGGGGTGGACGTTCTACACGCCCTACAGCAGCACGTACGCGAACAGTCACGTGATCCTGGCGGCGACGGGCGTGTTCATCACGGGATTCTCATCCATCGCCACGGGGCTGAATTTTATCGTCAGCGTGCATACGATGCGTGCCCCGGGACTGACGTGGACGCGGCTGCCGATTTTCATTTGGTCGATGTACGCAACCAGCGTTATCCTGGTGCTCGCGACGCCAGTATTGGCCGTCACGTTGGGGCTGATCGCGGTGGAACGGCTGTTCGGCGTGGGGATTTTTGACCCGGCGATCGGTGGCGATCCCGTGCTCTTCCAGCATCTATTTTGGTTCTATTCCCATCCGGCTGTCTACATCATGATCCTGCCTGGAATGGGGATTATCACTGAGATCGTGACGTGTTTTTCTCGCAAGACGCTGTTCGGCTATGGATTCGTCGCCGCCTCGAGCGTGACGATCGCAGTATTGTCGTTCCTGGTGTGGGGACACCATATGTTCGTCAGTGGCCAGTCGGTCTATGCGGGCGTGCTGTTCTCACTATTCAGCATGTTGGTTGCGGTTCCCTCGGCGATCAAAGTGTTCAACTGGACCGCGACGCTATATAAAGGTGCGATTTTTCTGACGACCCCAATGCTCTACGCGCTCGGATTTATCGGTCTATTTACCATTGGCGGTTTGACCGGAATCTGCGTCGCCACGTTGGCATTCGATGTGCATGTTCACGACACGTATTTCATCATCGCTCACTTCCATTACGTCATGGTCGGCGGGATGGTCATGGCTTATATGGGTGGACTGCATTACTGGTGGCCGAAGATGACCGGTCGGATGTATTCGGAATGGTGGGGGCGAGTCAGCGCGGTAATCGTATTCATTGGTTTCAACCTCACTTTTTTCCCGCAGTTCATATTAGGGTATCTGGGGAACCCACGCCGCTACTACGTCTATCCAGATGAGTTTCAGGTCTTTCATGTGATGAGTTCGGCGGGGGCTTCGATCCTAGGGATTGGCTACTTCATTCCCATCATCTACTTGCTGTATTCGCTGAAATATGGCCCGCTCGCAGGCGACAATCCTTGGCATGCAACTGGGCTGGAGTGGCACACGACTTCACCACCACCGACGCATAACTTCGAGGAGACGCCGATTGTGACGGGACCAGCCTACGATTATCCGCCCTATGAGTCCGGATTACGCATGGGGGAAGACGATGGACAACCCGTTGGGAACGTTGAATTTGAGAGCGTTTTGACATGAATTCTATTACCGCACCCAGCCGATCATCGTCATCGCAGTCGCGGCCCGCCGAGGTGGCGGTGCAGTTCGATGACGCGGAGCAACAAAAATCAGCGACGGTTCTTGGGATTTGGATATTCCTAGCGACCGAGGTGCTATTTTTTGGTGGGATGGTCGTCGCCTACATTGCGTATCGGCATCAGTATCCGGAGGCTTTCAGCCAGGCGAGTGATCATTTGAACCTTTGGATCGGTGGTGCGATGACTGCGGTGCTGCTCTTGGGCAGTTTACTGGTGGCGATCTCGGATCACGTCATTGAGCAAGATGGCGATCCCGATGAGATTCGCCGGGCAGTTTTCCGAAGACTCATTGTGACGGCGATCTTGGGCGTCGCGTTTCTGAGTTGTGAGTTCTACGAGTACCACGAGCTGTTCACCGAAAACCTATTTCCCGGATCGAGTTTCGATAATGCGGCGTTTGCGACGGCACCGTTCGGCGGAAAGTCGGCGCAGATGTTTTTCGTCTTGTTTTTTTGCATGACGGGACTGCACGCGGTGCATATGATTGTGGGTGTGTCGTTGGTGACCTGGATGGCCGTCGTCGTTCGCTGGTTCGGAAGCCCGACCGGGTGGGCCAATACGCTCGGCGTGATTGGTCTTTACTGGCACTTTGTCGATATCGTGTGGATTTTCTTGTACCCGATTTATTACTTAGTTGCTTAAGTGTTTTGTGAACTCATGAACTCGCACACGTCCGAACACAATCGCATTCGATCCCTCTATATCGCGTTCGCCGCGTTGATCATTCTTCTGGTGGCAACGATGGGGCTGAGTTTCGTCCATCTCGGCGCGTCCCATACATCCGTTGGGCTTGCCATCGCGGTCGTGAAGACTCTTGTGATTGCCGCCGTGTTCATGAACCTTCTCGCGCCGAGCAGCACGGTGCGGTTAGTGTCCGTCGCCTCGTTGCTGTGGCTCTCGTTCTTCGTGCTCTTCGTGATGGGCGACTATTTAACGAGGGGATTGGCCGAGACGCAGGAGCATCGCCTGCGCGATGGCGACCATGTCGACAGCTATGATCGTGTGCAGTACGATGAATCGAACAAGCCAAAAACACCGTGAGAACGTGTGTCACTCAGAGGAAAATACGTGATGTCAGAGAATCTAGAGATTAGCGAACTTGACGATGGACGAGTGATTGACGTGACGATCCTCGGTAAATTGACGGACGCCGACTACGAACAGTTTGTGCCGTTGACCGAACGACGGATCAAGCAGTTTGGCAAAATCGGAATGCTGATCGTACTGAAGGACTTCGGTGGCTGGGATCTTGACGCGATGTGGGATGATTTGAAGTTCGACATCAAGCACTTCAGTGATATTGAGCGGATGGCGATTGTGGGACACAGCAAGTGGGACAAGTTCCTCAGCGCGTTGAGTCGCCCGTTCACCGCCGCCGAAATCAAGTATTTCGACGAACACGAACTCACCGCAGCCCGACAGTGGGTAGCCAACGGGCAGGTTCATTAGGTGTCGAGCCGAGTGCGTCGGCCAGAAAAATCGGCGACTTCCGACAGAAGTGGCACCTGATTTGCACCGCGTCTTCGCTGCATCGCGTATGGTACGCCTAGGCGATGACAGTCCACTGCGTTAAGAAAGGATCGGCAACATGGCAGACGCCAAGAAACGTGATGAAAGTGATGACGATGTGCCATTAAGCGAACGTGGCAAGGGTGAGAACATGAGCCTCGACGAGCGATCTCCTGACAGTGTGATCGGCATCGTCGGTTTGAGTTACCTTGTCGTTCTTTTGATCGTCGCCATCGGCTTCAGTTTGTGGTTTTACTTCTAGTTTTTTACTCATTGGAGTTTTGTAGTCATGCAAGCGGCTTGTTTGGTTGCCGAGTATGAGTCGCATGGAGCGGCGAAAGTTGGCCTAGAAGTTTTGCGAAAGTCGGATTTTCACACGGACGCCGTTTCCGTTGCGTGGAAGGGGCACACCCGAGCGCTTGGAAAGGTGGATCGACGTGGCGTCAGTGATAAACAGGTGGGAGTGGAACGATCGATGGAGATCGGTGCTGGGATCGGCGCGCTGGTCGGAACACCGTTGGCCATCGGCTCGGTCATGGGGCCGATCATGGTTGCCGGTCCCCTGGCAGCGCTTGTCGGCGGTGCGGCCCTGGGGGCGGTGATGTCCGAGGCGGGGCAGTCCAGTGCCAATTCCGAGTACGCCGATCGCGTTGACTCGCGCGGTCTTTACGCGATGGCAAACCACTATGGTATCAATTCGCATTCCGCCGCCCACTATGAGCAGCGAATCAACGACGGCGCGATCTTGCTCATTGTCACCAGCACGTCTCCTCGTTTGGATGAGGCTCAGCGTTCGCTGAAGACAACCGGCCCGGTCAGCCTGCAGCGATTCGCGTTTCATCACACCGACGACGACGCCACACCGTGAGCGAGTCAACGGCGGACGATCAGACCCGTTATCGTGCACTCCCCGGTATCTCACGTCATGTCAAATGCAATTGATGGATAACGAATCGCCCCGCCCCGACGATGAATCCGACCTGGAGAACAATAACGACGAACCCAAGAAGCCTTCCCAGCAGATCATGCGGCACGAGCTGGAGGAGGCGACGACGGCATTGCGGCGTCCGTCGAGTCGCTTGTTCTTCTCGGGGTTGTCAGCGGGACTTGAGATCGGATTCAGCCTGTTCTTGATTGCGACCGTTCAGACGCTGGTGCAACACGATCTGCCTCACGTGGTGACCGCGTTGCTGATCGCGAACATGTATTCCTTCGGATTCCTGTTAGTCATCATGGGCCGATCGGAGCTATTCACTGAGCAAACCAGCCTCGCAGTCTTGCCCGTCCTGATCGGCCGAGCCAGCATCCGGGAGTTGTTGCGACTATGGGCAATTGTCTACGTTGCCAATATCCTCGGCGCCGGTCTCTTCGCCGCAGGCATTACCTACATCGGTCCGGCGCTCGGAATCATCGATCGAGTCGTTTTTACAGAGATTGCCCAGGACGTCGTTGATCATCCGTCGTCCGTGATCCTGCTCAGCGGAATTCTGGCTGGCTGGTTGATGGGGTTGCTGTCGTGGCTGGTTGCGGCGGGCCGCGACACGATTAGTCAAATCGTGATCGTTTGGCTGGTGACAGCAACAATTGGTATCGGGCATTTGCATCACAGCATCGTAGGCAGCGTTGAAGTACTCGCGGGCGTGTTCACCTCCGACGAGATTTCCTGGGGCGACTTCGGACACTTCCTGCTGTGGGCGACGCTTGGCAACGCCATCGGGGGCCCC
This sequence comes from Rhodopirellula sp., assembly GCA_041688415.1. GTDB lineage: Bacteria > Planctomycetota > Planctomycetia > Pirellulales > Pirellulaceae > Rhodopirellula. The sequence goes on along the minus strand of JBDNIG010000335.1, from coordinate 19,767 downwards.
GTTTTTCTCGCATTGCTGAAACACACCCACGCGCGCCCCGACGAATACAAATCAAGCCTGCCCGGCTAATCGATGTCGCCACAATTTGCGTGCCCCGCTTCATGAAAGGCTGGGGGTGGTACGGAGTTTGCTGCGAGGGGCTGAAGTCGAAGGCCTAACGCTATGCAAACGAACTGGCGATAAAAATCCGCTCGAAGTACTAGAAGGATAAGATGATACGAATCTTCAGCGTCATGTTGCTCGCCGTGTTCATGCCACGCGGTTTCGTCTCCCTGTCCAATGCCGATCAGCCGCGTGAGATCCTCGACGCGGTCGGGATTGACCCACATATGGGCGCAACTTTGCCGATGGATGCCAAATTCCGGGATCACGAAGGCAACCCCGTCGTGCTGGGCGATCTCCTGGGCGAGCGTCCCGTGGTCTTGTGCTTGGTCTACTTCGATTGCCCGATGCTCTGCAAACTAGCCGCCGATGGCTTGGTGCGAACGGTCGCCGGACTTTCCGAGACGGTCGGTCAAGATTTCGACGTCATGCTGGTCAGTTTCAATCCAGCGGATACTCCCGAGCGCGCCGATGCAGCCCGAGAGCACGCCATGGGCAACTATGCTCGTGATGGCACGGGCCCAGGGTGGCACTTTTTGACTGGCTCGCAGGCGAGCATCGATGCGTTGACCGATGCGGTCGGGTTTCACTACAAGTGGGATGACACCTCGAAGCAGTTCGCTCATGCGTCAGGATTGACAATCATTTCGCCGAGCGGCGTGATCACCGAATATCTCGATGGTGTCCAGTTTTCTCCACGAGAACTGATCTCCGCGGTCAATCACGCCGAAAAGAACCAAGTGTCTCAGACTCCGCCCACCTCTTTTGTGAGGTGTTACCTGTACGATCCCACGACTGGAAAGTTTGGGGCCGCGGTGCAGTGGACGGTCCGAGCGCTCGGATTATTGACCGTGATAATGCTCGTTGTGCTGATCGTTCGACTCGCTCGCAATGAACCAAGTCATGTCATCGAGGAGGGGAACGGATGAGAAGTTTGAGCCATCGTCCAGTGGTGATTGGAGCTACCGCGCTCGCTCTTCTTATATTTGTCATGGGATGGGCATTCAGTTGGCCCGCCCGAATCGCCGTTGCCCAAGAGAGCTCAGGAGAGGCATCAGTAGCAGCCGACCAGATTGCTCACGGCAAGTACTTGGTTCATCATGTCGCGAAGTGCATCGAATGCCACACTCCGCGCGACTCTCGCGGCATTCTGATTGAAACTCGGTTGTTACGCGGTGCGCCAATTCCCGTGAAAGCACCGAAATTCGCTCGGCCATGGGCAGCCCAGTCGGTATCGCTGGCCGGTCTGGGGAATTACGAGGAGTCGTTTGTTCACTATCTGCTGACCCATGGTGTACGACCCGACGGATCCGCTCCCAAATCGCCAATGCCATCGTTCCAATTAAACGATGATGACGCTAGCGCCGTGACCGCGTATCTGAAGTCGCTGCCGCCAAGTTAAGCACCCGCTGGTAAGCTTTTCGATAGATGGAGCCATTTTGGCGCTCGCGGGCTGTTGATTTAGAGAGCCGACGCGTTAGCGAGGGATTCGATTTGATCCCTCGCTAACGCTGACCCATTACAGCTTGTGCGGCTTGGTCGACAATTCGCAGGGACGCGTCGACCACCTGATCTCGCCAGGACGAATCACGCGGACAAAAGCACTCCAGTAGCTCCGACTTGGCGGACTGATTGATAGCACTATCTTCATTCCCGTAATGGTGCGCACGATTTTCAGCTCGAATCGAGCTAAGTACTCGAATCAAACCATAGGTTCCGAACTCTGCACAGACAAATCGGTAGTCCCGCTCCGAGAAATGCTCCTGCATCCATTGTCCGAAGTCGCCTGATATCGTGTACCCAGTCCCCGCGGAAGCGTCAGAGGGTTCAATCCAATCACGGCCGAATGCATCGGCGTACCACGCAACAGCCTCCGATTCCGCCGCTTCGGCAAGCAGCAGTTTGTAGGCGCCAAACGTACCTAACCCAGTGTGGAAGTCGAGATGAACGATTTGCTGCGATGATCCTATCCAAGGATCACAATTCTCGCGGATGATTTGGACGGATTTGCTGGGTCCGTGCCCACCGAAGAAAACTCCTTTCGGATACTCATACTGCCCGCCTGCTACTGACTGCTTGATCGCCTGCATCCCGAGGCGACAGATCATCCAGATTGCTTTTCCCATGACTGGCTCGAAACGCGAAGGCGGCGACTTCGAGTTAAGGAACGCGTCAAGTTCGGCATAACCCTCCGGTGCGCCGGTGTAATCGCTGAGGTCGCTTAAGAAATTGCGGTTCAGATCGACGTTGTCCTCATTGAAGCGTCGGAGTCGTGAGAATCCAAACGGATTCACGGCATGAATCAACACATGCCGAATCGGTTGATTTGGTTTGCTGCGGCCCAGTCGATCGAGAACGGCGCACTGAACGGCCGAGCCGAAAAATCCCTCCACTCCATGAACGCCCGACGAAGTGACGATCGTGGGTGCATCGTCCGGACCGATGATGGCCACATCAATCGTCAGATCCTCATCGTCGTCGGTATTGACGCCATAGACGCTGATAGATGCGCCGATTGACCGCGCCGCCTCGGTGAATCGCCTCCGGGCGTCGGAATAAGACTGCGAGAAGAAATCTGCGGTCAAACGACTACTCCTGATATATCGTGTGAATGTTCACTGAGCCAGAGTGATGGACGTTCCCTCGATGAAAGTGTGCCAACCTGGATGCGTCTGAGTCGGTTTGTCTTTGCCGTGCTCGTACTCAGCACGGCGGTACTCGTGCTCGACTTCCCAAGTATACCTTCTTGTTCCCAAGTATACCTTCTTGGCGGTTCCGAAGTAGGCGTCTATTCTCTGACATGGCAACGGAGCGTTCCGCCATCGTGCCAATCGTCTAGCCCACGTCGCAACCATACCACGTAGCCTTTCTTTGTGCTCCTACAGCATGTAGGATTTTTCTTCGGCATCGACTCCTGCCTCCAATGATTTTGCATTGCACAATTCCGGACGAGGCCCCAGGAAACGAAATCGCCATCAACAGCGTTCCAAAACCAGATCATTCGCAACGCGTATTTGCCGTTGCGGATTCCCCTTTTTGCCCATTGGACGCAGGAGTTCAGACCTCAAAAATCCACCACACTGGCAGGTAGCGCGGAATAAACGAAACGGTTGATCGCTTGGCTCTTGAGAGCAATTTGGAAAGTCGCACCATGTCGCCGGGATACGGCGTCGATGGCGTTGCGGATGCTGCCGGCCAGCGAGTTGCGGCGTGCGCGCGGGTGTAGACGTTGGTTTCGTTTTGACTCATGGCGGTCAACCTTCGGCGATGATTGAGAAAGGCGAGCGATCCGCCGCCGTCAAAGTCTAGGAAAGGGACTCCAAAGAGACGGGTCGCTCGCCAAATAAGATCCCAACCGATCGGGACTCAACCGGCGAGAGAGTCTCGCTCCTCGACTGTTGCTTTTAAATGCACCCTCGTGTAGTATTTTAGTAGTCCACCCAAGCGAGAACACCGGATGCCGTTTTAACTTTTCTTCTGGACGCCCGGCCGTGAAGCGAAACTTCGCCAGCATGGTGTGAGCGTCGAAGATTTTGAAAGCATCGTTCAAGACCCGGAGGAGATTGAGCGCAGTCGGTCGTCGGGTCGGTTGATCGCCTTCGGTGAGGACAGCGAGGGGCGGTATCTGGCCTGCGTTTTTGTTTTGGACGATGACGACATGACCATTTTCCCCATCACCGCGTACCCGATTGAGGATTGACCGATGAGCCGAATCGTATTGACCGGTGCCCAGCGAGAAGCCATCGAAGCGGCCAAGCGGGAAGGCAAACGGCGGATTTCAATGCAGTTAACCGAATCGCAACAGAAAGCGATGCGTGAAACAGATACGGAAGTCGAATCTGAAAAAGCGACGATCGTGAAACGAGGTAAGGAATCTCGGGCACGTTCTCGCAGCCGAAAGCAACTTATCGCCGCCCAACTTCGTTCCGCGCGTGAAGCAGCGGGAATGAGCCTCGCCGATGTCGCTGCCGCCACTGGAATGACCAGACAATCTATTCTACGGATCGAATCGGGCGAAAATCGGAACCCGACACTTAGCACTATCACAAGGATTGCGGAGGCGTTGGGTAAATCGGTCGATATCACGATTGTTGATGCTGCTTGAAACATCGGTTTCGGATCAAAACGAGGAAATCGACTCGATCCGGAGGAGATGCTCGCACGGCAACCCGATCATCGCGGGTGGCGGGATGAAACGGCATCAGCGAACGCCGCTCGCCGCGTAAAGCAACCCTCGGGCTTGCGATATTTCGGTAAAGACTGAGTGAGTTTTGGCACGTGCGACGCCTCCGCAATTGCCAAGACGGTATGTACCGTTTTGGCGACCTGGGGAAACGCTGCCCGGTATCGAATCGAGTCCGTAAAACCCAATGATTCAGCGAAAAGATAGAAAGGGTGACTAAGGGGGCTCGAACCCCCGACCTTCGGAATCACAATCCGACGCTCTAACCAACTGAGCTATAGCCACCGCGTGCTTTTGTCGCGAATGCGTGCGATTGGACGAGCGCCTGTTCACGACGCCTCAGACAATATCCATTGTTCGCGGCACGGTCAATGCCGAACGGGGACGAAAAAATCGGCAAATACTTGCCGGTTTATTGATTTCTCGCCTAAAACACGCGCGGGTGTGTGGGAAATATGTTTGAATAGGCACATACCATTTCATCACCAGCACTTTTTCAAGATTTATGGCTCAGTGGGATGATTACGCCGGTGACGAGTGGATGCGTCCGAGCAGTTCGCGTGAGACGCAGCGGGCCAAGATTGATCGCGCCCGAGCAACCCGCGGTCACGTTCAGCGTCCGCGTCTGAAAGACTCGCCGTGGCAGATCGGCCAGATCATTGCTGGATTCGAACTGGTCCGGGCGATCGACTGCGGATCGCATGGCTGGGTGTTTGAAGCTCGGGAATCGGCGACCAGTAAAACGGTGGCGTTGAAGCTGATTCCATCGATTGACCCCAAGGACGCGGTGCGTTCCAAGACCGGTTTCCGGCGGATGGGAAAACTCCGGCACCCCGGTTTGGTCCGTCTCTACCAGATCCTGCAGCCAGGCGACACGCTCGCCTTTTCGATGGAACTGATCGATGGCGACAATCTCGTTCACGTGCTACGCCGTTGGAAGTCGCTTCCGCTGGCGGAGGGTTGCGAACTGTTGCTCGAGATGTTGCGTCAGGTTGGTTCGGGACTGGCCTGGATCCACGCCCACCAACTCGTTCATCGGGACATCAAGCCGACGAATCTCATGATGACGAGCGACGGTAGCCGATTCGTCATCGTCGACTGTGACCTCGCCGGTGAGTTCGAAGCCGAGAGTGATCCGCAGAACATTCGCAGCTACCTGATTTGGACGCCGATGTACGTGGCCCCGGAGGTACTGTTTCGACAATCTTACTGCCCGGCCAGCGATATTTTCAGTCTTGGCATGGTCGCCCTGGAGACGCTGCGGATGTTTTCGTCGGAGCAGCGGCGGCGTGATCGCAATTCGCTCGAAAGCGTTCCGCCTCTGAATCTCGAATCAGCCGCGTCCGAACACGAGGATGACGTGATCCCGCGTGATGATCAAAGCAGCCAAAGCGATCGCGAGCACATTCGCACGGCGTTGGTGGGACTTCACGAGGCTATCCCAGAATCCCTGCTAGAAATCGTCCACGAGATGCTTTCATCTGACGTTCCCGATCGCCCGACCGCGATGGCCGTAGCGCGTGCAGGTCGTCCGGACAGCCCGCCGATCCCGATCTCCGCACAGAGTCATGCGTCGTCGCGGGCCGGGCGAATCAGCAAAATGGCCCGGTCCCAACAACTCATTGAGTTTCGGCGGTGGTACCAACTGATCTTAGGCGGACAAGTCAAGCGTCTGCACATCGACGGCCCTTCAGGGATTGGTAAATCGACATTTTTGCAGTTGGCGATCGAGGAACTGAGATCCCAATCTTGGCCACTCGTGTTCGTGGCTCGCTGCCAGCGTTTCGAGCAAATTCCATTGCAGGCGTTCAGCCAAATCGCTGACGAGATCGTCATCCGGTATCGCCGCGGGGGCTTCGATAAAATCAAAGTCGACTCGGTGAGCGAATCCATCTTGCAGAGAGCGCTGCCGGGCTTCGGTGAAATTCTCGAAGTCGATTGGTCGCAACCGCCGATCGTGACCACGGAGAAACGCCCCGGCGGATTGGAAGCCGCGATGAAAGTCTGCAGTCAATTGAGGGAGGTCGGGCCAGTCTTTTTTGTCATCGACGATGTTCAATGGGCAGATCAAGATACCCTGCGTACCCTGGATTATTTGCAATCCAGTGCGAGCAATCGGCTGGGACCGCCCCTGCACCAGGGCCTCGGCTTGATCACCGTTTCACGATCGGGGGGCGACCGCCAGCAATTCCCGCCCGATGCGAACATCACGCTCGCGCCGCTGCCCAACGATATCACTTCCCAAGCGATTCGCAGTGAAGCGAAGCTGCATGGGATCGAACTCGACGAGGCTCTACTGGAAGCATTGACTGAACAAATCGAAGGGCAGCCCTACCGGCTCGAAGCCTACCTCAGTGAACTGACACCATCGGGTTTGTTGCACGATTGCCTCGCCGGAACGTCGGCCAGTGCTAGCGACGAGGATTCATCGAGTACGCGACCGAACCACAACGCACTCTCGATTGAAGATGTATGGCAGCATCGTAGCGACCGGCTCAGTCCGAGTGTTGCCGAGCTGCTCAACGTCCTCGTCATTGCCGGACGCCAAATCACATTTGAGCATTTGCGGGCGATCGAGAGTAACTCAGCACTTCTGGAAACACAACTCGATGAACTGGTCGAGAATCGCCTGATTGTTCGCGATGGATTTGACGGTCAGTTTATTCGCGTTTGGCACGATCGACTGGCAAAACAACTGCGGTCCGTGATTCCGCCTGAGCAGCGTCGGCGACTCCATCGTCAGTGGGCCCAGTGCCTCGTTAAAGTTCCGCTGTCGGCCGGACGGATCGCGGAACATTACGAGCAAGCCGGCGATATCACGGAATTTGTGAAATGGGCGAACCAAGCCGCCGTGCAAGCCCAGCAAGTCTACGCACATCTCGAAGCGGCACGCTGGCAACGTAGCGTCGCCGCACACAGCACCGGTACCGATCGCATCGATGCTCTGCGTCTGGCGGCCGAAAGTCTACAGCGAGCGGGCCGGCTGTTCGAAGCGGGGCACGCCTACCAAGAGCTCTCCCAACTTCTCACTGGCCAAGCCAAATTAGATGCCGAACTCGAGCAAGTCGAGTGTTTCATTCGCTCGGGGCGTTTTGCCGAAGCCGTTGATCGCCTCGATCCATTGTTGGCACGACTCAAACTGCCGCGGCGCAAGTCACCGTGGGCGACGAAGATATCGATCGCCTGGAACCTGATGCGCCAATCGATGTCCACGGTGGATCTCGAACTTCCCAGCTCCCAGACGCCACCCCAACGCCCCGCGTTGCAAGGGAACCAAATCGGAGTCTGTCGCGCCCTCGTGCGACCACTCAGCATGCTCGACAATTGGCTATCAGCGGACCTCAACGTCTTCAATCGCGGGTTGGTCAAAAAATACGGATCGCGTGGCGAACAGATTGAACTGACCATCGGCACCTCGGTGTTTCATTCCTTCCAACCCGGACCGAAACGCGTGGCCGCGGCACATGCGTTATCGACACTCAAGACGCAGCTCACCGACGACGACTCACCGGGCTGTCACGGCGACGTACACAGCGGAATGGCGTGGTCGGTCGGGATAAACGGCCAGTTCCGCGAGGCGGTCACGCTCATTGCGCAGGCGCGCAAGCACTATGCCGACAGCGACCTGTATCATGGATTCGAACTCGCCCATTCGAGTTGCCTCGAGTCGGTGTGCTATTTCCAAATGGGCGACCTGACGGCGCTCGCAGCCATGGTCGATGACATGCAAGCGGAGGGACTGACAACCAACGATTATTTTGTGCTCGCGATGGGATCGCTGGGTTACAGTTCCATCGTTTTTCTCATGCGCAATGACCTCGAATCGCTTCAAAGTCTCCATGCGCAGCTACTGCCGAGCTTGCAAAAGATCCGTGAGGACGCATTCGCCATGGCGGCGCAGTTCGAAAGTCTCTTAAGGGCAAGCTATCTCAACCACCCCAAAGACACCGAGACCGTCATTACTCGTGTCGAGCGACAATGCCGGCAATCGATGGCATACCGCAATCAATTGATGCAGGTGCTTGTCACTGAATTGATCGCGATGGCGAGCTTACCCCTATTGGCTCAGCCGGGCTCAAAACGACGTAAAAAATTTCACCGATTAATTGCTTCCTTACGCCGCCAAGGTCTCGACGTCGCGGAAGTGAAAGCGAATTTGATCGAAGGCATCGCGATGGTGCGGTACGCGCAAGCCTTCTCGCGTGATCATCAACGCGTGCGTGAGCAAGCCACGCATCGCCTCACCCGCGCCGCTGAGTCTGCCGAAGCCCAGGGCCTCCTGCCCGCGATGCTGGCCGCACGCGACGAACTTGCTCGACTCGACGGAGACCCAGCCCCAAGCGGCCTGGACGGTTTCCTCCGTGAGCAGGGAGTCGTCGATATTCCCGCTTTCGCACGACTCTATCGGGGTGCCCAGGTCTATCGGGGTGCCCGGGTCTATCGGGGCGCCCAGGACTAGCAACGACGCATCATCCCTGCGCAAAACCGTGGTGCGAAGCCACTTGATTTTCATCGTTGCAGATACGCCCGGCAGGATTCGAACCTGCGACCGTCGCATTAGAAGTGCGATGCTCTATCCAACTGAGCTACGGGCGCGTAGCCAAAATTTTTAGCAAGTGGGTCAGCCGCTGACAACCCAACGAGGATCCAACGGGATGAACATCTTTTCGCTCGTTGGTGGAAATGAGCCGTGGTCCTCAATCACAAATCGTCTCGGGCAAACCGTTTGCGGGGGCGGCGTAGCGGCGACCGAGAATCCACATGGCGATCAGCCATCCGCTCCCCAAGAGCAACGGGCTCAGACGCGGCCAAACGGCACTGAGCCCGGCGACGACAAAGAAAATCGCACCGGAGATGACATTCCCACCCCACAGATGCCCGGCCATCGCAAGAAACCCGAAGCCGCTCATCAGGGCCGCCAGCACCATCACGTCGGCATGATCGAAATAACCCGCCGCCCACAATACGTTGACCATCGTCAGTGCCGCTAAGTAGCCCAGCCAAATCGACCAAACCGGGCGTTCGGCCACACCACGCGGCATCCAACATCCATCACGAGAATCGTGGATTGTCCATCCAATTCCAATCAACATGAATAGTCGCGGCATGAAATAGCCCAGCAGCGACGCGCTACTGAGCGCCGATTTTGACATTGATAGGCGAACCTCCGTCAGCAACGCAAACAGAATCCCGCCGAGTGAATAAATATCCGTCGCCGCGGTGACGTCGGATTCGCCCCGCGCTTGTTCGGGACTCATATAATGCGGAGTGCCAATGATCTGTCCATCGCGAGTCATCCCCGGTTCATCGCGATGCCATTTGGCGAGTCCAAAGTCGACGATCTTCGGTTGCCCATCGTCATCAACGAGGATGTTGTCCGGTTTGATATCGCGGTGAATAATCCCACGCCGGTGCGCATAAGCGACCGCACGGGCGATGTCGCGGACCTGCGTGACCGCCGTGCAGATCGTATCGCGCTGGGCATCCGACTTGGCCGCCCGTGAATCACCGGAAATTCGCTCGAGATGATGATGACGACGATGCACGACGGCCTGCAGTGACTCGCCGCTGACCAACGGCATGACGAAGTAATCCATGCCACGCCAACAACCGATGGCATGAATCGGTAAGATATTCGGATGCGAGAGCGCGGCCGCGGCTTCGGCCTCGATGTGAAATCGCAACTTCAGGTCCGCGTCGGCGAGCAATCCGTCACTGATCAACTTGACAGCGACTTCCCGCCGCAGACTCTGCTGAACCGCGGCGTAAACCGTCCCCATGCCACCGCGTGCGAGCTCGTGCGTGAGCAAGAAATCGTCGAGACATTCACCAATCAACGCCCCCCTCTCAGACTCCGCGCTCGGGTCCAACCAGATCTGGTTCGCCGCAAAGCTGCGTAGCGGTTCGGCATGTTGGGGAAAACGCGCGACGATCTCATCGAGACGTACCGGCCGGCCGGCCTCGTGTTGCTCGATAAAATAAGCCAGTACCGATTCGAATGACGCGGTGGGATCGAGATCGCATTGGCGAGCCGCCATGGTAAGGGCTAAATCGGGTTGGTGGGTCGACTTTTCCATCTGATTCAGTATAGCCATCTAACGAAACCTCCGAGCGAATCACAGATTGTCGTCCGACCGCTCCGCCGGTCGGTCCCGACCGATGTGCGTTTCGCACGAGGCGTCCGTGTCGGCAAGGTCCCGTGCGCCCGACAGCCAAGACGGGCGGAGCCGTCTGGCTACAATGGCCGCAGCACTGCTAGCGAATCGCGATTGGCGGCTGGCAAATCGCCCGATTCGCCTCCCGGCTCAGCGTGTATTGTCTATACTCAAACGATGCCCGCTAGCTACCGTGGCGTTCCTCTTTTCAAATTGCTGAATGACTCCCATAGCCATCATGTCTGAATCCAACGAAACTCCCGACGCGCCCGCTGAACCTGAATTCTCCAAGGAGGAGCTTCGTTTAGCGATGAAGGCGTTTCGAAAACGGCTGAAACTGACTCGCTTGGACGACGAGTCCCGACTCGGCTACGGCCCGATGTCCTCGGGGAACACATCCGGTGTGGCCGCGATCCGGCCACCGGATCAATACCCGGCCGCCGTGTGGCGATTGCTGGCTGATCAGGGCAAGCTCCGCCGCGATGGTGGCGGCTTGTATTCGTTGATCGATTGAAAGCCGATCCGAAATGGGGCGGCTCAAGTATCTTGAATTTCATGGTTGAGAATTTCCAGCAGCGTTTGCAGGAACACGACCACCATCGGGCCAACGAGTATGCCAATCGGGCCGAATACTGAGACACCCCCGATCACGCTGAGCAGGGCGAACAGCGGGTGCAGTTGGCTGCGCCCTTGCAGCACGTACACCTTGATCACGTTGTCAATCGACGAGACGACGGCAGCACCCCAGAGTGCCAACAACCCGGCGGCGAGCCAGCGTTGTTCGACCAAACCAAGCCACAACGCACAGGGCACCCACACCGAGGCGGCACCGAGAAACGGAATCAACGCCATCAAACTCGTCAAAAACAAAAGCAGGATGACTTGATCGAACCCGGACAACCAAAATCCGAGCGTGGCTAAAATCCCCTGCGCAGCCGCACTGGCGACGCTCGCCAACACCACGGCGCGGCTGGTCTGGTCAAACTGCGTCAGCAGTTGCCGCTCGTAGGAATTATCGAGCGGTGAGAGTCGCATCAGCGTGGTGGTCATGGCCGGTCCATCGATCAAGAAGAAATAGACGGAGATCACGAGGATCGCCATCCCGAAAAGAATCTTGGCGAGCAGGCTGCCCGTGGCACTGGTCAGTTTCACGAATCGAGGCTGCAGCGACTCGCGCGCCCCGCGAATCAGACGGCTAAAGTCCGCTTTGTCGGGGTTGGCCAATAATTTCAATTGACTCAACATCGCGCCGCCGAGTTTGAGGTGCATCCAGGTGCGAATCGAGGTGGCGGTGGAAAACGCATCTTGTTCAATCTGCTCCGAAACGTTCAATTGCAGCAGCGGGTTATTCTGATCAATGGAATCGGTTTCGGTCTCCTGTTTGGCGGTCGCGCGCAGGGCAGCGGCGAAATCGTTCATCTTGTCAAGGGCGTGCGATGCCGTATTGACGGCCGTTTCCGGACCGGCCACGTCCGCCTGCAGATAGGCCACGATCGCCGCCGCCTTGTCAAGTTCCTGGGCCTTGGCGATCAAGTCGCCGCGGTGACTCGCGGCCGTTTCAACGGTCGCGTTGAATCGGGGTAACCCGTCCACGCCCAGGGAATCGGTGATCCCGTCGAGTGCCCGAAAGTACTCAGCGTGGGGCAAACTCAAACCGACCTGATCACGCACCCGGTCCAGCGCCACCGTCGCACTCCCATTCATTCGCGACAGCAACACCGTGAACTGGGTCGTGGCAATCGACACGAGCATCGCCAGCGGTAAGAGCACGATCAAGAGTACCAACGTCGTCGTCAGTCCAGCACACAGACGCCTTCGCTGGTTCGTTCTCTGCAGCAACCACGTGTAAACCGGTCGAAAAATCACCACTAACAAGGCGGCCATGAACAAGGGCACAAAGAACCCGACCATGACATGGTAGAAGAGCACGCCGATGGCGAGGATGCCGATCACCAACATCACGACGGACATGATCCGCGACAGGGAAGGCAGTTGTGCGAACAATGCCTGCTTGCCGCCACCGAATGAGCCGATCGCGAGCCTCTCGGCGATGGGTTCAACTGGATCAGTGTCACGCACGGGAGTTTCACGCGAGGTTGCTTCACGCGAGGTTGCTTCACGTGTTGGCTGGGATTTACCGCGGTTTCGTCGCTTGCTCATCAATCGCTCGGGGTGAGTTTATCGGAGTTTTCTTTTTTTTCGTTAAATTCATCAGAATCGTCAAAGGTTATCGGCCGTCCTGGTCGATAGCATTTTCGGACAGAGATCTCACGTCGCTCGGTGGAGCGTACGGCGTGAGATTTTTGTAGGGGGGCTTTCCAATTCAACGGTTTACGGGAATGCATGACACGACCGCTTTGTGGCGGTCGCGACTCATGGATTTGCCGGTGACCGCCGATCCAGGGAAGTCCAGGGCATGAATCGCTCGCTGCTATACCGCTACACTGCTTATCTGCAACTCGGGCTCTCGCTCCTGTTTGCATGCGGTTGTGCACCCACTCAGCCATTCTTTCTGAACGAATCGCCCGACCTGAAGTATTACCTTCAGGCCGCGACGCAGATTGAATATCCCGATGTGGATGTCGAGAGTCTACCCGATACGACGCAGACGTTGCCCCCGCTGACGATCGGCAATCACGATTATCAGTTCTGGAACCTGCCGCTCGAAGAAGCCGTCTCGATTGCGTTGAAAAACACCAAGTTCTTCATGACGACCAGCGGAATTCTCGAAAATCGCCAAAATGTTGCTGACCAATTCATCAGCGGCACCGCCGATCAGTTCGGCAGCGTGTACGACGTCGCGATCACCCAATCAACGACCCAGTCGGTTCCGCTAACCGTCGACGGCAACGGCAACCGCGTGCTGCCACGAGGTGTGCTGCGAGCCAACCAAATCGGTGGTGTCGAAGACGCCTTGGCCGAGTTCGATGCTCAGGCCAGCGGGTTCCTCAACTACGGCAATACCGACCGACCTCGGAACTCGGGCGACAGTGTCGTTTCGCGTTCCGACTTCCAGTCCGACGACGTGACGGCCCAAGGTGCGCTCAGCAAACGCTTTGCCACCGGTGGTGTCGCGACCCTGCGAAACCAACTCGTCTACGGCAGGAACAATCTACCACTGGGACCGATCAACTCGGCCTCCCGCCAAGTCCACAGCGATTACACGGTCACGATGGAAGCTCAGGTGCAACAGCCCTTGATGCGAAACCGCGGAACCCTGGTTAACCGTATCCCCGTCGTACTCGCCAGCTTGAACGAGGACGTCTCGATCGCCCAGTACGAAGTTCAGGTCCGCAACCTCGTCCGCGATGTCGAGGTCGCCTATTGGGATTTGTATGTCTCCTACCGTAACGTTTCGACGGCGATCATCGGACGCAACAGTGCCATCGCGACGGCCCAGTACGCTCGCTTGAATCTTGAAAACGGTACTGGAACGCGGCAAGAACTCGCCCAATCGGTCGAACAATACTACCAATTCCGCGGCCTGCTCGAATCCGCCATCGGTGGATCGAACCTGCCCGGTGCGGATCGGCAAGGTGTCTATGGTGCCGAACGTCACCTGCGTGAACTGCTCGGCTTCTCGCCGACCGACGGACGCTTGATTCGACCGATCGACGAGCCCACGGTGGCACGTGTCGAACACGATTGGAATGAATCCGTCGCCCAGGCTCTGTACCTGTCGCCGGAACTGCGTCAAAAGAAAACTCGCATCAAACAACAAGAACTTGAACTCGTCTCAGCCAAGAATCAAATTCTGCCCGATGTCAACCTGTCATTGCTTTATCGTTACGTCGGCGTGGGCGACACTCTCGGCCCACCCTCGGGATCGAATGTCGACTTCCCCGCCGCCGGCAGTAGTGCGTTGGACAGTCTGACCGGTGGTAACTATCAGGAAGGTGCCATCCGACTGGAAATCACGCCTCCCGCGATTGGTGCTCGGCGAGAACTGACCCGGATTCGTGGTGCCAAACTGCGACTGGTCCGCGAAAAAGCGAACTTGCAGGAGTCGGAGCGGTTGCTCGTCAGCAAGTTGTCCGATGCCGAAGCGAAAGCCGCGACGCACTATCAACTCATCCAAACCAATGCTCAACGTTGGCAAGCGGCCGAACAGGAAGTGGAAGCTCGCCTGGCGGACTTCAAGAACGACCGCAACGGACGTAGCCCCGTCAACGTGGTTCTGCAGAGTCAACAGCGCAAGGCCCAGGCTCAGATCGAGTACTATCGATCGTTGGGCGAATACAACAAATCGCTCAACTATGTCGACTACCTCAAAGGCACCATGTTGGCCAACAACAACATCGTGTTGCGAGAAGGAGCCTGGAACAAGAAAGCCTACTGGGACGCCCTGGAACGGGCTCGCGAACGCAGTGCCGGACACGAGCTCGTCTACGGCGTGAGCCGACCGGGCGTCGTCCGCACCGGACCGCTGCGAGACGCCGCATCGGCATCCCAGATCATCGGCAGCGGCACGATGACCGAAGGCCAAACCATGCCACCCGATGCGATGATGCTCAACGGAGCCGACCGGAATGATCCGCTGGGGATCGACTTGAATCCTTACCGCAACTCGATTGATGTCAACGATCAACCCTTGTCAGAATTGGGGGATACCCCCGCCGAAGTGCTCGCACCGCAGGTGCCGAGTGTCCCCACCCTGGCTCCGTCACTGAACGAGCCAGCCCCAGCATCCACGCAGCCCAGCGTGCTCGACTCGACCTCGTCGGCACCCGCTGGCGGGACCTGGCAAAAGGCTCGCCATGTCAAGACCGACGCAGCATCCAACGCCGTCGTCCCGGCGAGCTACCAGGGTTCCGGCGGTGACGAATTCGCACCGCAGCCGGTACGAAAGATGGCGATCCCACGCTGAGACCAACGTGCTCCCTAGCAGCCGTTGAACAATACAATTGATTTTCCGTGTAGGGGCGGAGGCTTGAGTGGTTGTCGCCGGGTACGCGCCCGGATTGACGACAACCCTCCCACGACTAGCTCGATCGGTCCGCTTCGGCAGACCCTTCGGGCTTTTCGTCGTTGAATAAACGTTCACACACCCGGCGAAGAGATCGTGCAGCGTTTAAGTTTTAAATTCGCAAGGGTTTACTAGAATTTACCCTCCCCAGACGATCGTCTGGGGAGGGTCGAACCGAGCGAAGCAAGGTTCGGGGAGGGGCGACCACGCTGGATTTCGACCTCGAAGTGCGCGTACGGCCCTCCCCGGAAAACTCGCTGAACGCTCGTTCTCCGACCCTCCCAACTTCGCCGGGAGGGTGAAGTAAATCATTAGCCCACCAGCACTTAAAATCCGCACGACCTCTTCGGGATAGAAGGCCGGGGGTGAGGAGGGGGCCGCGAGCGGTGAGCAATCATGACCAAACGCAAATCTTGTATAAGATAGACCAGGTAGACAGCATCATGACTCCGATTTGGCAAACATCACGGCGCACGATCACCTTCACCACGCGACCGCGCGTGATGGGGATTCTGAACGTCACCCCGGATAGCTTCTCCGACGGAGGCCGCTTGTTCGATCAGGATTCGTCACTTCGAATCGACGCCGCCGTCGCTGCGGGCGTGCAAATGGCGGCCGATGGGGCTGACATCATCGACATTGGCGGTGAAAGCACGCGTCCCTATAGCGAACCGGTTGATGCGTCCGTCGAAATCGCTCGCGTCGTGCCGGTCATCGAACAACTGGCGTCGCGTCTATCGATTCCCATCAGCATTGATACGAGCAAGTCCAGTGTGGCGGCAGCAGCCATCGACGCGGGAGCGGAAATCGTTAACGACGTCACCGGGCTCGAAGGCGACCTCGCCATGACGAGTTTGGTGCGTGATCGCGGCGTTGGCGTCTGCGTGATGCACATGCAAGGCACGCCGCAAACGATGCAAGATGACCCTCGTTACGAAAACGTTGTCGCCGAAATTCGCGACTACCTGATCGCGCGCCGCGACGGGTGCATCGCATCGGGCATCGAACAATCCCGTATCTGCCTGGACCCCGGTATCGGATTCGGCAAAACTCATGACCAAAACATCGAACTCGTTCGCGGCATTGGCAATTTCACGGACCTCGGCTGTGCGTGTTTGATCGGCCACTCCCGCAAAGGATTTATTCGCAAGGGACTCAAAGCGTTCGTGGAAGCATCCGGCCGCGAATTTGATCCCATGGCGGGCACCCTTGGCGTTTCCCTTGCCGCGGCTGCGGCGGGCGCGCACATCTTACGCGTTCACGATGTCGCCGAAACGGTACAGGCCCTGACCATGTTCGACGTGTGCGGCGCGATCAATCGTCGTCGGTAACCTCGACCACCCACACTTCGCTGTTCCAGTTCACTTCGTCGCCGGTACGCAGTTGCCGCCGCCGACGTGTCTCGACCGCATCGTTGACGAGCACCTCACCCGCCTGAATACGAACCTTCGCTTCCCCGCCCGTGCCGACAATGCCGGCGGCCTTGAGAAAGTCATCCAAACGGATCATCGGTTTGGCATCACTCATCGAATTTCAAACTCCGCAATCAAAGGATAGTGATCACTGAGGTCACGGCTCGCCGCGTCGATTTCCCAGTAGTGGTTCCAGTGCTCATCGGGTTCATCAGCACCACCGCGGATCGACAAATCAGGACGCACGACGACGCTCCGCAGGCACAAGTCCGATCGATCCGGTTCATCTTCAACGAGCGATCGGCTGACGAGAATCCGATCAAATTGTTTACCGGCAAGCAGATGCGTCTGGCGATCGGTGGGCGGCACCCTCTCGAGCAAATCCACGAGATCGTCGCTGGGGTCCGCCGTACCACGCGTCATCAAAACGGACACCTCACTGCCCGCCGCGATCCGTCCCACCGTCGTTTCCGTGTTGAGATCCCCGAGCACGATGATGTGCATCGACGGTTGCTCCCAAAGCCGGATCCACCGATTTAGACTCGCCGCTTGTTTGGCACGCCGCTGCGTGCTGGCGACTCCACTGCGCAAGTGCGTGTTGACGACAAGGATCGTTTCCGTCTCGCCCGCGACCGGGACTTCGACAATTGCGGCGACGTGCTTGGGGACGCTCCCATAGATACCCTCGCGGCGCATCCGCTGCGTCACGTCGCCACGCATCAGCGAGAGCACCTCGGCGGGACCGGTCGTGAGCAATCCCACATCCTGTTCGGTGTAGTGGTCATTGCCTTGGATCGCATGCTCCTCGTATTTCAACGCATGTTCCCGATCGAGCGCACGCGACAGATACCACAGCACCCGCGGCCCTTCAATTTCCTGAAGGGCAACGATCGCGGGTTTGACCTCGGCAATCGAAGCGGCGACAGCATCGCGTCGCCAATTCCACAAACCTCGCGTCGGTGCCGATTTTTCCTTGGCGAGCTCGGAATAGTTCCCCTGCTTCGAATCGTCGAAAAACCATTCGAGATTCCAGCTCATCACCGTGAACCCTGGTTCGGTTGCCGATGCAACCGTACTCGTCGCACCGGCGAACAAAAGCAACACGAGCAACGAATGGATTTTCATGGCAATGGGGTCCCGCTAACGATCCAACAACAATTCGCTACCATACACGCACCCACTCGATTGCGTCAGCACAGAGAGAATTTCATGAAACCGATTTTAGCTCGCAGGAATGCTTTCTCCCTGCTTGAGCTCGTTGTCATCGTCGCGATCGTCGCGATTCTGCTGGCGATCTCGATTCCCGTCGTCCAAGACATGCGGTCGCTCTCACGGCGTAGCAACTGCGACCAAAATCTGACTCGGCTAGTGCTCGCTTGCCAAGCCTACGCGGTCGATCAGGTGCATCTACCCAGTGGCACGTTCACGGCGTCGGCGGACGTCTTTCAACAGAACGTCCCCGCACCCGATGCCGGAGCAGAGTTGATCATCGCGAGTCTTCCGGAAGGCTATCACCAAAATTGGGTTTCGTCGCTGCTACCGTACCTCGATCGCCCAGACCTCTATGATTCGATCGATTTCGATGTCGGCGTTTATGCGCCAGCCAACGAAGTTGTACGAGAAACGAGTTTGCCAGTCTTACGCTGCCCCGCCGCAGTCGGCGATCAGGCCCCCAACACGACCAGCTACGCGGGGATGCACGCGAGCGTCAGCGAACCCATCGGTGTGAATGACGACGGGTTGTTGATGCTCAATCGCTGGATCGTGCCGGGTGACATCCCCGACGGGACCTCCTACACGATTCTGTTGGGTGAAAAATTGTCGCCGCGTGAATATGATCTGGGTTGGATGAGCGGCACCCGCAGCGGTTTGCGAAACGCCGGCACAGTGATCAACGAATCCGTTCCCTTGGATATCTACCATGACCCCGCCTACGTCGGCGGACTCGGCAGCCACCACGCCGGCGGCGCTTCGGTCGGCATGGCCGATGGGTCCGTCAAGTTCCTGCAAGATTCCATCGACATGGACGTTTTCCAGACGATGGTCAACCGCGACGATAAGTAACGTGGTTCTTCTGGGTTTTTAGTGGCTGAGTACCAGTGGTCGCTGCGACGCCCTCCGGGGTCGAAAATGCCGACCTCGGCTATTAAGCGACAGCGAGACAATAAAACGCGTCGAATGGTAGTGGACGAGGCAACGAGTCCAGCAGCGAAGGACTCGTTGCCTCGTCCACTACGCAACTTATTCATTCGCTGTCGCTAACCGTAGGTGCGCTAACGCGACCTACGGCTAATGGCTTGAAATCCCTTCGGGATGAAGAATAACTTGTGGGTAACTGACAGACTGCATTACAGGCCCCGCCTGGCGAAACCAAATTGCTCTGGAAAACGAAAACCGTCGTTCGTTGAGAACAGGGAGGCAGAGCCTCGAAGGCAGCGTCTTACCAGCCGGGAGCTTGAAAACAAGCGGGAGCCAACGTCCTCTGCGCATTGCCACTGTCGCCGCTGGCTTCTGACGAAGTAGCGACAGAGACAAGCAGTTCGGCATTGGGGGTTATTGAGAATCGAGATAGCCAATGAATTCGCTATTGTCTCGTGGTAGAATCGTTCGCAAAAGTTGAGTGATTGCTCATGTCTTTGAGTTCAACAAAGGAAAATCGGCAGAATGGGGTTCTACTTACGCAAGAGCGTCCGCGCTGGACCATTTCGTTTGGGTGTGACCGGCAACCCGCCGACAAGCTGGGTGGTCTGGGGCGATGAGTCAAACTCGGCGGTGGTGGCGGACTGCGGCAAACACGGGGAAACACATAATCAACATATCAAGGAATTTTGCAGATTACATTGGTTGAGGATTTAATGCTTCGCTTAACTGGCAATTCCACAATCTCAAAAATTGAAAAAGTGCGAAAACACGGCGTTTTTGAACGGCGGGTTGCCGGTCACACCCATT
>JBDNIG010000334.1:0-9399 GCA_041688415.1 Rhodopirellula sp. | reverse complement strand
CGATTGGCTCGCGCGTGGGTTCATGGACTCCGGGTGGGATGTGCAGCAATTATTGAAAACGGTGGTGCTCTCGCGGGCATACCAACGTGACTCTGACGCGGTCGGTGACGGGCGCGAGCGGGACCCTGATAATATCTGGATGGCGCGCGGTCCCGCGGTGCCCCTGACGGCGGAGATGATTCGTGATTCGGCGCTGGCGAGCAGCGGACTGTTGTCTCAGAAAATTGGCGGTCCACCGGCGCGGCCGTACGAACTTGCCGTCGCCTTCAAACCCGTCACACCCGATCACGGCGAGGGGCTCCATCGACGAAGCCTGTATACCTATTGGAAACGAACGTCGCCCGCACCGGTGATGTTAATACTCGATGCTTCGACGCGGGACGTGTGCCGCGTGCGACGCGAACGCACGAGTTCACCGCTGCAGGCAATGGTTCTGCTCAACGGCCCGCAGTACGTTGAAGCGGCCCACGGTGCGGCGGCCCAGGTGCTCGAAGAACTCGGTCCCGATGCAGAGCCTGATCAACAAGTCGAGCGATTATTCCAATTGTTGACCAGCCGCGTACCAACCGAGCCCGAGGCGGCAATTCTGACGCGTCTCTACCATGAACAATGGCAAGTGTTTTCCGAAGACGACGGTTCCATGACGCAGTATCTCAACGTTGGCGAGTTCCAGCCCGCCGAGACGATCGACAAGGTGACGGTGGCCACGCTCTCGATCATCGCTCAAGCGATCATGAACCTCGACGACTGTTTAATCAAACGCTAGGGAATAGACGATGAATATCAATTTTGGTGGCAGTCGACGGCAGTTTCTCAACCACTTCGGGATGGGACTAGGAGGATTGGCGCTAGCGGATTTAATATCGGGATCGGCAGCGGCGAGCGACACTCCCGATGCCGATGCGACGGCACTTCCCGCCGGTGCGGCGCTCGCTGCCCTGCATCACGCCCCACGCGCCAAGCGTGTGATCTACTTGTTCCAAGCCGGTGGGCCGTCGCAAATGGATTTGCTCGATCACAAACCGCTGCTCAACAAACTCCAAGGCACACAGTTGCCCGATGAAGTCCGCGGCGGGCAGCGGTTGACGGGAATGTCGGGAAATCAATCGAGCCTGCCGCTGGTGGGGTCTCCGTTTCAGTTCGCTCAGCACGGCCAGAGCGGGGCTTGGATGAGTGACATCCTGCCGTACACGGCGAAAATTGCCGACGAACTCTGCATTGTGAAATCCATGCACACCGAGGCCATCAACCATGGACCGGGAGTGACGTTTCTGCAGAGCGGCAGTCAACTGCCCGGTCGGCCGAGCATCGGGTCGTGGCTCAGCTACGGTCTCGGGGCCGAGAATGAAAACTTGCCCGCCTTCGTCGTTCTGCTGACCAAGAACAAAGGTGGTCAACCGCTGGCGGCGCGCCTGTGGGGTTCCGGGTTTTTGCCATCGGAGTACCAAGGTGTGCGGTTTCGTAGCGCCGGTGATCCCGTGCTCTATCTCCGCAATCCTGATGGGGTGAGTTCGCCATCGCGGCGCCGGATGCTCGATGCGATGAACGAATTGCATCAATTGAAAATTGAAGCGGAGTCCGATCCGTTTGTGGAAGCCCGGATCGCCCAACATGAACTTGCCTTCCGCATGCAGATGTCGATCCCCGAGGTCACGGACATCTCCGGTGAAACGCAGAGTACTTTAGATTCCTATGGGCCGGACGTCCAAGACCAAGGGTCGTTTGCATCGAATTGTCTTTTAGCACGGCGTTTGGCCGAACGCGGTGTTCGCTTTATCCAGCTCTATCACCAGGGATGGGACCAGCACGGTGGTCTGCCGCAGCAGTTACCGATGCAGTGCAAGGAAACCGATCAACCCGCAGCGGCTCTGGTCAGCGACCTCAAAGCCCGTGGGATGCTCGACGACACGCTGGTGGTATGGGGCGGTGAGTTTGGACGAACCAACTACTGCCAAGGCACACTCTCGGCGGGCAACTTTGGACGCGATCACCATCCACGTTGCTTCACGATGTGGATGGCCGGCGGCGGTGTCAAACCGGGCATTTCTTATGGTGAGACCGATGAGTATGGCTACAACGTCGTGTCCGATCCGGTTCACGTGCATGATTTCCACGCGACGCTCATGCACCTACTCGGTATCGACCACGAACGACTGACCTATCGCTATCAAGGCCGACAATTCCGCTTGACCGACGTCCACGGCCAACTCGTCAAACCAATTCTCGCCTAGCAGAACGACGCACCATGCTCACATCACTAATCAAACAAAACGCAATTACGTAGGTGGAAATCTGTTCGCGTCGTTGCGATATTGAATAGCGTCGTTTCCTTGTCCACAATTATTGAACGCCGATGACAACCGCTACATTCAATCGCGATACGCTTGCGCACTGGTACGCGACGCAGCACCTAGAAACCGATCCAGGCATTACTAAAGTGATCTACGTACCTCAAGGAGCTGGCGCACGTGAAATTCGCTTCCTCGACGTGAATACGCTTATAAAGGAAGATCGCTCAAGCCACCAACTTGTACCAATTGACTTTGGTGTTGATAGGGGCGGCGAGAGTGCGCACAAACTCTTCGTCGTTGACATCACCCCCGATCAATGGGAACGAGTGCTGCGGAAGGAATTGGCACTGCCCGCCGACTGGTCGCTGGAGTCGAAAGAAGAGTTCCCGAGTGAATGAGGCTCAGTCGCTGTGGTGGCAGCAAGCAAAGTCGGATTACGAGGTTTTCGAGTTACTCCGCGGTGAAGATGTGCCAGCGTGCCACAGCCTCCATTATCTTCAGATGGCGACTGAGAAACTTGCGAAGGCATCATTTTGGGCGAATAATGATCCACCAGCAATGCGTCACGTTGGATTTGCTCAGTTTCTGAGGCGATTCGGGAACACACCACGCGGCCAGAGAGATCGAATCGCCGTGCTTTTTGAGTTTGGTCAATTCACCGGTTTTCAATTGTGGATTCGGTCCGCTCGTTGTTGGCTGCGGCGCGAAACGGAGAACCCGAGGCATGGAACAACTCGCCGGATCGCGCATGGAGGACTTGCCGGTCGCCGATCCGCCCACCGATGCGGCGACTGATCGGCAAACGCTACTGGTCCGTGCGGTGGCAGTCTATCGGGATCGTTTTGACGCGAAGACGTGGCAGGCTTTCTGGGCAACGGTCGTCGAACTTAAGAACTGCGGAAATCGAAACTAGCCACGGTTGTTGAAGAAATTGAAAACTGTTCGACAGATGCTTACAACCGACGGCGCGCGAGGTGACAAAGCGGTCATGCGAAACCGCACCAGCTCAGGTGAGCGGAGTCGTCTGGCTACGATGGCCGCTCCCGATATGTTTGGGCAAGCGTAGCAATGACCGACACGACCGCCTCTCGATATTCCGGCGGCGACAGGACTTCCGCATCCGCGCCGAGGGCGAGCACCTTGGGCAACAACTCCCGCGGATGCGAGGCCGGTACCGTCAACAGAAAATCAGTCGCGGCCGTAGATTCGTCGTCCCCGACACCATCGGAATCCTTGGCAGCGGACGCCCCTTCACCGGATCCCATCGCTCGCAATATTTGATCGGGATGCCAGGGATCTTCCCGCAAGTACGAAGCGGACCGAGGCCCGATTCGGATCTGGACCTGCGTCGACGTTTCGCCGGAGAAAATCCCGATGCTCTTGCTCAAAAATTTCGCCAAGTCGACCTTCGAATCAGGCTTGAAATAGTCGTCCGTCACTTGTGCATGTTGGAAACGATCGAGCTTCCAGTTTCGCAATCTCTCCGCTGCATCGGTGACCTCCGGAGCCGCCGCGACGACGTAAATACTGCTTTGATGAACCGCGAGTGCGTAGGGTTCGATCCGCCGGCGTGTGGCGGGGCGGCCGATGGATTGGTACTCGATCTCGACAACCCGGTGTTCCAAGATGCTGCGCGTAATCGTCTTGAGCATGCCGGCATGAGCGGCGTATGTTTTTGACGATGTTCCCGACACATAAAGCACCTTGCGGTAACGTTGATAGTGCTCGTAAACCCCCTCGGGGATCGCTTCCTGGACCTTGTTCCAGAACGTCTCGATGCCCTGCCAGTACTGCGTCCCCATTAGCGGCGTGAGCAACTCACGGCCAATCGACAACGCGATCAGTTCGGTTGCCGAGAAGGCAATTTCATGCACGGCGGTATGGTTGCGACCGAGTTTATAAACCTTCCCTCGTTCGACCATCTCGTTTTGGATGTCATAACCGGCCGCTTGCAGCGCCTCCATATCACGCCGCACCGTTCTGCTATGCAGCGTCGTCAGACCAAGGTCGGCGACCAGGTCGGACTTCAGTTCGTTGACCGTCCGACCGAAGCGTGATTCTTCGAGCAGTTGCAGCAACTTATGTTGACGAATGAGCTGTTCGTTACGTGCCACGTCAATTCCATCGGTTCAGGGAGCGGTCGATGATGGGGTCTGGACGATCGGATTGGATAGAGTGCCGATGCCGGCAATCGTAATGTCGACGACGTCGCCCGGATGTAACGTGAAGTCGTTGCTCGGGACGATACCAGTCCCCGTCATCAAAAATGCTCCCGCTGCAAACGTGTTGTCCCGCCCCAGCCAAGCGACCAAATCGTCGAATCGGCGGGCCATCTCCGCCGCGCTGGTCGATTGTTCAAAAACAACCGCATTCGCTCGTCGAATCTTGAGATCAACGGTGACTTCGTCGACCGGCGGCAACTCATCGTACAGGCGAATCCATGGCCCCAACCCCGCGCACTGGTCGTAACACTTCGCCTGCGGCAGGTACAACGGGTTTTCACCTTCGATGTCTCGTGAGCTCATGTCATTGCCAATCGTCAAGCCGACGATCCGCAGTTCGGGCGAGAGAACCAGCGTAATTTCTGGTTCGGGCACGTTCCAGGTCGCGTCTTGGCGGATTCGCAGTGGCTGTCCGTGACCGCTGACCCGACTCGGCGTGGCCTTGAAGAACAGTTCGGGACGATCGGCTTCATACACTCGATCGTAACACGATGCGGCGGCGGTAGACTCTTCCATCCGCGCCGTCTGGCTGCGCCGGTACGTGACGCCCGCTGCCCAAACCTCTTGTTGATCAATCGGCGGCAACCATCCGGTATGCTCGTCGACCGTGATTGGCTCGTCGCGAGTTAACGACTCAGCCGCCGCAATCGGTCGTTCCGCCGCAATGATGTCCGCGAGCGTCGCGAGTTCCGACGTCATCCGCAGCGGGATGAGCTGCCCGTGCTCCACTAACGCGACACGCGATCGCCTCGACGTGTCGAAAAATTTGGAAATGTGCATGACGTCAGATTTTCGCTAGGATTCAGTCAGGAGAGACGAAATTATCGCACAAGAATCCAACGGATGACACCCAACGGGTCTACTGGTGCGGCTGCAATGTCTTGACGAAGAAATTCGTCATCAATTGATGCAGGTGCATCACGGTACCTTCGCTTTCGGAAATGGCATGCGTGCGACCGGGATAGGCCATCATTTCAAACTGTTTGCCGAGCGCCACCAACCGGTTGATCAATCGCTGCGTGGATGCGAAGTGTACATTATCATCGCCCGTGCCGTGAATGATCAACAGGGGGTCGTCAAGGCCTTCGGCATGAGTCAATGGCGAACCATCAGCGAATTTTTGGCGGTCATCCTCGACCAATCCCATGTATCGCTCTTGGTAAATCGTATCGTAATCGAGTTGGTCCGAGACCGGGGCCACCGCGATGCCAGCGGCATAGAGTTGCGGGTAGCGAAAGACACTATGCAGTGCAGTCGATCCACCACCGCTCCATCCCCACACACCGACTCGGTCGGGATCCAATTGGGGAAAATGTTTGAGCAGTTGTTCTACCCCAGCGGCTTGATCGGCCGGCGGCCACACTCCTAACTTCCCATGAACAACTTGGCGGAATTCGCGACCGCGCGGTGACGCCGCACCGCGGTTGTCGATGCTCGCGACCGCAAACCCGAGCTGCGTCAAGTAGCGATGCCAGAGATACGTGCGGCCTCCGTAGGCATCGCGAACCGTCTGCCCCGCCGGTTCGCCATACACGTGCAGCACGAGCGGGATAGAGTGGCCACGTGCGTTTGCGTCCGCTTCATCACTCGATTCTGGCAACATGATCCAGGCATCGAGCGATAACTCGTCATCGATCTGTAACGTGATGAACTGATGCTCGATCGGTTGCAGTGCTTCGATCGCCTCTTTGCATACCGCGTTGTCCTCCAAAGTCCCCAACCGCTGGTAGGGATCAAGCTGCACCAAACGTTCGATCGGAGGAACCGAAAAGGCAGACCAGGTTTCTAACGAAAACTTTGCCGTGGGACTCGTTTGATATTTAAATGTTCCTTCATCCTCCGGCGAAACGCGTTGTGGATGAGCCGTCGGCTCGGTTCGATCGCTAACGCACGTGTACAGACCTCGTGCCGCCGCGTTGTGTGGCGATGCCGTGAAAAATGCATCTCCGGTTGATTGACTGACGGCATTGAGGTCGATCACGTCCCACGAGCCAATCGTGATCGGCTGCAGTTCGACGTCGCGATGCGTGTTGTCATCGAGCAATCGTTCACCCGTATCAATGGGGCTGGTCAACAACCGCGGCATGATGGTGATGCGATACAAGTGCCGCCAACCGCTCCGTTCGCTCAACCACAGGAGGTCGACCGGTTCACCCAACGCGACGTCACCTGGTGGCGTTGTCTGGGCCGGCAGAAATAGCATTTTTGATTGATGCATGACCCATCCAGGACTCGTCTCGTTAAGCAACACGACACAGTCGCCCGAGGACGCATCGCACAGCCACAGGCGATTTTCGTTCTGGCGGCGGTTGAGTTGTTGGACAAGCAATCGTTCATCTGCCCCGGGGGCGTCGGCGGGCAGCCACCGCATCCCCGCGAGATAATGTTGGCGTGGGTCGCCCGCGATCCGCAACCACATCGTTTGCTCGGTGGCAAATTCGAACACGCCGATCCTTGCCGCTGAATTGGTTTGGCCAACCTTCGGGTACGCAAACCGTTTGATGATCGGATATCGTTCGGAAGTATTATCGATCAGCGAGTGCAATGGGACCTGGGATTCGTCCAATTGCCAAAACGCGAGCTTGCTGCCGTCCGGACTGAATTGATACCCTTGAGTGAGTTTGAGCTCCTCTTCGTAGACCCAGTCGAAAGTGCCATGAATGAGTTCCGGTTGGTCACTCGCCGCGATCGCTTGGATTTCACCGCTAGCGGTGGTTTCGCTGTACAGATTGCGGTCCCTCACGTAGGCAATCCGATCACCTTGGGGCGAGAATGTCGCGAACATCAGCGACTGATTGGCCACGTCTTTCCCGCCCAGTTTTCGCCATGATTTCGAAACGAGATCGAGCAGCCAATAATCTCCACGGGTATGGGACCGCCACACTCGTACTGAATTCGAGAATACGAGCAAATACTGATGGTCGGGGGACCAGTGGTACTCATCGATCGCGATTCGTTCCCCGGTGGGTAGACGAAACTGGTCCGCGGAGATGGCGACGGTTTCTTTGCCATCGTGAACCGATCGCCGGATCATTTCGGGATGTCCCTCCGCATTGCCACGCATCGACCACAGCACATCTTCGCGGGCATCCCAGTGTGTCGACTGCTTTTGCAGGTTGAAGTCGGGACCGTGATAGATTCTCGCCAGTGACAAGTCGGTGCGTTTGGCTACCGGCGGCGGCAGCGGCGGCCCGCCACTCACCTTCGGTGGCGCCTCGGCGAGCGACACGACGGGCCAAAGCAAGAGGAATTGGCAAACGCAGCCCGTCAACACCGTTTTGAATCGAGGGGTTTTCATCAGGCCGTGATAAATAGAGGCGGTCGGGGAAAATGACTCCTGCACGAAGTTAATCCGCGAAGCCGACTCAACGCAAGACGCACAGCGTCTGAGCGCGTTCGTACGGATAGTACGCCACGGCTGCGTTCGCCGCCGCAACCGCGTTGTCCCGCATCCCCGCGATGATAAATCGATGAATGCGATTGCTCTGAGTGTCGTCATTCGTACTGCTTCTCAAAAGTCAATCCGTTGCCTTCACTTCCGCTTCCCAGGCGGTGAGTTGACGCTTCAGCGGTAACGCCTGATCCGCTGACATGGGTAGCAGATTGTTGGATTCCCCAGGGTCTGCTTTCAAGTCGAATAAAAACTCGTCGACACCCTCATCGTCCCCTCTCCAAATGTATTTCAGGTCGCCATCGCGAACGGCTTTCCAAGTACGGTCAGCGCGGCGTGCCCGCCAGAAAAGTGTACGGGGTTCGGACGCCTTCCCATCCGCGATTTGGCCAAGAACATCGATGCCATCCAGTGGTGGATCGGCCGGTAAAGGACATCCCGCGGCAGCCAAAATCGAGGCGGTCAGGTCAAACGTCAGCGTGGGGCGATCGTCAACGACACCGACGGGCAAATGACCCGGCCAACGCGCCATGCAGGGGACGTGGATCCCACCTTCAAAAAGTTCCGACGCGTAGCCACGATACGGAGCGTTGCTGGCCGCGATCGGATAAGCACCGTTGTCGCTGCAGAAAATCACCAACGCGGTTTCCGAACGACCGGTTGATTCCAGAGCCTGGAATACCTTACCGACGCCTTGATCCAAACGCTCGACAATCAATCGGAGGGTCGCACGGTCGCCCTTTTGCCAATCCTTGGAATCCCACTGGTTGGAAACCTGAGGACGATCGGGTTTGCGATCGGGATGCTGAAAGGGAGCACTCGGTGCACTGTAAGGAAGGTACAGGAAAAGAGGTTCGTCGATGGGCTGCTGCTCTACAAACTCAACCGCCCCATCGGTGATCACGTCAGTGAAGTACCTGTCGCGATGCACGGGAGTCAGATTCTCATACAGCACGTGTTGGCCGGTCGGTTCATTGTGATAGAAGTAATCCATCGTGCCCCCCAGAGCGGCGAGGAAATAATCGAAGCCGTGGTGAGGCGGCAGCAGATGTTTTTCATAACCCAGATGCCATTTGCCCAAACCAACCGTTTTGTAACCCTGCTCATTGAGAAGTGGGATGAGCACATCTTTACTTGGCGGAAGCCCAAGCTCATGCTTTTCAGCGAGTTCAATCGCATCGTCGTAACGACCCACATTTCCCGTCCCAAGGGCGCACTCCAGGCCAGGGATCCTTTGTTGGTAGCGACCGGTCAGCAGCGCTGTTCGGGTGGGGGAGCATTCCGGGCCGTTGGAATAGAAATTGGTGAAACGCACACCCTCAGCCGCAATCCGATCAATGTGGGGCGTCTGGATATCAGGGCATCCGTAACTTGCTAAGTCACCATTGCCGAGATTGTCCGCGACGATCAACACAATGTCGGGCTTTCGATTCGTGTCCGCAAAACAAGCGTTGGCAAACAGCAAAAAACTGCTCGCCAGTACCATGATCTTCAT
>JBDNIG010000333.1:0-3044 GCA_041688415.1 Rhodopirellula sp. | reverse complement strand
GAGTGGACAATGCAACGAAATGATGTCCGACTCGGCAAACAGTTGCGGCAGATCGACGTATTCCAGCCCCAGTTCGCGGCTCTGTTCATTCGGAAACTTGTCGTAGCCCAGCAGGCGGCAGTCAAATCCGGACATGATCTTCGCGAACACGCGACCGATTTGCCCGGTACCGACCACACCGACGTTGCGTCCGCACAAATCAAAGCCAAGCAAGCCTCCCAGAGCGAAGTTTCCGTCACGCACTCGCGCGTAGGCACGATGTAGCTTGCGGTTCAAGGTCAGAATCAGGCCGACCGTGTGTTCCGCGACGGCGTGCGGTGAATAGCCAGGCACGCGGACGACTTTGATTCCGAACTTTTCGGCAGTGACCAGGTCCACGTTGTTAAACCCGGCGCAGCGCAACGCGATGACCTGAACGCCGCACTTTGCGAGTAACCGGATCACCTCAGCGTTAAGATGATCGTTGACGAATACGCAGACGGCCGCGAAGCCTTTCGCTAACTCGGCGGTTTCGACCGTCAATCGTGCGTCGAGAAACGTCAGTTCGTGGGGAGCCACAGAGCAGGCCTGTTCCAGAAACTGGCGGTCGTACGGTTTCGTGCTGAAGACAATGACTTTCATGGATCTATCTTTTCTTTCGTACGGGTCAACTGGACCATTTGGACTTTGCCTTCTTGATAGCTTTCCGTACCTCGTCGTTTCGCTGATCCATCGATGGTAGGTAGTCCATTCCCTGCACCAACCAGTCTGCAAGCTCTTCCGACCGCAGGTGGTAAAACACTCTTCTCCCTTCGCGGCGTTCAGCGACAACACGATGTGCTCGCAGCACCATCAGGTGTTGTGACACACTCGAATGGGCAAGTTCCGTCGCCTTTGCCAGGGAAGCCACGTCCCGCTCGCCACTTCGCAACTCCTCCAGGATCTGAATCCGTCGTGGGTGAGCTAACGCTCGCAGAAACGCGGCTAATTCACTTGCAGCAAGCAGACGATGCGGCATCGATTCGTACTCTAACGGCATTGCTTTGAGGAAGTCGTCGAACATTTCTGACTACTGCCACCACACATATTCATATCTCTGAATATTCAAATGTATCACATTCCGTGCCGAAGTACCATGTGCTCGTGGTCCTTCAACGTCAGTCGGACTGTCCAGGGGAATCCCGGCACAACATCGACGATTTTCAACGAGGCATCGTTGTGTTTCGCGATTTCCGCTGCTTCATTTACGATCGAGTGGTCAGATAATCGAGTATCTGTGGCAACAAGTATTCTTTTGAAACGTTTCATCTCTACTTAAGCTCCTTGGTGAGACACGACCGCACCGTGATGCGAATTGAGGGGCTACAGGCGACACGAAGCCCGTGGTCATGCGGGCCTTTCAGCGCGGCGGTCGTACGAATGATGGCGTAATTCGATCCAGGGCGTGGGATTGGCTTCTCCATCACGCCGGCTTTGCCGATACCGTGCATCACGAAACACTTCATCATCTCAGGCATGCGCGGCTCCTAATTCTCGAGATGCGAATCGTTGGATCACCTTGACCAACTCCACTACAACCACGGGAAGCAACGAACATCCCGTGATCACACCCCAATCCGCGAGCGATGGCGGGGCCGTATGAAGCACCTTCTGCAACAGCGGCACGTACACCGCTGCGATTTGCAGGATCAGACAGCCCGCCACGGCGGCCCAGAGCCAACCGTTTGTGAAGAGTCGATCGGTGAACGCCGACCGTCGCTGAGATCGCGCATTGAAAACGTGAAACGTTTGGGCCAGGGCCAGCGTCATGAATGCCATCGTGGTCGCTGCTTGCAAGCCGTCGCCTTCTCTCCCGTGCCAGTGCATGCCGATGCCAAACGCGAGCAGAGTGACGCCAGTGAGGAGCAATCCTTGCCAGGCAATCAGACCGACGAAGCTCGGCGTGAGCAGTGACTCTTGCGGATCGCGCGGCGGGCGTTTCATCACGTCAGGCGCGGACGGCTCGAGCGCGAGCGCGAAGGCGGGGAAGATATCGGTAATCAAGTTTAGCCACAGAATCTGGAGCGCCACCAGCGGCAGCGGCCAGCCGATCATCAGGGCCAGGAACACCGTCATGATTTCTGAAAAGTTGCACGACAGCAGGTAATGCAGAAACCGTAGAATGTTCCCGTAGATGATCCGCCCCTGCTCGACGGCACCGACAATGCTGGCGAAATTATCGTCCGTGATGACCATGTCGGCGTTTTCCTTGGCGACCTCGGTCCCTTTGATCCCCATCGCAATGCCGATATCTGCCTTCTTCAGCGCCGGAGCGTCGTTCACTCCATCGCCCGTCATAGCGACGATGTGTCCCTGTTGCTGAAGCGCCTCGACGATCTGCAGTTTGTTCTCAGGCGAAACGCGGGCAAACACGGCCGCGTCGGCGACTGCCAATTTCCAACCAGCGGCGTCCAGGTCGATCAACTCGCGGCCGTGGACGGCGTGCAACGCCCGCTCATCAAGATCGCGGTCGATGCCCAGTTGCCGAGCGATCTCGGCGGCCGTCGCCTGTTGGTCGCCGGTGATCATCACGGTGCGTATTCCGGCCGCGCGACACGTCGCGATCGCGGATTTGGCTTCGTCGCGCAGCGGGTCAATCATACCGACCAGCCCCACAAAAGTCAGTTCGCGCGAGAGATCCTCTTCGCTGTAGCCCTCTGGCAAGTCGCGATAGCCCAAGCCCAGCACGCGCAGCGCTGCGCCAGCCAACTCCTCGTTTGTCTGCTCCCACAGTTTGCGTTCTTCCGGCGTGAGCGGCGTGACTCCGGCGGCCCGAACTTGAGCTGTGCTGGCCTCGAGCATCGTCCCCGGTGAGCCTTTCACAAACGCGATTATCTGACCTTGCGGAGTCCGATGGACTGTCACCATCCGCTTGTTGACGCTGTCGAACGGCACCTCACTGAGGCGAGGGAATTCTTCGGAAGTCGCGGCGAGTTTCATCCCGGCCTTCTCGGCTACGACGGTCAAAGCCGCCTCGGTGGGATCGCCAAGCACCGTGTCAACGCCGTCGTTGCGCTCGACTTTGG
>JBDNIG010000332.1:0-10544 GCA_041688415.1 Rhodopirellula sp. | reverse complement strand
TTGATTTAGTCGTTTAACCGTTAGCCGAAGGCGTACGTATCGCCCTCAGCGTACGCCTACGACTGACGGTTAAACGATAGCGTTCGCATCTCAGATTAAATTAACAGGCCGGTAAGGCACCGGGCAACGCCGCCAACCCGGCCGCTTACGCGTCTCGGCTCATCCAATCCACTATCGGCTAGCGCCAGATGCTCGGGAGTCCCAAACCAGCGATCCCGCTCGTGTCCAAGTTCCCAGCCGGACGCGTCAATGGCGGTGATTGCGGTATTAGCTCGGTCGCTCGCAGTCCCGTCTGCAGGTTCGAGCGGCTGCGTTGGGCGGCCAGACTGCTATTTGCCGGTCCGATGCCGCTGTTCAAGGGTTGGTATCGGACGTTGCTGGCCAGCGGGCGAAGCTTGGCGGCAACTTCGGGTGAAACGTTGCTGGCGAGACTCGTTGACGCTTGGGGCGCGACCCGGCCGACTGGCTCGTAAGCTACTTTTTGCTCGCGTGTCATCCGCGTCAATCGCTGCGGGATTTCGACGGTCTTCGTGACGGCTTCCCAATGCACCTGCGTGGTGGTTTCGGACACGACCTCGTCGCGTGCCTGCCAATGAGTTTCGGGCACATGATGATAGGTCACGGTTGGCTGGCGAAACGGATTCCAGCGTCCTTCCACTTGCGGCAGCCAACGAAATTCCGTGACGGGAACGTAGGTGCGGCGAGTCTTCGGCCGCGTTTCCACGACCGTTTTGGGCTGGTAGACGGTTTGCTGTTGCTGCGTCATTTTGGTTTCGACGACCGGGCGCTCGATCGAGCGGATCACTTTGCGATACACGATGCCGGTGTCCGGATTGGTGTAATAACCGGGAGTATCCTCAGCCAGCAGAACCGATGGAGAGATAACCAGGACCGCTGACCCGGCCAACCTAGTGAACATTTGCTTTCGAAAACTGGCGATCCACCGCATGACAATCCCTGATCTGGCGTGGGGGAACATGCGCCGCGGCCGAGTCCGCCTTGGCGAGTGTTCAATAAGAGAAGACAATGGGATTTGTCATCGGACATTCGCCCGCCAGACATCACAATCTAACCGGATCCAGCCAAAAAACGCATGATAATCACGTCAGATATACTACAGATGCTACGATGCCCCGCCGATGGAGGAGCGCTCGTACTAGCCGATCGGGAGCTCGTCGAGCAGGTCAACGTCGCGATCCGCAACGGGACGGCGCGGGATCAGCTCGACGCCCGCATCGATGCACCCATCGACGCGGGCGTAGTCAATTCCGCTCGTGATCGGCTCTACCCGATTCGCGAGAACATCCCGACGCTGATCGCCGATAACGCCATCCGCATTGGAGAGATGACCGTGACTTAGCCATCGCGGCATTGTTTGACCAAGACGCGGGGATCAAGACGCGGGGACAGACTTCCCGCCGGTCAACAACAATGCGGCAGCCGTTGACAGGCTCGAACCCCGTCCTACGTTTGACGGGTTCGAAGCCTGTTCTACGGATTAGCTCGCATCCTTCTCTTGGATCAAACCGAAGGCGGCCCGGGCACCCGCATCACCGGTCGGCTGGGTAAACTTGTCTTCACCCACGTGGACCACGATGGACTTGCCAACGATCGAGTTTTCGCCGTGCAGCGAAATGACTTTGTCATGAATATCGAGTTCGGCGACACCCTTGTCGTCAGCGGTGATGTTACCGAGGTCACCGACGTGGCGTTCCGCGTCGGACGGCTTGCCATGTTTTTGGTCGGTCGGGTTAAAGTGTCCACCGGCGGATTTTCCCGTTTTTTTGTCGGAGAGATCACCTTTCGCGTGGACATGGACACCATGTTTGCCGGGCTTCAGGCCGGTCACCTTACCCGTGACGGTCACTTTGTCACCCACCTGCTTGAAATTCACGGTGCCCTTGACGCCGCTCTCTCCAATCGGCTCGAGCTGGCAAACTGCGACGTAGGTTTTGTCGGCAGTCGCTTTGTCGGCGTTCGCGTTGGCAGCCGTCGTGTCCGTGGCGGCAGCCGCATTGGCAGCCGCATTGGCAGCCGCATTGGCAGCCGCCGTGTCCGCGTTGGCAGCCGCCGTGTCCGCGTTGGCAGCCGCCGTGTCCGCATTGGCAGCCGCCGTGTCCGTGTCGGCAGCCGCCGTGTCCGTGTCGGCGTTCGCATTGGCAGCCGCCGTGTCCGTGGCGGCGTTCGCATTGGCAGCCATCGTGTCCGTGGCAGCGTCCGCGTTGGCAGCCGTCGTGTCCGCGGCGGCGTCCGCGTTGGCAGCCGTCGTGTCCGCTGCGGCGATCGGTTCATTGGCCGTTGATTCAGGTGTCGCCGGATTGACGGCCACCGCGTCCACTGGTTTTTCACAGCCAAGTGCCGCCACGGCGAGGCTCGCGGCGAACAAGAGCGATGGTTTTCTCAGTCGATGGAACATTGGTTCTCCTTGATTGGGTGTCATGTTGAAGCCCGCCCAGCCCTGCGTTCGGCTGGCGCGAAACGAATACGTCAACATAACTGAGAAGCAAATCCAATGCCAGTCAGCGTAAATTTTCAAGACTAGGGAGATGCGGCGGATTTGTGTTCCATGTCGATAACTCGAGGAGAGTCTCTAGCGTCGGCATCGGTTTAAGAAGCCGGTGCTGCTTCGTCGAAACCCAGTTGGGCAAACTGCTCGTCGTTGAGTTGGACGTAACGAAGTCCATGAAGTACTTCGAGAAATTCGCTGCAGGTGGGGAACATCCGCCCCGAACTTTGCTTGTACTCGTCCATCGCTTTCATGAATTCCACTTCGCGATCGGAGTAGTCGCGTTCGCAGGTCGTGGGATCGATGTGTCGCCGACGTTGATGTTCGCGGTGGGGTGTGGCCGCTGCGTTCTTCGAATCGCTGTTGTCTTGGCAGCGACGATCGCCACGAGGGTGGTCCATCGTGGGCGTGGCGGCGATAGGGGAGTTGGATGCGATGGGTGCGTCAACGGTAGAAACAGACATGTGGGGTCCTCGTGCGATAGGATGGTGCTGAGAAGAACGATCTAGCGGATCGAAACTCCTAGGTCATCAATAGGTAGCATGGCGATGGTGCACGTGAGGCAAGCCTGGTGGACTTTGACGGCAAATCAACGGATACGCGGCGGCGACCATGCGGCCTGTAACGATTCTCGCGATCCTGTCTGCCGTTTTGCGTCGATTCCGTGGAATCGACGTGATGGAAACGCTGCGGTCGTTGGCATGGCAACAACCGTTGACGCTGCTCGCCGGGTTTGGCTGGCTTGGCGTGTTGCTGGACCGATTCGCGGATGTTTCGCCCGCGGTGTGGCTGCTGCTGCTGGTCTGCTCCGCGATTGCACTGCCGGTGTGCTCGCGATTGCCGCGGCTCGGTTTGAGCGACTGGAGAATCCCGCTGGTCGGATTGCTGATATTGAGCCTGTTCGCGTTGCGGCATCACGGTGTTACCTCGCAGTACACCGAGGCCACGGTGCTCCATGTGCTGCAGGATCACCCCGAGCCGATGATCATGACGGGGATCGTCGATCGCCCCGCCCGCATGCAGCGCGATCCGCTCGACGCCGCGAAGGGCTGGAGCAATGGCGGGGCCGCTCGGGCAGCGGGGAAATTCCAAACGATCTTGCAGGTCTCGATCGAAACCCTCCGCATCGGATATCAGCCGGAGTCGTTCTCTGGCCGCGCGCTCGTGCGAGTTGATGGTGACTGTGCGTCCCTGTTGCCGGGTGACCACGTCAAAATGCTGGGCCAGATTTCGCTCTTCTCTCCGCCCACGAATCCGGGCGAGCGTGACGTGCGGGAATGGGCCGTACGCAATGATCTGCAATGCACATTACAAGTCGATGGTCTCGACGACGTCACGCTCATCGATGACTCCGGCGCAGGACACGGATACACTTGGTGGCAGCGTGGCGGGCGCATCGTCGCGCGGCTCGCCGGGTCGGCGCGGGAATCGATTTTGCGACAAATCTCGCCCGATCAACAAGGGCTCGCGCTCGCCCTCGTGCTCGGCCAACGCGACCTGCTCGATCGCACGACGGCCGAGTCGCTGCTCGTGACGGGCACCGCTCACTTGCTCTCGGTCAGTGGTCTGCATTTAGGCATTTTACTGGTTTTGGCACGGATCATCGCTGGTCTATTGCGGATGCCGCTGAAAACGCAGTGGGTGTTCTTGGCCGCGGTGACCTTATTTTACGTCGCGATCACGGGCGGACGTCCGCCCGTGCTGCGCGCCGCCATTCTGTTGGCGACGGTGATCTTGTCGACCGCGATGGCTCGCCCGAACCATCCGATCAACTCGCTCTCACTGGCAGCAATTTTGTTGGCGTGGTGGATGCCGACGGCTGTGTTCAGTGTCGGCATGCAGTTGTCATTTCTCGCCGTTGCGACCCTGCTGACCTGCGGTCGGCCTCGCGCCCGTGGGCAAACCCTGGCCAGCCAAAGCGTTGAACTGGAGAATCAGTTCGATGAACTGGCTCGCCAATCTCTCGGACGCACGCAGCGGTGGCTGCGCTGGTGCGGCAGCGGCTTGGCGACCGCAATTTGGTACAGTGGCTGTGTTTCGGTGATTACGTTACCGATCGTCTGGAATCAATTCCACGTGGTTTCGCCCATCAGCGTGCTCGTCAATGTCGTGTTGTCACCGCTGATGGTTGTCGCGCTCTCCGGCGGCGTTTCAACGGTACTGGCAGGCTGGACATTTGCCCCCTTGGCTATCATCCCCGGCTGGGTGTGCTCTCGAGTCTTGTACGTCATGCGGTGGGTCATTGATCTGGCCGCGGCCGTGCCGGGCGGGCATGCCTGGTTGCCGAGTCCCTCGGTGTTTTGGGTCGTGATGTTCTACGCGGTGTTGTTGCTGATCGTGGCGGTGCGGCCCAGCGGCCATAGGCGGATGTCAATTGCCGTCTGGTCCATCGTCTGGTTTACCGTGGCGTGGTGGACCGCGACGACCCCCAGTCCGCAAGCCGAGGGGGTGTACGAAGCGACCTTTGTCGATGTTGGCCACGGAACCGCCACAATCCTGCGTCCTCGTCGAGATGAAGTTTGGCTGTACGATTGTGGTTGGATGGGCAATTTCCATCAAAGCAGCCGAAAGGTCGATGACGTGCTGTGGTCGATGGGCGTGACGAAATTGCGCGGGATCATGCTCTCACATGCCGACGCCGACCATTTCAATGCGCTACCGGGACTGGCGAAACGCTTTTCGATCGGCTGCATCATCACCCCGCCCGGCATGTTGTCCGGTGAAGGTGCGATGCTAACGAGAACTCGCAGCGTGATCCAAGAGTATGGCATCCCGGTATACGAAGTCGACCGTGATGGCTCGCTCGCGAGTCGATTGCACCTCGACCAAACGCCCGCGTGGTTGAAAGATGTCCGCGTGCTGCATCCACCGGCCGTCCCGCTCGACGCCAGTGACAATGCCAACTCATTGGTATTGCAGATCGATCATGGTGGTCGGTGCTTGCTATTGCCGGGAGATTTGGAGCCGCCGGGCACCGCTGTTTTGATTTCGACGCCGCGGCCGCGACCGGGCGGCGTGATGATGGCGCCGCATCATGGCAGTTTGCGGATGGATGCCGATGCGGTGTTGCAATGGGCACGCCCGCGCGAGAGCATCGTCAGCGGCGGCAAGCGAGCCGCCAAACCCGCCGTCACGCAGATGCTCGCCGCCGCCGGCGGCGGCGTCCACGTCACCGCCATCGAGGGCGCGATCCGCGTCCGTATCGATGCCGACGGCCACGTCGAGATTCGTTCCTGGTTGGATGATCCGTGGTGATTCCTAAACAACCGTTCCGCCGTTTTTCGGTTCAATCGATCATTCTCTGTTTTGGATCGATAGGCACGCGCCGATTGCATCGCCGATTTTCCGGCTCGCCTCCGATCCGCCTCGCACTCCATAGATACCGAGCAACGATCTCGCACGGGTCATCGCCACGTACAGGTTGTTGGCCAAGATCTTTCCTTGTGCGGCGACGAAATGATCTACGCAGGCAATGAAAACGACTTCGGCTTCGTATCCCTTGAACGAGTGCGGCGTTGTCGCGACAAGTGTATTGGGTTGTCGCTCGAATGCTCGATTCGTTTGTACGGAAAGCTCCACCCCGAATTTCGCCAATCGGGGAGCCAACAGCGATTCCAGAGCATCCTGTGCTTTGCCGTTGTAGATCATGCAAATATCGTTTGGCGAAATCCCATCGGCTTCGATCAAGTGTCGTAGATGACGAGCGATGGTGTTCATCTCGCTCACTCGATTATCGAAACTGTGATAGATCGGTCGCGGTCCGTTGATTTGATTGAACTTCACGCTCAACCAGTCTTCGCCGTGAAGCGTTCTTTGTTCCAAAAGGCCTAGCGAAAGCAGTTCTTGCTGATCTGTGCGTTCATCGGCACCGGTCAATCGATCGAGCACATTGACGGCGAGTTCCGTGATCGGTGTGGTCGAGCGAAAACTCTCTCGCATGATCGTGGAACGACCACGCAAGTCGAGACCAAATTCCGACCGCTTGGGCGTCTTGGTTCCGTAGACATTTTGTGCATTGTCGTAGAAGAGATGGGCTGGCCGACTGTTGTCATCGTCTTCGTCCGATTGCTCGACGATGGACAGCAACAAACGAAGTGTCGCTGGCCCCATGTCTTGCGCCTCGTCGATGAACAAAGCCGCGCATCGCGGCAACAACTCGCTGGCATCGTGACGGTTCAAGAACTCTTCGGCGGCACGATCGTAATCAAATCCAAATGAATCCATCGACAGATCGGCGGCGGGCAGGATCCCCGCCAACACGTCTTTGACGTGCAACAGTTCAACGTTTCGCCATGGGAAGCTTGGCCGGTCGAACAATTCACCGTCAAAAAGACCGTTCCAAGCCGACTCCACGCTGTCGCGAAGCAGTCGGTGCAAGCTCCGGTTGGCATACACGGCCCAAATCCGCGTGTCCTTTTGCTCGCTCCCGTTTTGCCCGCTCTCACACTGCTCGCCCAGACGTTTGGCTGTCTTGGCGAGCCAATTGCAAAGCACAACGGACTTCCCGCTACCCGCGACGCCACGAACCAGCCGTGGTTTGCCATCGAGTTCCAAGTTCGCAAGCCGTTGTTGTTCCTGGGAAAGGATGGGCTTCAAGGCACGACGCTGAGCGAACTGGTCACCCATTCGAGCAGACGATTTTGGTGTTGCGACAGATGATTTCTTCGACGTTGGGCTGCGCTGCTTGGATGTAGCGTAGGCGGGTTTCTGCTCAGCAACGCGTTGTTCCAAGGTTGTGGGCTGTGTTCCCGGTTCGCTCCATTTCATATCTCCGTTTGTTTCCACCAAACAAGCGGGCTTTAAGTACCCCAGCAGCGGTCTTAGATACGGCTCTTCCATTTCACTGCGACTGGCGAGCACGATGACGGCCTCCCGCGCGCGGCTAATCGCCACGTTCACCAATCGCATCCATTCCTCATGCGGCCACGTGTAGTTGCTCGCGTTGACGGTATCGAACACAACGATGTCGGCTTCCGCTCCCTGTTGGCTGTGCACCGTCGATGCCTCCCAAGTCGTCATGCCCCAACTGGCTAGTAATTTCCCGACAACGTGTGCCTGGGCTTTGAACGGTGAAATGAACAAGCCGTTCGCCGCCCGAATGTCTTCGTTTGCGAAAAGCTTCCGCAGGATGCTCGGTGTGACACGACGCATCCAGCTCTTGTTCCCCGGCCCTCGGCTGGCCCGAATGGACGCGAGACTGACGCCCTCTTCATCGAGAACGTACCAAATCGCCCTAGATACATCGGCGAGGAAGGGTGAGAGTGTTGAGGATGCGTGCGATCGATCCTCCGCCGTCGTCAAGAAGCCACCGTATTGAAAATTGGAAACGACGCGGCACACGTCCGGATGCATCCGCCGCTGTTGTGACAAAACATGCACGGCAGTCGGTGTTGTTGTGATCTCATCGAGATGACTCAGCCCGCTGCTGGCCAACCATTGTTGTTGCCGTGTCGGAAGAACACGTGAGATGCGGCTGATCGGTGCCAACTGTTTCGAGTCGCCCACGAGTACGACGCGGTTCGCCGCCAATAGCGACAGGGCAGCGACGGTGGTTCGTGAGATCAGCCCGGCTTCGTCAATGAAGATGGTCGTGAACGGAGCCTCGCCGCCTTCAATCATTTTGCGGACAATTCCATGTTTCAAGTAGGTCATCGCCTTGAAAGCGGTCGCAATCACCACGCGTTTATCGGGATCTACGAAGATGCGATTGCTCTGGTCATTCCCCGCCGTCCGCAGTTCGCCAATCCGTTTGCGAGTGAGGGCTTTCTCTTCCCACGAGTCAAAGAGTGGAAGTTGCCCGGCTAGTTCATCGATTTGCGAAAGCACTTGCGACTCGGTCCCGCGCAGCATCGACGCGAGCTCACGGGCAACGAACGTCTGGTAGGACGCACCTTTGCCGATTCGCAGCAATCCGTCGTCGGCAAGCGTATCGGGACAATGAACGCTCGCCGCTTCGCCAATCGATAGTGCCACCGCATCGGTCGCTCGGTTCGTCGTCGAGACGACCAAAATCCGCTCGTCGGCATCCTTCATCACCTGGGCAATTTGCTGCCCCGTCGTCCATGTCTTCCCGGTACCCGGTGGTCCCCAAAGCACGCTCCATGAATGTCCCCACCAATCGATCAGCGCGGGCATCCCAACCGCTCTTGGTTGATCCATCCGCGGATGGACGTCGCCCGTTGTGGCTGCAAGTCTGGCGGGCAGTCGCCTGCGAACTTCCTCGAACTCATCACCGTTGTAAAGCGAATCCAAGACCGACAGGAACTCAAACGGGCGGACGAAGAATGAACCCACTGCGGGGATCATTTCGGGGTTATCGAGGCTGATGAACAAGTATCCGTTTCGCTCATCGACTTCCACGATCTCACCCGACCAAACCATTTCGTCTTTGTAACCGGCCTCGTCGTCGAAACTATTTGAATGCTACGGATCTCGCTCAAGCGGCCGTGGGCAGAATGCCTTCGCTCCTTCCCAAGTCCAGTCAAATTCGACGGAACGTCCGATATGGACGACAAAGATCGTGCCCCGATCACGCTCCGAGAACGCACTCACTTTATGGCAGCGAAGCCGCTTCCATCGTGACGCGTCGCGGTACTCCTGCCGAATCGCAGCGGCCGCATCTTTCAAAAACGGATCGTCGCCGTCAGGCAGGTGGAGATTGGACGAAAAACGAGCTGGTTGAAATTCTTCGTGCTCCGTCGATTCGCTGGCAATGTCAGTCACTATTAAAACCGTCTAGGCGTGCGATAAGGATCGAGCGACCTCGCAGAGTTCCATGGCTACTCGCCTCGCACGCCAAATAGAAAGCCAAGATACATTCCAACGAGCGAGTTGATCAGTAGACTAATCGGAGCGATACACTTCTAAAAGTGAACATTTAGTCGTTTAACCGTTAGCCGAAGGCGTACGTTTCACCGCCCGCGTACGCCTACGGTTAACGGTTAAACATTAATACACCCAATCGACACTAAATCAATAGGCTGCTAACGCAAAAACGGCTGATAGAAATGCTTCACAGCGTTGCCTCGCCGGGCTGAACTGCGAACGGCTTCGTCTCCGGTGGCTCACGCCACCGGCAATTCATGTACCGCCCTTCGGGCTATGATTGCCAGTTCACTAAGCGTCAATAATAAAATTGACGTCACAAGTGGCGGTAGCTCGGTTCTGTGGGCCTTGGCCCAATATCGCTAAATCTCTGGGGTTGCGAGGTGTTTGCATTGCGCAAGTTTGCTTCCGCATCTCCTCCCCCCGCGCTTCGTGGGGGAGAAGCGGCCAAGTGGGTTAGGCCTCTTTGTTTGAAATTCCATACGCTGCACCGGAGCGGAGCGACGTTGGAAAGGTAGCCGAGAGGCTGCCGTTTTTCATTGGCGCACACGAAGTGCGTCGTGGCTGCGCCCGGCGGTAGGCCGCCGGACGGTGGGTCGGGCATGACCCCCAATGCAGCCGCATGGAGACGCCTGCTTGATCTTAGCCCGGCGAACTTGCGCCAGCCAAACCCACTCGGGCGATACCAACCCACTCGTTTCTAGCGCTGACGGTCTCCATCTCCTGCCCGTCTCAAACTCCCGCACTGCTCCTTTCATGTTTTTGGCTGGTGAAGTGCTCGGAGTGTTTGTCGTTCGCCGTTTCGTAGGAACCAACGGCGAATGACAAACGCGCAGAGTACGCACGTCAAATCGCCCATCCCGCTCACCGCTTCGAACGTGGGCCGCCATTGTCGTCCAACCGCTCCGCCGGTTGGTCCCGTCCGATGTGCGTTTCGCACGAGGCGTCCGCGTCGGCAAAGTCCCAGGTGGATTCCACCGTCTGGCGACGGTAGCTACTTTGATTTGGCGCGTTTTATTGTCTCGCCGTCGCTTAGTTCGACTTTCGCAGTTTTAAGTGCTTTGCTAGCAAGTAGTTAGAGAGAAAGCGGCCTCTGAGTTGCAGGCTTTCGCCTGTGTAAACCAACTCGATCAAGGAGGCCGCTTTCGATGGACATTGCATCAACTTTCATGCCGCTGCTAAAAGTTTTTTCCGCCGCGATGACGCGGCCCAC
>JBDNIG010000331.1:0-7625 GCA_041688415.1 Rhodopirellula sp. | reverse complement strand
CCACCAACCCAACTTGCGCGCTCGGCCCTCCCCGGAATTCTCGCTGAAAGCTCGAATTCCGACCCTCCCAAGCTTCGCTCGGGAGGGTGAAGTAAACCATTGCTGCGACAGTACTTAAAAGCCGCACGATCTCCGAAGCGGTGGAGAGGGGAGACTGGATGGTGTTGTTATCGCTCGGAACAAAAATGCAAGTATGAAACGTTGAGTCAACCTCAAAGATTTGGCGGTCCAGCGAACCGTCATCTTGAACGTTGACGGACCAATCGTCATCCATCCGAAAAGCGGGTTCTCAGGGCACTCCCAGTGCCCAGACGAGCGTGACGATGATCGTGCCCGCCAGGGCGGTCAACAATCCAGCGACGCGCCGCTTCTTCAAGTAGAACAGCAAACCGAACCCTGAGAGCGACATCAAGACCATCAAGATTGCCGAACCGTCAATTAGCAGGCTCCACGCAAAACCGCTGTCCCGGCCCTTGTGCAAGTCATTCATGATCGCAACGGCGCTACTGGCGGTGACCGTGACGGTGTACCGTCCACTACCGCGATCGACGAAAGCATCGGCGGCGTACCCGGGACTTTTGAATACAAGCATGCATTCGAATTCATCGGTTTCGAACTCTTTCACTCGCCCCTTGAGTCCGTGCCGGTCGCGCAGCGTCTCGGCAACTTCCAACTCATTGACTTGTCCGGCCAGCAACCCCGCGGGCAGTTCCCCGGCCAGATCGGTGATGCGTTGTTCGCTACCGCTCAACCAAGTGGGATGGTTGAGCGTGACACCGGTAATGGCAAAGAACATCAGTGCCGTGAATCCCAGCATCGATAAATAGATGTGCAGCCACCGAAATGCTGCCGCACTTTTCCGGTAGAGCGGTCGTCGGGTAGGCGTGTTCACTCGCGTCATGGTCATTACTGTACGGGAGGAATGAACTCAAAGGCAGCTTCGGTGATCTCGATGTTGCCCTTCAGATCGGCTTTCTCAATCGCGGCGGTTCCCCACTCGAATCGTTTGCGAATGATCTTGTAGGTGCCGTTCTCCCGCGCCGCTTCCAAACACAACGTGTAGCGTCCGGCAGGCAATGGTTCGCTGTCATTGTCGGTACCATCGAAGTGAGCTTCGTACTCGCCCGGCCCACGCGTTGCTCCGGAGACCGTCTCGATCAAGTTGGTCTGTTCAGCGATCCTACGCATCCGGTCGTTGCGATACCAACGGGTCAGATCACGCAGCCAGCGTGGTCCGGGGTGCTCGGTCTGGATCCAAAGCACCGCGGTCTTGACCGGAAATCCGTCGACGTCTTCCAACCAAACCGCCAGGTAAGGACGTCGATAGTGACCGCCTTCGGGGCGTTCCAATTTGAACCACACGTGCAGCCCAGGCTGATCCGCGTTTGTCGTTCCAACGAGCGTCTTCGCACCGTGCCTGGGGCTGTCGACTGGGAAACATGGATCACTCGCCGAACTTCCTGGTCCAGAATCACCTTCATCGCTCGGCCAATTTCGCGATGTCCGGATATCACCTTCCCTTGTCACAATCAAACACGCGTGTCCGGCGTTTTTGTCGATCCAGGCAATCGCTTCGTCAGGAGTCAGCACCGAGACGGCCGTCGCGAGCGCGTCGGCGCGCATGGCCGTGGGGGCAATCACGCTGGCGCTGAGCACGCCGTCGCTCGGCCGTGCCGTCCGTGGATCCAATAGATGGCTGATGCTGTGAGTGCCGACTCGATGAGCGCGGCGATACGTGCCACTGGTGGCAATCGCCAAGTCAGCATCGCTGGTAAATTGAACCAAAGGCGCGGCATGCTCGCTGGCGCGACGTGGATCTGTGATCACCACACGGGTACGACAGGATCCGATGGAACGTAGATCGCCACCGATGTTGATGATGAAGCCATCGTTGGTGCTCAAGAAGGGCCGCACGGCAAGGCATACCCGATCCAAAATGTATCCCTTGGCAATCGCATCGAGACCAATGGCGTGATCGGTCAGACGCGTCAACTGATTTCCTTCTATCGCGATCATGGGGTTCCGCAACGCGGCTGCGAGTGCCTCGCGAT
Source organism: Rhodopirellula sp. (assembly GCA_041688415.1). Lineage (GTDB taxonomy): Bacteria > Planctomycetota > Planctomycetia > Pirellulales > Pirellulaceae > Rhodopirellula. Next base: position 5,574 of record JBDNIG010000331.1, on the reverse strand, counting down.
CACCGTCGGTCGGTCTGCGATTGTGCTCCGCAGCGGTCAACCATCGAGTCGCGATCGCGCCGGAGCGTGGATCGAAAGCACCATTGGATTCCACGCGGATCCGTTCTGCCGCCGCCATCACTTCGATGAGTTCGGGTGATGCGGCAAATTGCCTTCCGACCGGTTGGAGGTTGAACCGTGAAAGTTCGCTGTCGTCTCGGTACCGACTGAATACTGCGTCGAGTCGATCGATCTCGGCGAGGCACCTTGCTTCGATCTCCTTTGCGACTGATGGCGACTTGACTTCCATCGTCAGTGACAGGGACGTACCGAGCACGTGCTCATGATGAAACTGATGTTGGCCGGCCGAGGCGACCGCACTCGCAAGTAATGCGATGGGTATCAGGAGGATAGTTCGCAACATTGCGTTCTTATTGTCCGATAGGAGTGATTGTAAATTGAGGGCTCAATGCGGTTCGGGCTCGCTAGCAAATTTCACTACGCCTGAATCGCAAAGGCTACGACTACTGGGTTTTGTCAGGGTCCGCTTGATCGTCCGCACTGGAGGCAGCGGCGGCATCCTGATCGGCTTGCAGCTTGGCTTTTGCCTCGCTGAAACTCACCAGGTTGTCGCCATCAGTGTCCGCCGCTTGAACGAACGCGGACATGCGTCGACCGAGTTCCTCGACGCTTAGTTTGCCATCTTTGTTGGCGTCTTTTCGCATCAGCAGTTTGGCACTCCTGGCGGCGCCCACGTCACCGCTGGGCTCACCACCGGTAAAGCTCATCGCCGGTACCGATGCCGATGGTGCGGTGGGATTGGGATCGTACAAAACGAACTTGGCTTGCTCATCGTTATCACGATCAATTCCAAAGAACAGCAACCTCCGCTCGTCCGTGTTGAACACGTCCACGCTGGAGACGATACCCATGTCTGCGTCCAAACCACCGATCATGAAGTACTCATTGCCAATGACCCCACCGCCAAACGAGCGGCGCGGGTGCGGCACGCTGACATCCGGCAGCGGTGCGATCGCCGATTGATCACCCCACCAATGCAGCACGCTGTCGCACAAACCGTTGTCATCGCCGGCATTGCTACCACCGAAAATCCAAATCGCATCGTCGTGTGCGACCGCGGATTGCATCGCTCGTGGTTGCGGCATCCGGTTGTCACTGATGGTCCAGCTCTCGGTCTCGGGGTCGAGTTCCAACACGCTATCGAGCGCACGGAATTGACCGTCGTTACAGTTCATACCGCCGGCAACGATAACGCTCCGATGCTCGCTGGTTTGCTGATTCAATACGGCGGCACCACTTTGCACTGGATACGGCAGATCCGGCAGACGCTCGACCGATTGGTTAGCGACATCGAATACGAAGGCTGTCTTCTGGAATGCCTGTTCGCTGAAATCGTGCGGTTTCCAACTCGAATTTCCGCCGCAGGCATACAGACGAGTGCCATCGAGCACGAAGCACTGGCTGTGCTTGGCCTGGCCCTCGTACGGCACCGTCCACGCGACTAGCTTCTCACCTACCGTCGCAGCTAGATCCACGGTCAATGATTCGATCGTCGCCATGCGGCCACTGGTCGGCCCCGTCCCACCGACCGCGATCAAACGATCGTTGCCCGCCGGCAGCAAGCGAAGAAAGATGCGGGGATACAGCAATCGATCGGCAACCTGCCACTCGCTGCCATCATCGGCGAGACGGTAAACGATGCCCGACGCACCGGTTGAGTAAAGGTGTCCACCAACGGCAAAGGTACTCGTTGCAAAGCCAGTCATCTGACTGTCACCAACCATCTCGGGCCCCGCGGACCACTCGTTGGTGGCGGGATCATAGATCGATGTCTTACGCAGAAAACCTTGTGGACTGATCCCTCCCAAGACGTGCAGTCTTCCATTGTGCGCGCCTACCGAAATAGCACGCAGCTTGTAGCCGGGGCCATCAAGCGTTTGCCAACCCGCCCCCGGTTCGTCCAGATCAAACGCGTGCATGGTGTCGTGCCACGGTCGGTCTTGCGAGCCGTCTTTGCCCTGCAAGTTCCACCCACCGACAGCGTATACGGTGCGGCCCACAACCGCAGCGTCGAGCGAAGAACGCGACTCGGGCAGCGGAGCCAATTCGGTCCAGGTGTTCGCGTCGATATCATATCGTGCGAAGTGGTCGGTTGAGTTGAAAACCGGTTCACTCATTTCCTTACCAGGTAAGAACGACAGTCCACCGATGCGGTAGATGTACTTGCCATCGCTTACCAGCGCGGTGCTCTGAGAGGACTCGTGCATCGCGAGTTCTTCCCAGTCGGCTGCCGGATCATCGAATCGGATTCGCCGAAAATGTTCCACGAGGACGTCTTTACCGAAACTGTGGGCGTCACCACTATGGCCACTAAACACGTAGAGATACTCGCCGACAACCGCAGCACCGAAACTCGTCAACGACTCGGGCAACGGTCGATGAATTTCTGAAGTGGAAACGAGGGTGTCCGGAACGCTGGGTTCGTTCGCACTCGCCAGGGCGGGGACAACGACCACGATTGCGGCCAGCAGAATGAGGAATCTTGAACGGGGCATGTTAAGTTTGCTTTGCTTAAAAGGAATTACTTGATTTTTAAAAGGGCACTGCGATCCATGGTGAGCACGTCGCGGCCGACTGCGGAAACGAGTAGAGATCGCGGGCTTGTCAATCCAATCATGGTGTTCGGCTGCGTTCACTTTCGTTTCGCTTTGGAAAGTTGCTCGGTGACCGGACCGAGCAGCGGGTCGCTGCGAAGTTTCGTTGACAAGGATTTTAGCGCGAGACTTGGCCGGCCAAGTCGGTACAAGGACTGCAGGGCAGCGGCGCGGGCGAGCGGATCGGAATCCTCCGACGCGATTCCCAACAGAATGTCTTTCATCGAGGTCGAGACTCGTTTTGATTTGCCGCAGGCAATGATCGCCGTCACACGCTCCTCGCGATGGGCGGACGTGAAGGCGCGGGCAACCCCGTCCATCGCTTTCGCCGGAACGGGCTGGACCGTCGCATTCAATTCGTCGATCCGCTCGACGGTTTGCTGCGGACGCACGGAGGTGGAACCGTCACCGTCACCGCCGCCGGGGCCTAAGATCGTTTCGGACATCGCCAAGGTGTTCGACAACCCATCGAGGATGTCTGCCGGACGTAAGTCGGAATTGACGTAGAACACACCGTCCGCATCCCTGTCGCTGCCCGTCTTCGTATCGGGTCCGGCCAAACCGCTACCCAAGCATGCGGTGTAGTTGATCGGTCGGTAACGCTCGTCGAGTACGGTCCCCAGATCGCTGGGACACAAATACATCGGGATCGTTTGATCGACGAGATCAACATGCTCAGGATTGACGGGGAACGTGGGAGGCGCACCGAGCAGCGGCATGTCCAATTGCAGATTGCCGTGCAGCGAAGTTTGCTCGATGAATGGCAATAGGTTGGCGAACACGCCCCACCCCCAGTGCCCGTCGGTCCACGTCGGTTGCTGATCCCATTTCTGGTGGATCGCGCCGGCGGGAAATCGCTTGAACGCACTCTCGTGATTATGCAGTGCCAGCCCGAGTTGCTTCAGGTTGTTCTGACCCTGCATGCGCCGGGACGCCTCGCGGGCGGACTGCACCGCGGGCAACAACAATCCAACTAAAACTCCGATGATCGCAATCACCACGAGCAATTCGACCAAAGTGAATGCCGTGCGTCGTTGATTCATATTGACTCTCTCTTTTTCGTGAAACAGGTCTTGAGTTAGCTTCGGCTAACTTGTGCTGCAGGAAAGTGTATCGTTGGCTACATTCACGTCAACGGCGATTTTTTTTGCAGGTGGGGAATGTTGACGGCTGGCGTGCAGTCGTACGCTCCCCGACGGCAACGGCGAACTTCCAGATCGTAAACGCGTCGGCTAGAATATCGCGTTCTCGCCACAAACTGCGAAAGTTCCGCTCCGCCGCTTAAAAACACCTGAATTTCGCGATGTCCATCCCCAGTCATCAAAGAACCCGACTCGACCCCCGGCCAATCGCAGTAATGCCTTGGTACATCGATTTTATTATTGAAGCAGCCCAACTTAGCGGAGCGGCGCAAGCCGCGTGATAGCGCAGGACCAAGCGGCGTGCGCCATTCCGCTAGAAAACGCATCGATAGAATCGGTGCCCCTTGGCGTTGAACGAAAATTGGGCAATCCACACAGCGTGAGCGCGAACAACTGCCAAGCAACGATTGTAAGTTCCTTGAGGGGATTGAGCACCACGTCAGCCCCACGACGCTGGCGAAACTAACGGCGGAGTTTGAGAAATAAGATTACGAGAGTACCGCTTTTAGATCCGCAATCTCGTCAAGGTGCCGCCGCATGGACGGATCAATCGCGATCGCTACCTCCACGCAACTCATCGCCTGGGTCAACTTCCAGTGTCGAGCCGCGACGCGAGCCAGCAACACGTGGTAAAACGCCAGCGAGCACAGCTTGTCTTTGTTCACGGCGAGCACATTGAGCGCTTCACGATCTCGTTCGAGTTCGATCAAACAAGACGCAAGATCCAACAGCACAACCACACGGCTATCATCCGCATGGGCTAAAGCGTCCAACAATTCCAACGCATCTTGCCAGTGGCGGAGCTGCATCAGAATCGACGCTTCGCAGTACATGACTTCGTCGATTTCACGATCAGTTTGTTCAAGCGATTGCAGGCGCTGCAATGCTGCGTGCCAATGCCCGCCGCGAAGATCGTTTGCCACGCAGCGCATGACTCTGTCGACACTGGTCTTCGCGTGTGTGCTCACGGGCGGCTCCCCGCCAGAAGCCGCGTGGCAAAATCCCAGTTCACAACATCCCAGAATCCTTCAACAAATCTGGGCCGCTCATTGCGGTAGTCGAGGTAGTAGGCGTGTTCCCAAACGTCCAGCGTCAACAGTGGCGTCTGGTCATGCTTCAGCGGCGTATCAGCATTGCTCAGCGGCAAGATTGACAGTTTGCCTGCCGCGTCGGCTGCCAGCCAAGCCCAACCCGAGCCGAACAGTGTCTTCGCGGCGTCGGAAAACTGCTTCTTGAATGACTCCAGATCCCCAAAGTCACGATCGATCGCCTCCGCCAACTTGCCCGTCGGCCCGCCGTGCTGCGATGGCGTCATGCAATCCCAAAAAAACGCATGATTCCATGCCTGGGCGGCATTATTAAAAACACCACCGGTGGATGCCACCACGACTTTCTGTAACTTCTCAATAACCATGGGGCAGCCTTGGGGCTGCTGAGCCTGGAGGTGGGCGTGATCGCGAAGTGGCGATTGGTTGTGCGGCGGGTGATTTATTTCAATGCCCCGCTAAATTTCTGGGATTCGTGTGAATTGGCATTCACGGTTCGCGGGCGTCCCGCCCGCATTCGCACAAAATGCGGGCGAGACGCCCGCGAACCATAGGAAGTGCTGAAATCACCCCAGCGATTAGGCGGGGCATTGAGTTATTTCGATCCCACGGCAAGTTGCCGTTCTGCCGCAGTCTTCCGCATCAACTCAGAGAGTAGCGGTATCTCGCCCCCGCCCCGAATCCGATCGCGAAGATATTGCTGAAAGTTCACCCCGAGTTTGCGGCAAGTCT
>JBDNIG010000330.1:0-2867 GCA_041688415.1 Rhodopirellula sp. | reverse complement strand
TTTTGTCAGTTAGAATCGTGTGCTATGAAAGATTCATCCGTCGCCCCCGTGTTCCTGTTTGATCCCGCTCGTCAGCGGCGATTGATCGATGGATTCGTCGGCCGGGTGGCTAACTCGCGGAGTGAGCACGGGCGGCTGCTCAGCGACCAATCGGCCCAGCACAACGATCTCGAAGATCAACTCGCCGAACAGCTCGCAGCGATCAAGCTGAACTGCCATCAGGATCGCCAGAGCACGCTACGGCAATGGGACGACGAGCAGGAGAAGGCGATCACGGCCTACGAAACCGCCTCGATCCAAACGCGGGACACGTTGCTGCGAACGCGGCTCAAGTACCGCAAGGCGTCCACCGAGCAGACCGCCGTGATCCAAGGCAAATACGAGAAACGCCTGATCGCAATTGAGCATCAATACAAGCAACGAAAAATCCAGCCCAAAAAACAGCAGGCCGCCGATTCCCAACTCCTCGATGAGGCACTCGCCGCTGGCAACAAAGACTTGGAATGGTCCCGCGCGCTGACCGTCCGCCGGCTCGACGGGCTACTCGACGTGACGTTCCCGCAGGATCCGTATGCCGAGTTCGACGAAACCGAACCCGCGTCGGTGCGTGACTCCGTGGATCTGATCGGGCGTCAAAATCGCCGCATCCAAGCTGTCACCGTGGACATGCAGAGCGGATTTGCGTCCAAGGTCGTCGACTCGTTCTATCTTCCCGGTGCGGTGGCGTTGTTCATCGTCGTCGGCGCCGCGATCATGTTGGCGGTCCAACCACAACCGCTGATATGGTGGCTGCTGGGCTTGGTCGCTGTTGCCGGTACGCTGGGGTTCCTAGTCTATGCGATCCTCTTGTTTCCACTTCGCAAGATGACGCGCAGCCTCCATCCGCTGGCCGAACGGATTCGTCACACCGCCGAGGTCGCTGCCGAACGCGCTCACGGGCTTTCCAAACGGCACGCCAACGATACCGCTCAGGAACTGCGCGACCAACGCAAAGCACATCTAGACGAAGCGGATCGCTGGAAACGCGATCAGATCGCCGACATGCAGCAAAAACTCGACGTCGCACAACACGCCGAACAAGCGAAACTCCAGGCCCAGGTGGAACGCATCGATGCGCAGTTCCGCAGCGGTTTCGCAACCCTGCAGCGAACCATGCGGGAGCGTGCCGACTCGATCGCCACGACGATCACGCAGACGTTGCACCAGAGCAACGAAGCCGCGGACCAAACGCTCGCTCGAACACAAGAGCAGCACCAGCACACGCTCGCGTCCTTGTCAGCCCGCTTGGAATCAGGACTGCGGCGAGGGATGGACCGCATTCACGCCGCTACCGACTTGGTCCAGTGCCGCTATCCGTCGTGGGAACACGTCGTGACGTCTCCAGCGGACACCCGCAGCTCCATCGATTTTCTGCCGTTGGGTCAATTGCGATTGGGGCAGCGACTCAAAATCAAGTTTGAGACGGCGCTGGGCTACACGCATGAAGGCGACGATCCCAACGAAGTTGATATTTTATCGAAGATCGAAATTCCCGACACGATGCCGCTGGTGATTCATCGCCGCTGTCATTCGGGTGTGTTGATCGAGACGCCGCCACAACAACTCGAGGACGGCATCGCGATCGCCCACCAAGTGCTGTGGCGATTGCTCAGCAGCGCCGTCCCCGGACGGGCCAAGGTCACCTTGATCGACGCCAATAGCCGCGGGCAACACTTTGCGAGTTTTATGGCACTTGCCGATCATGATCCCTCGTTGATCCATCACCGCGTGTGGACCACCAGCGACAAGATCACGCAGCGACTCGCCGAATTGACGCATCACGTCGAGAACGTCCTGCAGGCGAGTCTTCGAGATCGCTTCGAACGCATCGAGGATTACAACGAAGTTGCCGGTTCGCTCGCCGAACCCTACCACGCAATCGCCGCGGTCGGTTTTCCCAACGGTTTGTCGCGTGAATCCTACATGCACCTAAAATCGCTGATCCAAAGCGGGACACGATGTGGTGTGTTCGTGATCCTGGTGATCGAGCAAGGCAAAACCTGGCCAGCCGACATGCCGCCGATCGAGAGCGACAAAATGCTGCGTCTCGAGTTCCGTGACGACCATTGGTACTGCAAGTCCGAAGGGATCGAAGACCTCGAGTTCTGGCCAAGTCCGCCGCCGCCTGCCGAGGCGCGAGAACCATTGATTCGCCGCATTGGTAAGGGTTCACTCGAGGCCGCTCGCGTCGTGGTGGAATTGGAATCACTCCTGCCGGGCGGGCACGTGCCCGAGAGCAGCGAAACCGATTCGACCGACGCTCGCATCGCGATCACAATCGGCAGCCAAGGTGCCGGACGCACCCGTCGACTGTTGCTCGGCGAAGGCGTTCGTCAGCACGCGTTGATTGCGGGCAAAACAGGTTCGGGTAAGAGTACGCTGCTGCACAGCATCATCACCGCCGGTGCGGCCCAGTACACGCCGGATCAACTGCAATTCTATCTGCTCGACTTCAAGAAGGGAGTCGAGTTCAAAGTCTACGCCGACATGGGACTTCCCCACGCCCGCGTGATCGGCATCGAGAGTGAACGTGAGTTCGGACGCAGCGTGCTGCAACGACTCGACGCAGAACTGGCCTCACGAGGAGAAGCATTCCGAGACGCCGGTGTCCAAGAACTCGCGGAATTCCGTACCCAGCAGCCCAATGAAAGCATGCCGCGAATCATGCTGGTGATCGACGAATTTCAAGAATTGTTCACGCGCGATGACCCCTTGGCAGCCAACTGCACCGCGCTGCTGGACCGGTTGGTTCGCCAAGGCCGCTCGTTCGGCATTCACGTCATCTTGAGCAGCCAGTCGCTCGCCGGTGCCAACAGTCTGCCGCGGGC
>JBDNIG010000329.1:0-16685 GCA_041688415.1 Rhodopirellula sp. | reverse complement strand
CGACCGAGAAACCCGCGCTGAGTGCCGCCGCTTTGCCAAAGTTACGTCGTAGGCGAATTGCCCGCGTGCCAGCATGATTAGCCGCCAGCGATTGCATCTCGGACCAGGTATCGTCGGTCGAACCATCATCGACGAACACGATCTCGAGCCGTTGGTTCGCACGCTCGCACACTTCGAGTATCCGTTCGTGCAACGTGCCGAGTGATTCCTCTTCGTTCATCGCCGGAATGACGATCGAGATATCCGGAGTCGCTCCGGGCAACACCACCGGCGCGGTCTGACTCTTTGGCTCGGACGGATCGCCCGGCAGGACAACGGCATCCTGTGCCGTCCAAGGCTGATCGGTTTGCGTGTTCATGGGGAAGTTCTGTAGAAACGAATGGACGCGGTTTTACGTGTCCGATACTTTAACCCCAATGCAACTGCTCTGCATCAAAGATGGGCCCATCGACGCATGTTCGCTTGTAATCCCACTCCCCGTCATCTTGAATCACCTTGGCCACGCATGAGAAGCAGATGCCGATCCCGCACGCCATCGGCGTCTCCATCGACACTTGCACGTCGACACCGCGAGCGGCACCGACCTCGGCCACCTTCTGCATCATGATCTCGGGGCCACACGTCAACACCCGGACGGTTGCGCCGGGCGACTGCTGCGGCAGTTCATCGAGCCGTTCGGCCAAGACATCTGGCACGAGTGCTTGTCGACCTTCCGACCCATCGTCGGTGCACGTCGTCACGGTGAACCCCGCGGCACGAAAATCGTCCACGCCGGCTAGCAATGACGACCGCCGCGCCCCATAAATCACCTCGACGTGATTGGCCCAACCGCGGTTCAAGGCGTCGCGGCCGGTCACGAGCATCGGCGTCTGGCCAATGCCGCCAACCGCCATGATCAGCCGATCGCAGGGATCATCGCGAAACGCATTGCCCAAAGGTCCCCAGAGCGAGATCAGCGTGCCGACGGGAGCGTCCGCCAAAGGCTTCGTCAAAGCGCCTTTGCGGAGATAAATCAGATCAATCGAATCGGAGGCGTCACCGTTTGGATCTTGGTAAACGTCATAGATCGCAAACGCACGTCCGATCAACGGCGCGTCGAAACCGGCCAAGCGGATCATGACGAACTGGCCCGGTTTCGCCGTCCTGGCGATCCCCGGCGCTCGGACACGCATCAAATACGTGTTTTCGGCAACCTGTGTATTGACGAGCAGCGGGCTGTCGATGTGCTCGATCGCGTCGGCGTAGTGTTTCGCGTGCGGGGTAGCCATCGTGAATTATCGTTTTCCTTTTCGTTTTCCAGTCGCATTGCCGGATTTCCCGGCTCTGCCAAAACCACGGCCCGATCGTTGATTGGAGCGTTTTACGTTTGCCGAACGCTGCTTCGTTTTACTCTTGGGCTTTTCCTGGGGCGACTCCGCAATCACCTCGTCACCCACGATGATCGTACCGACGCGGTTCTTGTCCCGCTCGGGCAGCTTGGTGGGTCGACGCGGCGACTTCACGGGCCGCCGATTTTCCTGTTGCCCGTCCGATCCGCCCGCCTTCCTCTTTGCGGCTTGCTTGCTCGCTTTCACGCCCCGCTTGCCACTTGGTTTCAGATCTCGCGGTTTGCCGACACCCGGCCCGCGACCGTCCGCGCCCCCCCGCCCTGCGGATTGTTCCGCGGTCGGTTTCTCCGGCGGCGCCGCCGTCGCCTGGGCCGCGATCGCGTGCAGTTTGTCGATTTCGGCCCGCGTCAGATTGCGGTACGCCCCAGCGGGCATATCGCCCAGCCGCAGTGGCCCGATTGCAATCCGGCGTAGCGTTTGAACCTTGTGCCCGAATTTTGCCAAAATCCGCCGGATCTCGCGATTTTTACCTTCACGCAAGCGGATTTCCATGTCCGTTGCTTTTTTCTTCGCCTTGAGGATCTTCGCCCCATCGACGCGTACCAGACCCTCGGCGATGTGAATTCCCTGACGCATTTTCCGCATCGTTTCTGGTTTGACTTCGCCCGCCACGGTCACCCGATAGATTTTCTGCACGCCAAATCGAGGATGAGCCAGTGACTGTGCAAGATCGCCATCGTTGGTCAGCAGGATCAACCCGTCGCTGGTGCGGTCGAGCCGTCCGACGGGATAAACCCGCTGGGTCGGCGGCACCAAGTCGACCACCCGCGGTCGGCCCTGCGGATCAGAATTCGTCGAGACTACCCCAGCCGGCTTGTGAACCGCGTAATAGACGAGCTTTTGCGGTTTCAGTGGCACGCCATCGACACGCACTTTTTGAATTGTCGGATCCACGCTGACGCCCAACTGCGTGACCGACTCACCGTCGATATCGACGCGTCCTTCACGAATCAACTCTTCGCAATGCCGCCGACTGCCCAGCCCCGCGGAGGCGAGTAACTGATTCAGCCGCTTGGCTGGCGTCGCTGCTTTCGGTCGCGGCCCCGACTTCGCACGACGGGATGGCTGCTGGCGAGGAGCGGGTTGACGAGGCATGACAGCAGACTTGAGGGGCGAGCGAGTGACGAGCAGAGAATCTGGATGACGAAAGTAGTGGATCTTGCGAAAGATCCCGCTGCAGGGACATGTAGCCACGTCCACTACGGCTGGTTTCATTTTTGCCCCAGTTTAGCAGCACGCAGTGACTTTTCGCAGTGGACGCACTCACTTCCCTAAGAATCAGCACTGAATCCAAGACGCCGGAGGGACGAAATCGCGTTGGAATCGCCAACGCTACTTCGCTGCACCCTGTTCCTTCTCGTCGGCGTCCTTACTCTTGAGCCTGACAAGGATCTCGTTGCGACGCATCGGACCGGGAGTGAACGGCGGGTCGTAGCCGGCCGCCTCCGCGGTTTTCACGGCTCATCCGACGGAAGTGTACATCGCTCGCGGAACATAAGTGAATCGAAGAGATACGATCGTTCAGTGCTTGTCTCAGGATGGTGGATTTTCTAGGATCACGGTGGCATCCAGATGATTGCTTGTTCGGCAAAGACGCGATTTTTACGCTCGAAGCCGGATTCGGTCCCGCAGCCGAAAGATGGCAATGAACCATCGCGGCGCGGTCCAGGGGATACGGAATCGTTGATCCTCGAGCATCGCCGCAAAGCTGACGACCGTTTGCTGGGCAACGCTTCGAGAAGCTCGTTTATTCAGCGGAAGCGGCTTCCTGCGACGACATGGCCGATATGAGTTCGGCCACTTTGATCGTGGCAAATGTCGTGGCGTAGTCAGACATCGCGTACGGGATGACAAGGTGATTCTCGTGGACGATGGCACCACACGTATAGACGACGTTGGGGACGTAGCCCTCTCGCTCGACTTCGTTGGGAGTGATGAGGGGTTCCTGTAGTCGTGCGATGATTTTGGATGGATCGTCCAGGTCCAACAGCAAAGCGCCGATGCTGTACTTTCGCATCGGACCCACGCCGTGGGTCAGCACGAGCCAACCGGAGTCCGTTTCGATAGGCGAACCGCAATTACCTATCTGGACGTATTCCCACGGGTTGGTGGGTTTGACGATGAGTTCTTTCGTATGCCAAAAATGAAGCATATCGGAATACATCAGGTATAGATTTTCGCCATCTTGCCGGCCCAGCATCGCGTAGTGCCCGTTGATCTTCCGCGGGAACAACGCCATGCCTTTGCCTAAGACAGCTGGCCCATTGAGCGTGAACATTTGGAAACGCAGGAAATCCTTCGTTTCTAACAATTGAGGAAGAACCATCTCACCATCGTACGCGCTGTAGGTTGCATAGTAGCGACTGCTGCCGTCGTCGTCGTGGAAATGGACAAATCTCGCGTCCTCGATGCCATTGGTTTCCGTTGGACTGAATGGAAAAATCACACGTTCAGACAATTCGTGATCAGGTGTGTATTGGATTTCGTAATTGGATTTCGCCAGCATCACGACTTGCTCCACGAGCGGTGCAAGCTCGTTGTGACGAGATCGTTGCTCGCGCAGTGCGGCATTTAAACAAGTTTCGAGTTGTTCCAGCGTGAACTCGCTGGGGAGTTCAGACAGAACGTCGTAGGTAAACGGATTCCCCAGTCCCAGCTCGATCAACTTGCGGCGGAATAGGGCGTTCTCGTAACACGAATCAGGGACGAATCGTGGCGTGGTGACAAACCGGATGGGTTCGTCAATGGTGATTTGTAAATCGTTGCCAATGGTCCCACTGCAGAAGACGATGGAAGAGATATGCCCTTCACCGACCGCTCTCAGACTCATCGCAAACCGCCGCGATCCCGCCGGTAGGTTGGTTTGATCAGGATCCCACACAAGCGAGGGATTGAACAATGCAGCCGATTCCAGTGCGTATTCCTGAGTGAAGTAAGCGCCTAGTAGTAACTGGCGGTTTTCGCTCAGTGGAGTATCCGTGAGCAGGTGTTGCCGTATGTCGTGAAACCGCCATTGGAAATACTCCTTCGGTTTTTGATGACGTCCACGGAACTCTTCGAGCAAGCCCGCGAGCAGGTTGTCCACCGCTTGTTCAGAGAGTGTTGAAACGCGGGCGATCACTCGCAGCACGCGCTCGTTGCCCGGCGGCTGAAACGGCCGCAGAATGACGCGTTGTTTGCTGGGCGAGAGCACGATTCCAGTTCGATTGATTTGCATAATATGCCTGGCGGGCGTTGCTTGTGATTCTCACCAAACTTCGTGGCGGAATTCGCGATGAAATATGGGTGTTGGCAAACGGGCAAATCGTTGACGACGAAGACAATTTGCGACGTTCGCTATGGTTCTAATGCCAGCATGGCGAGTTGGCGCATTTCGGCTAACGAGAGTAGGAACGCAAGCGTCGATTCGGCACCTTGATTTTCGTTGACTCGGTTTTCCATCAAGCCGTCATAGCAACCGCCCGTTGAAGGGTCGTAGATTGGCTCACCGAGGTCATTGCGTCCCAAAAACCAATCGAATGCGAGATGAGCTTGCTCCATCCACGACGGATCCTTGTTGACCGCGTAAGCTTCAATTGATGCTGCCACCATCGCGTGGGCTTCAATCGCTTGCTGGTCGAAAACCGCCGCCACGCCGCCCTCGCGAAAAAAGCCATTGGAGCCGATCGGTCGGAAACGGCCTTGAGGTGAATGCTGTTGAACGCAAAGCCATCGCAGTGATGTCAAGCCAATTTCTGTCGCACGCTGATTATCGGTCCAGCGACCGTGGGCGATCAGCGACTGCGACAACCTCGCGTTATTGTACGTCACGATATTCTCAAACCACGGCCAACTATCCGTCGCGGTCGCGTCGTACATGTTGATGAGTCGTTGAGCGAGTCGCTGGCTCATCGTGACAGCAGCACGATCACCGCTATAACGTCTGAGATATTCATGAATTCCAAGGATCGCAAGCGCCCATGTTCGAGGTGACGTTGTATTCTCACACGCAGGCAGCGCCCGATGAAATAACTCGCGAGCCCAGGCGACCAATCCCGCGCGCCGGGACCGACTGATACATGTGCCCAATGCCCACAGCGCGCGGCCTTGCGAATCGTCCGAGCCATCGTCTTCTAACCATTGCCGATCGAAGCTCATGAAGTTTCGAAAGCGGCCTGTATCTCGGTCGAATGCGACGTTAAGGAATGCCGCGTAACGAGAGGCGAGTGAATGCACCTCCGGTGAATCTTTACCTAACTCTTCAATTAACACAGTCAGGATCAACGCCCTCGCATTGTCGTCGGTGCAGTAACCGTGGGAATGATCGGGAATTGTATAGAGGGCGTGTTGCACGATGCCTGTTGAGTCACTGAGGTGCTGCAGATGATTGAGCTGCATTTTTGGCAGCGCCAGCGGTTGCTCATCGAGAGTGCGAACCGCTAAGGGCTTTCGCTGCGCACTGCGTTCATCTCGCGCGCGATTGAACGAATCGATGTATAGCTGGGAAACGTGATCCCACGTCATGCTTCGACCAAGCCTGTGGGCTTCTGCCCGCATCGCCAGCCGCCTGTCGTCATCGCTGAGCAGATCGATGACTGCGCGAGCGATCGCAGACGAATCTGCGAAAGGGACAAGAACTCCGCGACCATCGGCCAATAATTCTTCGGCGTGCCAGTACGGAGTGGAGATTACCGCTTGTCCACATCCGAATGCGTATGCCAACGTACCCGAAACTGCCTGCTCGACATTCAGGTAGGGCGTGATGTAGAGATCAGCGGCTCCAATGAATTCCGTAAGCTCTTCCAGTTCCACAAAACGGTTGTAAAAGCTGACGTGTTTCGTGATCCCCAGCTCCTTCGCCATTCGCTCCAAACCGATCCGATAACGTTCGCCTTGCTCTCGAATCAAACTCGGATGCGTCGCGCCCAGCACGAGATAGACGAAGTCGGGAAAGCTGGCCACGATTTCCGGGATCGCATGCAGCACATGCTCGATTCCTTTACCGGGTGAAAGCAATCCGAAAGTGAGTGCCACCGCCTTGTCTTCGACGTTGAATTGTTCTTTCAGGACCTGTTGGTCGGTGTCGGGAACACTGGGAATTCCGTGTGCGATCAAGTCCACCTGATCACTATTGACCGAGTACGTGTTGATCAGGGTTTGGCGACATCGCTCGGTCATCACGACCAATCGCGTTGACAGTCGAACCAACTGGGTCATGACGGCACGCTGCGCTTGGCTGGGCTCTGACAGCACGGTATGCAGCGTGGTGACGACCGGCATCCGCAGATCTTGCATGAGTGCCAAGACGTGACTGCCGCAGGAACCGCCGTAGATGCCAAACTCGTGCTGCAACGAGACGACGTCGACATTGCTGAAATTGAGGAAATCGGCTGCCGCTCGGTAGTCTTCGAGTTCTTGCTCGGCAACCTGGAATTGGACTTCATTCTCGTACGTATACCCGCCCGAAATGTCATCCATGGGGACAACGATGCACTCGGCGCCCGAGGTCTCGGCGATCGCGCTGCGCAGGTCGTAAGTGAATGTTGCAATGCCGCATTTACGTGGCAGATAGTCACCAACGAAAGCAATTTTGAGTAGGTCGGGTGTGGTCATGATTTTGTGGTTGCCTTATAAAACCCGACGCCAGGGAATGCAGGAACAGTTTGTATCGTGGATCACTCGGGACGTCGATCCATCGTTCTGATCACGGCGCGATCAGCGACTATCCTTCCGTTATTGCCCCGCGTTGCTAAGCGAGTCCAGAACAGACCTCTTTGAAAATAACGCTGTGGCGACACATGTGTCCGCAGCACCGTAAAATACTTGTAAATTCTCGCCAAAATCCAATAGAGCGGTTGGGAAAACGACGTTCGGGACAAACCCGTTTAGTTCGTAGTCGGTCGTCGGCATCATGATCGGTTCGCTCGACCGAGCGATCACGCGGCTGGGGTCGTCTCGATCCAGCAAGATTACGCCCGCGGCATATCGACCCACCTCGCCAGTGACTGGGGATGTGGCGCTGCCGTGGTAGAGTATTAGCCAGCCTTCGTCGATTAAAATCGGCGGCGTTCCACCGCCCACACGGTCACCTTCCCAAGAACGGACACCACTGAGAATCGGCGCGTGGCGGCCCCAGTGAACGAGGTCGGGTGAGCGAGCGATCCAGATTTGCGGCGGGTGAAAGTGTGACCTTGGATTCGGACGATGCAGCGCCACGTAGTCGCCCGCGATGCGTTCGGGAAACAGAACGACGTCTTTGTTCTCGCTTGGAAATATGATTCCGTGACGCTGGAAGGTCACGAGGTCCGTCGATGACATCAACGCTGTCGCCGCGCCAGATCGGGAAACCGCGACATAGGTAACCCAGTAGATGTCATCGATCTTGCTAATCCGTGGGTCTTCGATGCCGTATTCTTCCAACGAACCGTTCGGCAGCACCACATCAACGGATTGCCAGCCGTCATTCCTTGCTGTCGAACGAAACAGCTGAAAATGAGAAACCGACGTCAGTCTCAGATCGCCGCTGTTGTTCAACGTCACCACGCGAGCGTCGGTTGGGTGTACGTCCTCATCGCGAATCCAATCCACCGTCTTTTCTACTTGTTGAGACCAACGAGGAAGGGCCGTCCATCCGGGCCGCTTCTCGGCCGGACGCTCGGCGACTCTCGCTAGCATGAACCGTTCGTCACCTGCCATCACGACGGCGGGATTGAAGACTCCAACGACTTCCCATCCGTTCTGGGATGGTTGGATATCGCAAGGTTGCAGCAGAAGTGTGCTCGACAGTCGCGGGATCATGAGATCGACTTCAGCAGTTGTAACGACGGTTGCTCCGGGGGAGAAGGGATGGACCTACCGGCTTGTGATAACAACTCGCGCACCTCATACGGACTTCGACACGCGAGCGCTCGTCTCGCCAGCTCGCTTGCGACCACAAAGTTCATCTTACCGATTGCGGCACGCATCTCACTTACCCGCGAGACGCTGAGACTCAGCTCGTCGACGCCCAAGCCAATTAATAACTCGGCGAATTCGGGCTCGCCCGCTTCTTCGCCGCAAACGCAGACCGGGCAATCCCATCGTTTGGCCGCGACGACAATTTGATGGATCGCCCGCAAGACCGCCGGATGCATCGCGGTGAATTGGTCATTTTCAGCGGACAACTCGCGGTCCGCCGCGAGCAGATACTGCGTGAGATCGTTCGTACCGATAGCGATAAAATCGGCGAGCTCGAGAATTTCATCCAAGCAAAACAGTGCTGCGGGTGTTTCGATCATTGCGCCTATTTGCGGCCGTCTCAATGCTTCGCAGTCGTTCATGACTTCTTCGACGACGCTGATGGCCTGCTCAAAATCGTGACCGCCGATCACCATGGGAAACAGGATCCGGATGTCGGCGGTTTGCGCGACTTGCACGATCGCCGTCAGTTGTTCGCGAAATAGATCTCGCTCGACCAGCGAAAATCGCAAACCACGCAAGTTCAAGTTCGATGGAGCAATGTGCGGGTCGAGCAATAGAAAAGGCGGTAGTTTTTCTCCGCCAAGGTCGAATGTTCGGATGACCAACGGTCGATCGCCAAGTCCTTCTGCCATTTGGGCGTAGATCATTCGCTGAGATGCAGTGTCAGGACGCTCCTTCGATTGCAAGTAGAGAAACTCGGTACGGAAGAGCCCCACTCCCGCGAGTCCGCGCCCCAACACTTGGTCGAGGTCTGCCTGCAATCCAACATTGCCAAAGAGCGAAATCTCAGTTCCATCCAGGGTCTGGCACGGACCAATGTCATTCGCTTCGTCGCGGCTCGCCTGGTGTTTGGCATTCGTCATGGAAACTGCGAATTTTGCCTGTTGCTCCGCCGTTGGATTTGCAATGACCGTGCCGGCACCTCCGTCGACCAATAAGGGCATCCCGCTCGCAATGCGCTGAGTGACATTCGGGATTCCTGATACAGCTGGAATCCCCAGAGATCGAGCGATGATGGCGGTATGTCCGAGTGTCCCTCCGAACTGCGTCACGATCCCGACAACGCCCGAATTTGCCAAGGCAATCGCGTCCGATGGAATGAGCTCGCGTGCAACGAGGACCGCGCCACGGGGAAAGTCAACCTCGCAGGCTGGGGCGACGCCGATGAGATGTCGCATCAGACGCTGCCCTACGTCGCGCACATCTGTCTCTCGCTCGCGTAGGTACTCATTGTCAATCTTCTCCATGCGACTGATCCACTGGCCGATCACCGTATCAAGTGCGTCTTCGACTCCGACGAGACTGCTGGAGATCCGCTCTTTGACCGAAGCCGCAATTTCGCTGGCCATCATCGCGTGGACCGATAACAACTCGACTGCTGCGGCGAGCGGAGGTTTGTCACGAGCGATGGTAGTGAAGGCGTTCAGATCTAGTCTTGATTTTTCTAATGCCCCATCCATTCGCTCGCACTCGTCATCAACCTCGACGCTCAAAATGCAGTCGGGTTCGCCGAAGTTCGCCGATGTAAGTGTTCGCTGTAGTTCGTAGCCAACCACCACCGCGACGCCTTGGGCGAGTCCGCTCGAAAGCGTTGTTCCTTCCATGCGTTCCATTACATTTTCCTATGAGTCTATCCGAACGGGGGCCTGACCTACTGAATACATATCACATTCATTGGTTGACGCTACTTCGCCGAAGAGGGGCGGGCCACTGGTCCGACAGGCACTCGATGTCGACTCCATCGAGTCTCTAAAACGTACGGCGAACAATCCGGCGTGAAATGCCTGCAAAACAGACGACCACATCCGAGGAGAACCATTCCTCAAGACTGATGGTGGCGTCTTGGCAAATCCTCCCACCACGATCGCTTCCTCGGACGAATGAGAGACCTGCTGCGAGTTGTTAGACGAAGGAAGTCTCCGGCAAAAGCAAATAGCGGGTTGCGAAATACCGGGCCACCAACCGCGAGGGCGACGGGCGCTCGGCTTGGCACCTTGGTGATCGTTTCGCGCAGGCCAACATCGCATCGTACCACGATTTCGAGTCCACGCAATCAGAAAGTCATCGATATTGACGCAATGGAAAATTGCTACACCGAACTCACTCCTGTTCGACGGAAGTCAGATAAATCGCGTTCGGCTGGACTTCGCCACAGCTCTCAGTGCGGTGGATTGGAATGCTCGTCTGGCGGGCGAGCAGTTCCTCCATGTGGCTCTAAAAAGTCGGGCGAGAGGTACTGAATGACGATGAACGCCATCCCGGAGTTCGACGGCATTTCTTGCGAAATGCCTCGAGAGTCTCCACCGCCCACGGACGCGCTGACTCCGACGACATCAACTGAGCCACACCTTTCACCTTTTCGTTGCGACTCCAGTGCGTCAAGTTGTCTCTAATTGGAGACAGTCGGTCGAATGGAGGTCAGTCGAATGGGGGGAGTCAGCAAGTCGCGTGCCCACCCTGACTCATGACCACGCAATCTCATGACCACGCAATCTTCCGTTAGACTGAGTGGTAACCTATATTTGCAGCACGCTCATCGCCGCATCGTCACGACAATTTTCATTTGCCCCGTTCCATGATTCGCAAACTGAACCGACTTCTCGAGCCGATCTGTGCCGCTGGCGTCATCGCTTCGTTGGTCATCAGCGGCTTCTTGACGCTGCACAGCCTCACACGCATGTGGGATGACGTCGCCAAAGTCGGTAGCACTTACTCTGTTATGGAGTCCCTCGATGCGGTTTCAATCGCCATTCGCGAGGCGGAGACGGGCCAACGTGGGTTCCTCGCGACGGGCGACGAGGCCTACCTCCCCCCTTATACCGCGGCCGAATCCAGTTTGGATGATTTGCTCACACAGCTCACCCAGCGAGCATCACAGAATCGTGCACAAGATGAGGCACTCGGCTCACTCAAAAAATCGATTCAAGCCAAACGTGACGAGCTCGCATTCACGATCAAACTGCGTCAGGAGGGCAGTCAAAACAATGCGAACGATTTCGTCACAACGAATTTCGGCAAGAATTTGATGAGTCAAATCCGCGAGCAGACTGATTTGATGCGGGCGAATGCTCGTATGAGAAATGATATCCAGTTAGCCGAGACGAAACGCACCTATCAAACCGCCTGGCTGACGGGGCTGTTGCTGACGCTTGCTAGTTTAGCACTCGTCGGTGGCGTCATCTGGGCGATCTACCGCCAGCGAAAGTTGAAGGAGAAGAATCGTGAACTCGACGAACAGATTCGCTTATTTCTCGAGCAAATTTCGGACTACGCCATCTTCATGATGGACACCGATTGCCGGGCCACCACGTGGAATGATGGTGTCAGGCAGGTCCTCGGCTTCGACGAGCACGAGTTTTTGGGCCGTGACGTGCGACCGCTGATCTTCACGCCACAAGCGCATGCGTCGGGGGCCGTTATTGCCGAGTTTGAACAGGCGGCCAAGAATGGATCCGCGAGCGACGATCGCTGGATGAAACGCAAGGATGACTCCCAGTTTTGGGCGTCCGGAATCACGACCGCGATCCACAATCGCTCCGGTGTACTCGTTGGATACAGCAAGGTCATGCGTGACATGACCGAACACAAGCACAATAGTGATGAACTGAGCCGCTTGGCCGCTGAATTGTCCGAGGAGTCACGGCGTAAAAACGAGTTTCTAGCCACGCTCGCCCACGAGCTTCGAAATCCACTCTCACCGATCAAGAGCGCCGTGCAATTGATGTCGATGATGGATGTCGACCCGGAAGTGGACGACTTGCGGGTGACGATGGAACGACAGGTCGAACAGATTGTGCGTTTGCTCGATGACTTGATGGATGTATCACGCATCGGACGCGGTAAAATCGAACTGAAGAAACAAATCGTCGAGATCCACGCGATCATCAATGCCGCCGTCGCAAATTCGCAAGCGTTGGTCGACAACAACCGCCAGCAACTTTCAGTTCACGCATCCGAGCACGGACTGTGCGTGAACGTCGATCCCGCGCGGATCACGCAAGTGGTATGCAACCTGATCAACAATGCGTCAAAGTATAGTGGTGAGGATTGTAACATTGATATCACCGCTAAACGCTCGGGCGAGCATGTTGTCGTCACCGTGGAAGACAACGGCAGTGGGATTGGTCGCGACCAGCTCGACCACATCTTCGAAATGTTCTCCCAAATTGAAGACTCGGTCGAACGAGGCATGGCGGGACTCGGGATCGGCCTCATGCTCGTCCGAACACTCGTTGAGTTGCACGGTGGCACCATCTCGGCAGCCAGTGATGGCGTCGGCAAAGGCAGTGAATTCACATTCAGATTGCCTTTCGCCATCACTCCGCAGATGCACGATCAAGCTAACGCGAAGGCGGCCATCCCCGCGGCCATTCGCCCCATGAAAGTGCTCGTCGTCGACGACATGCGGGCTCTGTCGGTGGTGCTCTCACGTCTACTCACCAAGCTAGGTCACGTCGTCGAAGTCGTTGATAGCGGTCCCGCCGCCCTGGAAACGCTCGAGTCCTTTCCAGCGGAAATCGTTTTCTCGGATATCTCCATGCCTGGAATGACCGGCTACGAATTGGCGAAACGATTGAGAATGGACCATCCCGATCGCAACATGAAACTGGTCGCAATGACCGGTTACGGCCAAGCCAGCGACCGGGAAAAAGCACTCACCGCCGGCTTTGATGAGCACATGGTCAAACCGGTTGATTTTAAAGTGCTGCAATCTTTCTTCCAGCAAATCGATTGAGCTCCCACGCGGGAAGTCAGATGAACTACTGAAGGCGTTCCCGTAGTGGACGTGGCGATGCGTCCCGGCTTTGGGGTCTCGAGATCCACTACCTCAATAGTGAAAATCAACGCCCGCAGCGGGCCGCGGGGCCGCAAGCACGCCACCCCGGTTCGCTTCGGCAACCGCCGGTTCTGCAAAACCGTCCCGCGCGATTCCGATTGCTTTGTTGGCACGAAAGTAGGGCTGGCAGGACTTGAACCCGCGACCTAGGAATTATGAGTTCCCTGCTCTAACCAACTGAGCTACAGCCCCTAGTGTCGTTATTTACGGTGCGAAACGTGATATTTCGCCTCGCTGGATTCGCCCGGAAACCCCCTCGGCGATACACAGGGGATATTTTGGCCCGGGGAACACAATCACGACGGCGGCGATTGTAGCGGCACCGCTCACTGAGCAACAGACGCACCGGACGCATCGTTTCGATCAATCGCGGCCGCAGCTTCTGGTCGAGTGCCGCTGATCGTCGCGGACATTCGCTCAAGCACCTCGGCTTCAATGGATCGAAATAGGTGGCCGTAGGGATCCGGGGTCAGTCGGACGTCTTTGTGCCTCATGACACTCTCATGACACTCTGAATCGTCTTCACGTGGACGTTGGCTCGTGCTAGCCATGCGCCGCAGGAATGCCGCAACGCGTGAAAGTCGATCCGCTCACCCGAACGGTTGATCGATCGCAGGAAATCCGGGTTGTCGTCCAGGGTTTCCTGCCGCGCGGAGTCGCTCTTTCGCGTTCCGACCAACGATTGTGCGGATTGCTTGTCGGTAGCCTGTGTTGAACCGAACTTGCTTTCTCGTATGGTCGACATAGCCGCGTACCACGGGCCGCGTTTGCCGTCGCGATCCGACCGCTTGTAAAGTCCCATCGTGAATCACCTTTCACGCTTCACCGAATTCAGAAAGCAACGGCGGTCCGCTGGTGATTCCGGTTTTTTCGGGTCGCGATCCGTTAGCCGATTCTGCAATTCGTCCTACCAGCTAGGCCGGGTCGCGGGAAGTCGCATCTATTTATGGCGACTGCAGTGAGCAGGCGAGCGAAACGTGCGGATACAACGCCGAAGTGTGAAAACGACTTTCAGAATCCAGGACGCTATCACCAACCTCGCTTTTGTCTCGTGATTTACGGTTCATCCGATGGAAGCGTACGCGGCGCCCTGTAAGCGAGATGTTTGTTGAGACACGGATTTTGAGTGCTTGTCCCAGTGTGGTGGATTTTCAAGGCATAGCGGTGGCATCCATGTATTTGCGTCTTAGGTGAGTAACAGATGTGCTTACCACCGGCCAATTGCCGCGATTTTTTCAGGACTGAACACCGACTGGGCAATGCGGTTTATTTGACGAGGTAGCGGGCAAGCAGGTTGAGATTTTCAATTGTGTCTCTCATTTGGATGCTGGGTCCGGGCAGCTCGTTAAATCGGAGCGACGCGTCGCTCAGCCAGGCACCGCGTGAATCGAGTCCTTCGATGACGTTCCGTACCTCTTGGTTACTGGGCGACTGCCGCGTGCGTTCGGGAATGGAATTGCCAGAAGTTACCGGTTTTTGTGCGGTCAACGAATCGTATTGTTTTCGAAGTCGGTTGACTTGGCTGCCCTGTTGAAATGCGTAGTGTGTCGGCATGTCGCTGTCGTCGTACGTGAGTTCGTAATCGCGGGTGAAGTACAGTGGTCGATTGGTCTTCAGTTCATAGAAGCGGGCCACGCGACCGTCGGGCAGTTCACATTGCTCTAAATAGTCGAGCGCTCGTGGTATCGGTTCCAGGTATTTGCGCAGTCCAGTCTCTCGATAGAGGTGCATCAAAGTTTTGATGACGCTGAACGATTCGCTCGAAGTGATCGCCGGAGGCTCAAATTTCCTTGCCCAAATCGGCTGCATCTGGACGTTATACTGTTGCGCCCAAGCGGGTTGCGGTAGCGGCATTTGGGCAGCCAACAGCGAATCGCCGAGAAGCAGCGCGGCGTCGCGATATCGTGAGTCGTGATAAACACGGTCCGCCAAGAGCAACACATCCATCACGTCGCTGGCGAGGTTGTCGTTGAGCGTGTATCGGTACCAGTACTCTTGATGGCCGGGATAAATTCGCGGCCAGTCCTCCGGATAACTGGCTTGGCGAAGCGGTGTATCGGTGCCGGCGGGGCGCGAGCCTGTCCAGACTTGGGGGAATCCACCTCCTGAAAACTGACCACGCTGGAGCAGTCCGTCGAGTCCGTACAGCGTCATTTCATGGATGCTCTGATTTTCGAACATCAACGCTTCATCGAGTCTTATCAAAAACTGCAGTGCCGACTGTGTCTTGTTGTCATCCAAACTTGATTGATCTTTCGCCCGTTGACTGCGCGAGTTAATCCGATACGCCCATTTTTGGCTGCGATCGGAATCGAATTCGATGCTCGCCTGCCATCCGCCGGATCGCATTTGACCGTGCCGTAACGCATCGGCGACGGCCAAGGCGGCATATAGAAATTGCGGATCGTTCGTCGCTTGATAGAGATTCACGAAGGCAATGCCGACTGCGGGAGTCCCCGGTGGCTGGACCCAAACGGTTTCCCGGTCCACCACACCTTCGCCCTCGCGATGTTTTAGGTCCGCTGAGTAGCTCCACACATAGCCACCGTGCGTACTGACTTGGTCGGTCAGAAATGCCGTCGCTTTTTTTGCGGCGATCAAAGCATCGTCGCGTGTATCGGCTCGCGCGACTGAGAATGATCCGATGACCAGGAACAGTGGGACAAGCAATCGAAACGGGAACATCAGAATTTTTCCAATAGAAACGGAGGTTTTGACCGGAGCCTTCCGGCTACAGAATCTTGTTGAGGAAGATTGTTTCGCCGAGATCACGGTTGCCGGCTGGGTCGCGGAAGTCACAGCTTCGGTACAGCGCTGAGGCGGCGTTGTTGCCGCGATAGACTTCGAGGGTAACTTTGCAGCAACCACGCTGCCGGGCCAGTTCCGTGGCCGCGTCGAGTAACCGCCTGCCGACGCCTTGTCCACGACATCCGCTCGTGACCATCACGTCGTGCACATTGAGTACCGGCATCGCAGCAAACGTGGAAAACGATTCAAATCCGTTGATTAAACCCACGGCGGTCGAACTGCCGTCGGGGCGTTCCGCGAACGCCAGGATCGACACGGCATGTTCGCGTGCTGCCAATTCATCGACCACTCGCTGCCGTACTGCGAACGATAAACCGGGGCCATCGATCGCGGGGTCAGCGGCGTATTCGGAAAGCAATCGCAATATCGCCACGCGGTGGGTCCGGCAACGATAGTTGGCGACGAGCGTGTGAATATTCATGGATTCGGAGTATCGAGGAAAAACATGCAGGATCGAGCAGCGTGTACGAGTTGATAATGCGACAAACGCAGATGGGCAACCCGCGTGAGTCCGGAGTGGTTAAAATATCGTTTCCGTACTGTCGGTCCATTTTCCACGCAGCCCAAAAAAATGGCTCATCCGACTAAAGCGTACTTTTTGAGTGCGTGGCCGTCATTGCGTCCAGCAGGGCAAGATGGATGGTGGATTTTCCCAGGCATCGCGGTGGCATCCAAAATGCTACGTCTCCGATTCAATAAATGCTGACGGCAGG
>JBDNIG010000328.1:0-5340 GCA_041688415.1 Rhodopirellula sp. | reverse complement strand
CCTGTGGGCCGAAAAGGGTCGAATAGGATCTGCGAGTCAGCGACCGATCCGCAGAGCGACTGCAAAAAGGTCATCACAGCGAATCGACGCAAAAACGCTCGAAACACCACAATAATGATATACTAGGTCGAACGGAGCCTTCAGCGACGTTCGGGTGAGGGGGCATACAAGCGAGTGCATCTAACGTTGGAATCGGTGACCGGCCCCCTCCCTCGCGTACGCCTGAACGGCGTCTGCGGCGACCTCCCCCAACTTCGTCGGGAGAGGTACAGAATCCGATCGCCATCGGAACAAAATGCGAAACGGAAATATTGAGTCAATAGCGAAGATTTAACAGTCCAGTGCAAGCCCTGATCTGAAAAGTTTTTGATATCGATCCGAAGTTTTTTGCTCACCTGAACAACACCTAATCCTTTAGTAAAAATATGCGTTGGAGAATTGGGCAGGGGTGTTGTCGTCGGGCCAGCCCAAGAATTCAAACTTCGCGGCCATGTCTCGTTGCTAATGGGGCCGACAACTGATCTTGTGCTCTAACCGTTTACAGATGTAAACTGCTTGCATCTGTCATCGAAAAAGGAGCGGCACATGCAGCTATCAGACGCGGAATGGATTGTCATGAATTTTATCTGGGACTCGCAACCCACGGAGGCCAGCGATGTGACCGAGGCGTTGGGGTCCGCGAACGATTGGTCCGATGCAACGGTCAAAACCATGCTTCATCGCTTGGTAAAGAAAGGAGCTTTGACAACGCAGCAGATCGGAAAAAAGTATCGTTACACGGCAGCCGTGCGGCGGAGTTCGTGCATTCGCAAGGCGAGCCGATCGTTCCTTGATCGCGTGTTCGGCGGCGACGCGGCACCAGCGCTCTTGCATCTTGTGAAGACCGCGAACTTGAGCGAGGACGAGTTGACTCAGCTTCGCGAACTACTCGAAACGAAATCAAAAAACTCTCGTAAAAAAGATCAAAAGAATGAATGAGATCAGCGAAATCATCGAGTTAGGACTCTATTATACGTACATCGCGGCATGGAGGACAGTACCCGTTTTCTTGGTCGTCTTCCTGTTGACGTCACTCGTTCGGAACAAGATTCCGGCTCGCATTCATTGCCTGCTTTGGCTGGTTGTGCTCGCACGCCTGTTGCTGCCAATTTCGACGACATCACCCGTCGCGATGGAGGCAGGTATCAATGATCTGATCGGCAAGCTGTCCGTCAATAGAGATTCCGTCAGTGAGTCTGGTACTGGGGTTTTCACCTTCCAAGACGAGAGCGGCAAGACAGTTGCGGTTCGCGCACCCATACTGCCGATCGACGCGACGGCGGACGAGATAGAAGTAGCGGAGTTCAAGACAGTTGATGCTGAAGCGACATCGATCCAAGTCGCTGATGTGCCGACATCCAAACATTCTGTCAACGTCGTCGACTATTATAATTCCTCGCTGGATTGGGTGCCGTCAGCGGTCGGACGCTTGATGATTTGGGGGTGGGCGATCGGATTTACAATCATCGCTTGCCGAGAAGCTTTCGCCTACCTTCGATTCGCCTTGCAACTGCAACGTATTCAACACAATTGACGATCAAGCGGTCGTTGACCGAGTCCTTCGTGCTTGTGATCGGATCGGAGTTGGGCGGCGACCGGAAATCAAGGAAGTCTCTTCGCTGGACGCTCCGGCCGTGTTCGGAGTACTTCATCCTGTGATTTGCCTTCCTGCCAATTGGCGAGAGACCTTGTCCGGCGAGCGGCTTGATTGGGTGTTACGACATGAATTGGCTCATATCAAACGCCGCGACGCGTTGGTGCTGTTCGTCGCTGGTATTGTCAGAGCATTGCACTGGTTTCACCCAATGTCTTGGATCGCCGTCGCCAAGCTGCAACACAGCATGGAGCGAGCCGCCGACGAAGTTGCGACGAGAGACCTGAGCGAGAGAGGCATCCGAGACTACGGCAATCTTCTACTGGAGTATGCCGCTGGTCAAGCGACATCACGCCAAAGTGCAACCTTAGGCTTGCTCGCCATGGCGCTGCCGCGTGGATTGCAGGGGCGGATCGAGTCACTAGCGAACTCACGTCCACGACGAGGTTGGTTGATGTGGATCGTGATTATCCCAATGGTTGCGATCATCTCGGTGACTGGTCTGACCGACGCGAAAACGGTTGTGCCCGTGATTGAAAATCCGCCTTCCATTCCGAATTTCGAGGTCGCGATCGCTGGATCCGAATGGAAGCGGCACTTGGCCGATCAAGTCCCATCGATCGATACACGAGCAGTTTCAATCAATGTTGAGAACGCCCTGCGAAAGGCGGAGGAGCTACAACCGGGCGTGGACGCGGAGAAGTTTGTGATGGCCTACTTTGCGTCTTCCTCCATCGCCGCAGACTCACGTGAAGAGACAAGCATCGTGAACGGTATGTTGAATTTGACCGTGACAGCAGAAGAGGAAGCCACGATCAAGCAAAGGCTGGCAGCATTTGAAACGTCCGGTCCTTGGAAGGTCGCGACCGAACTGAAAATTATCGAAACGAATGTTCGCAAGCTCAACTGGATGGATTGGTCGGCGGGTGATTCAACGACCCGCTGTCGTCGTTTGGATCGCAAAGCACGGTTCGAAGACAGTCAAGATTGGGACGAATTGTCTGTCGACTCGTGGGTTAGACCGCTTTTGGGAACCACTACGGTGGAGTTGGAACGAACCGCCGCGATTCCAGTCCGAGCCATTAAGATCACTCGGCTTCAACGCGAGCGACTCACGGATCAAATGCAACGTGACAACCGATCCAATATAATGCAGGCTCCGAAGATGACGATGTTCAATGGACAGTGCGGGATGATCAGTGACGTTGCGCTGTTACCATTCGTGACTGATGTCACCGTCATTCGCGGCGAACGATCCAGCGCGTTTCAGCCAAAAATTTCTGTCTTCGAGAACGGTTGGAAATTCCTGGTGAAGCCGACGGTGAACGACCAGGAGAGTGTGAGTTTGAAGATGGTGCTGAATCATTCGAGTGTCGACGGTGTCAAACAGGCGAACCTTCCCAATCTGGCCGCCAACCAGGTCCATGAAGATGTCACGATCCAAGTGCCCTCAGTGCAATCTGATTCCATTGTCGTTGAGAGCGTGTTGAACGAGGATGAAACACTGCTTGTGTTTTCCCCCAAGCCCTATTCAAGTGAAGACGACGATAAAGTGCGAGCATCGGATCGCGGTATGGCGCAGGTCTTCATGATCCAAAGCGAACTGACCTCGGACATCGACATTTTGAAAAGATTTGTCGCGGACGACACTGGCCGGTAGCGAGACAATGCGATTGATAACGTCGGGAGAAGAAAACGGGCGCAAAAGAAAACGCGACAATGGTCGATCGGTTAACCGGAGGGAATCAGAACGGTAAGGGTGGAGTGCGCGGGGTTCTGTGGTATCCTGCACTTCGAGGTCCATTCACGGTTTGGAATAAGGTATCTCCCATGCGATCGGTTGTCTCCGCTGCCACCCTGCTTCTCACGGTTTCCGTTTACGCTCTTTCGGCGTCGTGGGCGGAGGTTCCGGTTCCAAACATACCGTTGCAGTCGCAGGTGGAGCGGGAGGCGACCGAGCACACTGACGCTGCTGCTCGTGGGTTTAAAATTCTGACCGAGAATGCATTCTTGCCCAGCGATTTTGATCAGGAAGTGTTTGATGATCTCTGGCAAAGCTGGCCCACGGCACTGCGCGACCAGGCCGCCTCGGCGTCGCTCGGCGAGCGGCGAGCCATGGCGTTTGAACGCTATGGGCTGACACCACGCCCCGGCCATGGGCCTGACGGAGATCCCGATGAGAGTGCTGGCGACAAAGCGGATTCAGCCGACCCCGGCAAACCGCTGCAGTATGTCGTCGACGAGGACGGCAATTGGACGATGAATTGCTTCGCGTGCCATGGCGGATCGGTCTACGGACGTCTCACTCCCGGCGCACCCAACAATCGGTATGCACTCCAAACGTTGACCGAGGAAGTGCGCAGTACCAAGTTTCGACTCGGCAAACCTCTCGGGCGGATGGAACTCGGATCGCTGGTCATTCCACTTGGTACCACCAACGGGACGACCAACGCGGTTGTGTTCGGTATGGGGTTGATGCACTACCGAGACGATCAACTCAATCTCGTCGATCGTCCGCCCGCCTCGTTCACGCATCATGACATGGACACGCCAGCGTGGTGGTACTTTTATCGGCGTCCGTACATTTACATCGATGGGTTTGCTCCGAAAGGTCATCGCGGATTGATGCAGTTCATGCTCGTGCCGGAAAATGACGCCAGCTTTTTCCGAGAACACGAAGATGAATTTCGAGATGTCTATGCGTACCTGTCGTCGCTTCGCGCCCCGAAGTACCCTGAGCGAGTCGACGAATCTCTAGCTGGCCGGGGCAAGAAACTGTTTGAACAGAATTGTGCCGAGTGCCATGGCACCTACGGCCACGCGACGGACGCTGAATCGATCGCGGCTTATCCCAATCAGATGGTTCCGATCGAGGAGATCGGTACCGACCCGGTTCGTCATTCCGCTCTGCCCGTTGCCGGGCGCGAGCATTACGCGCGAAGCTGGTTCGCTCACGCGGGCGAAGCCGATGAGCGAGAGACGCTGACGGACCCGGACGGTTACGTCGCGCCGCCACTCGATGGAGTCTGGGCCAGTGCTCCGTACTTTCACAACGGCAGCGTCCCGACGCTATGGCACGTTTTGCACCCATCGAAACGGCCTGTCGTGTGGCGACCCATGGGTACTGAAATGGACGAATCCAAGGTGGGGCTGACGTTTGAAACGGTGGAGCGCGTCCCGCTAGAAAACCCGGACGTCGCGATTCGACGAAGCTATTTCGACACGCGGCGATTCGGGAAATCGGCAGCCGGCCACGACTACCCCGATCAACTCGATGAGTCCGAAAAGCGCGCCGTGTTGGAATACCTCAAAACGCTGTAACTGTCGATTTAACCTTTGATGCCGCATCGGTGAGCCGAGTGCCGTCAGGCACCGGGCGGCACCGCCAATTCGGCCGCTTACGCGCATCCGCTCACTCGATCAACAGCCCGTTGGCCACATACCGCCTTGATACGAGCGTGAGCCGGATTCTTGGAAAATGAAAAAGTTAAATTGACGAAAAAAAGGTGCCCGGTACGAATGGCATTGTCTACGCTGTTTTCGATGGTTTTGGCGATCAGCAGCCAGCGTCCGCGCAGCACCAAAAACCGCGGTCCTTCGCGTTTTCGAAATTCATTGAATTGCCACCGAAAATAAATATTGAGATTGGCGTGACCCGATTGGTCGATATAATTCGCAAGTGGCGTGACCTTCCTTGGTGATCACTG
>JBDNIG010000327.1:0-5200 GCA_041688415.1 Rhodopirellula sp. | reverse complement strand
CATCCACTCATTTCCACCCGCCCACGTCCTACCAGGTGACCTTCGGCGTTCGTAGGCGGATTCACTTCGGCCAATATCTGACCCCAACAGCCCAGCGGGCGGCACATGAACTGCCGGTGGCGTCAGCCACCGGTGTTGGGTTGACCGGAAGGTTGCAAGACCGGAGGTCGACACATTCTGCCCAGCCGGTCGGGAACGCGGTATCTGTCGCCCGCTGGGCTTGGGAGGCTGCTCGAAGATTCATTCCGGTGGCTGACGCCACCGGCAGAAATCTGTCGGCCTCTGGCCTTTCAATCCGTTGCGGCCGAATTGCCCCCGTCCAACGCCCGTGATTTGCGACGCCTGATTCCAATGTTGCTGATTTCCGACGCCTGAAATCCAATGGCCGAAATTGCTTGCGTCCCGGTTGGCGACTCGATATGATTGCGGTATCAGCGACCGTATGTGGCGTGTCGCTACACGCATGTTCCAGGGTACGCTACGAACAAGACGGTGCACCTGAGGATGCTGCTCTCGCGACTTTTTACCCTCGTTTGGGTCACGGACTTCAATCGCGGTTCCAACTCTTTCGATTTGGTTCGCATTCCAGGTGACCTTCGGCGTTCGCCGACTGAGGCGTTTGTCACGGATTTTCGACACAAACGGCCTTGCCTGCTAAACTGTCGTTGGAGGAACCCGATGAACATTGAAGCATTTATCGATACGTTGAATACTGAGCAGCAACACTTTGCTTTTGACCTGCTGTGGCAACGACTTTACACCAACCCTCGAGCCCTGCCTTCTCCTGCATGGCACGGGGAGGTGCTTGCACACCGGGAGGCAAGTCCCAGTAGCAACCCGAGAATGTCGGTTTCGGATGCAAAACTTGAAGTGAAACGGATGATCGATGAACGTCGAAGTTCTCGATGAAGCCCGGATGGATATTGCCGATGGCGTTGCGTTTTACGACCGCCTGAGCGATGGGGCCGGCGACTACTTCTTTGAACGAGTGTTCGACGACATTGAGGCGTTGGAGAACACGGCGGGGATACATGAGATACATCTTGGTTATCATCGCAAAATTGCGTCCCGGCTCCTTATTTGATCTACTACCGTGTCGTGCCGACTGGTGCGGAGGTAGTTGCTGTTCTCGATGGTCGAGGTCTTCCTTCCGACATTGAAGCGATACTTCGGCGACGATGACGACGATGGGAGAACAAAGCGGACATTCTACGATATTGCCGCGAGGGGATTTTGTAGCGTGGGGGCCTGCCGAGAACTGCCCGAGCTTCTGTGGGTAACATGGGTTACCATGTCATCAACCGTGGAAACGTGCGAGGCGAGTTGTTTCACAAAGATGACGACACCCTTGCTTGTCTCAAGCTGATGTCGGACGCCAGCGAATGAGTACGAAAAAGTAGAATGTCCGCTTGCTCGTCCTCCCACCAGAGACCACCTTCAAGCTTCAACAATTATGGGGACGCTTCCCGAACCTGGGACAACGGCATCCGCACGCTTTACAGAGTTGCGTTGATCGTTGTCATTTTCAGTTTACTTAGACTGGCGTTCGCTGCGGCGGCGCTCATGATTAGCAACCCAACCGTTTAGGAGTATTACAATGGCTCGTCACGACATACATTGCCGCTATTTCTCACAGGAGGATCTGCTGGGAGCTGGCTGTTTGGATATTCGCATGGCCATGGAAGCCGCCGACCAGGCATTGAGGATGTTCCAGCAGGGAGACGTAATGTTCCCGGAAAAGATCGTGCAGATATTCAACGAGGAAACGCAAGAGCGCATCAACTGCCTTCCAGCCACTTTCCGCACACGGAAAATATGCGGCGTTAAGTGGGTTTCGGTCTTTCCACCGAATCCCGTGAAGCACGGCATGCAAAACCTATCGGCTGTCATCATTTTGTCCGAAATTGAGCACGGGTTCCCAATTGCATTCATGGAGGGAACACTCTGCTCCAACGTGCGTGTGGGCACCATGGGTGCATTGACCGCGCGGCACTTGGCCCGCGACGATTCACACGCCATTG
Organism: Rhodopirellula sp.; assembly: GCA_041688415.1. Lineage (GTDB taxonomy): Bacteria > Planctomycetota > Planctomycetia > Pirellulales > Pirellulaceae > Rhodopirellula. The sequence continues at coordinate 3,179 of JBDNIG010000327.1, read as the reverse complement.
GCTTCATTGGAGCGGGGGAGCAGGCCAAAATGCACCTCATTGCCATGAAAACGGCGGTGCCTTCATTACAAGAATGCCGCATTGCCGCGAAAGCGAATGAGGAGGAAGACCAATTCGTGCGCGAGATGTCGGAAATATTGCCCGACATGAAGTTCGAACGTGCCAGTGGCGACCTGAGCCGAGCGGTGGAAGGCGCCGACATCATCGTGACCGCCACCAGCGCCCAGGCGCCTCTGTTGCAAGCGAAATGGATTAAGGAAGGAGCGTTCTATAGCCATGTGGGCGGCTGGGAAGATGAATACGCGGTCGCCAAATTGTGCGACAAGATTGTGTGCGATGACTGGGAAACCGTGAAGCATCGGACCCAGACACTCAGCCGTATGTACAAAGATGGCGAACTCACCGATGCCGACATCTACGCCGACCTGACCGATATCGTCACTGGCGCCATGCCCGGTCGGCAGTCGCCCACGGAACGCATTTATTTCAACGCCGTCGGCTTGGCCTACGTCGACGTGGCGATTGCCATTGCCATGTACGATCGTGCCTTGGAAGCGGGAATGGGTCAAAACCTACAAATCCAGCATCAAATGATCTTCGAACATTCGCGTCTGAAGGACTGGGTGAAAATTTAAGCCACGCGGCGTGGCTCCCATGATGCGATCAAATGGGTGTAACAGTTTAGTCTCTGGGGACAGAATTTAATGAAATTGGCCTTGGGGGTTTTCCGGGATTGCGGATAGATTGCAGAAATCACGGAAGAAATCCCTATGACCTATCAGTTTTACCCTCGAAAAGACGATCCCTGCCCCAACGTCCGCCACTGCCCGCACGCTGGCGGTGCGGCGATCGGTTCGTTGGTTCTGAAAGGAAACGAGAATGAGCTTTACCTGCAACAACTTCACGGCACCATTGACGCCGAGAGGGAACGAAATCATCAACTTTACGAAGAGAATCAAAAACTCACCACTGAACTGGAGCAGGTCAAGCTGGAGCTGAAACTTGAACGGCAGAATAAGTTCGCCACCAACCAGCAAAAGCAAGCCGATTCTGAGCCAGTCGATGAGCCCTTACCAGAGGCACCGAAAAAGAAACGAGGAGCACCGGTCGGGCATCCTGGTTGGTTTCGCCCGACACCAACTCAATACGATTGGGATGTTAACGTGCCTGCCCCACGTCGATGTCCGCATTGTGGCGGGCCAGTAAAAATACTTGCTGGTGCCGATCCTTCGCATCACCTCCAAGAAGATATTATTGACGGCGTCTATCGAGTTGTACTCTATCGACATGCCGCTTGTCGTTGTGATCAATGCGACAGGCTCGTCGAGCGAGCCGGTAAGAACGAAATATTGCTCAGTCGTATCGGCCCCTTTCTTCGCAGTAAAGCGGTCTATCTTCGCAATGTAATCGGGATCAGCTATCGCAAAGTCCCAAGAGCCATCGATGAACTGTTCGGTATTCGTTTCAGCCCCGCTGCCTTGCTGGGTTTTGAAGCGGTGCTTAATGAGAAGTCGATTCCCGTGGTCGATGACATTGCGAAGAAACTCGGCAGCAGCGAGGGGCCTGTTCATGCCGACGAAACCTACTGGACGCTCGACGGTGAGCGTGCCTATTTCTGGGTTCATGCTGATGAAGAGTTCGTCCACTTTCAGTTTGACACGACCCGTGCTGGTGAAGTATCACGAAACGTATTGGGACCGCATTTCACGGGCACTTTGGTAACAGATTGCTACAGTGGTTACGCGGCTCACGAGACGGATAAGAAGCAAAAATGCTTGGCGCACCTCGCTCGAACAGCCCGCGATTGGCAGAAGCTAACGAAGGAGGGGACGCTGGACTATGCGTTCTTCAAAGGACGAAGAAAAGGTGTCCGGTACCTTTTATGGTTGACAGGAGGCATTGGTTACGCGATTTTAACTGACGACAGACGCTCATTTTTCGAGGTGAACCTGATAATGACATTTAAGGTACCGGACACCTTTTTCTCGCTCGTCATCAACTTTGGCGTGCCAATCCGCTGGAATTTCGGTGGGCGAACAAGTCTTCGAAAGTCGCATCGCGATTTGGGTGATTGCTCTTGGACGCAGTGTGGTGGATTTTCGTAGGTAGGAACTCCTTCGTCCAATGGGCAAAAAAGGAACCCTCGGCGAGCAACTTCCCGCCGAGGGTCAACCGCACCGTTGGCACGCTATCGACCGAGATATCCCTTCCCAGGTTGTGTCCCCACAGAGCCTGAGTCGAATGGCGTGGACTTAACCGGTTTCTGAAGTGAGCCGACGGCGCTAGCCGCGGGTATCGCACGGGAAAAACGGCATGAAGAACCCGCGACTAGCGCCGTCGGCTCACTAAGTCCACACCATTCGAGCCTGAGTCCGTTCTTCCCGGCACTCTCAATGTACCTTGCGGCAGAGTCCGATGCAAAAAACACCATTGGACGAAGGAGTCTATGCCTCCAAAAATCCAACACCCTGAAAGAACGCTTGCCTGCGATTGCGGGAACGCCTGCTAAGCACGTCAAATCAACCCACCGATTCTACAGAAGAGCCCTTACTTTAAACTTCCAAAGACGATCAGCAAGTTGCTCGGCCACGCGAGTTTCATAACGACGATGATCTATCTGCATTGCCGGCGAGAACACATGATCTCGACCCCCAGCCCACTGGACTGGTTACCGGTGAAACAACTGCCGACGTATCATCCGCCAGCAGAGAACGGGGAACCGAAGGACAGCGAGCCGCAGAGCAGCGAACCGGAGAACAAGCCGCCTGGCAGTCCAGCCGAATAACGGCAGCGGACGAGAAGCTCAGCGTTGCTCAGATTATTCGACTCGGTGCGGCCCGGTACGTCACCGAGTATCGTGATCGCGGAGCTTGTTACAACGTGCAGAGCGTGTTGGCAAAGCTATCGCTGTGCCGCACCTCTGCGTTGGGCGGGCACAAGTACGAGTGCGACACGTGCGAGTCCACTTGCCATGTTTACAATTCCTGTGGTGATCGACACTGCAATCAATGCAGCGGCAGCAAACGATCCGACTTCGCCGAGCGAGCTGGCAAGCTGTTGCTCGATGAAGTGGATTACTACCAAGTCGTCTTTACCTTGCCGAGCCAACTTTCGCGGTTGGCTCTGAGTAACCGCGAGTCGCTCGCTGACTTGCTGTTTCGATCGGCCTGGAAAAGTCT
>JBDNIG010000326.1:0-7871 GCA_041688415.1 Rhodopirellula sp. | reverse complement strand
GTCTCGTTCTGACTGTCGGGGCTGCGATTCAAATCGAGCCTGTTGCTTCTTGATCCAAGCCAATTTGTCGATGACGGCGAGCCTGACGGCATCGTCTGACATCGATGATGGGGCTGCGACGCGAACACGCCCGGTCGGTGGGTAGACGCCAAGGTGCAAGTTCTTGATCGACTTGCGTACGACTTCCACGTCCATCCCGTTGACCGAGACTTGAAAATGCTCAGTACTCATGCTGACTCATCGCGAGTTGAAGAATCGAGTCGAGCACATCATCACTTCCACCTCCCGTTTCAGTTTCGTATCCGTCACCCTCTTCTTTCCATAGTTCTTCGGTTCCCCCGCCCCACCGTATGTCGTGTTCCTTTGCTGCCGAATCAAGAACGGCTTTGATCGCAAATTTGACCCGTTTGATTTTCATGGCGTGCCCTCGCCAGTCGTCCTGGCGGCTTTTGTGCACTGCCTTGTCCACGGCGAGGGCAATGCCTTCGTTTTTACCGAGATTGTCGTACAGTGCCTTCTGGGCCGCTGATTTGACGGTTGCCGGGTAACGGTTGCTGGAGGTTGGATTCTTGGCCTGCTTGGTCAGCTCAACGATCTTGTCGAGGTAAGCCTGATAGGAGATCGCATTCTTGCGACGGGCCTGAATCAGTTCGTCCAGCAGTTCGGACATCTTCTCGTAGTACTTGGGGTTGATCGGATTCTCATCGATGATCAACTTGCGGACGTTGTTCTCGATCGTTTCCGCAACAGCCTCGTCGCTCTTCTTGATCCCGGCGGGCAAGGCATCAACGGCACCCGCACCGCGTTCGACGATTAGCTGAACGAGTGACATGTCGTCGAAGTCCGAGATTTTCTCGCTCTCTTCCGCTCGGATGTACGAATCGATCAGATGCCGCATCGCCGGTTCGTAGGACTTCAGATCAATCGCATCGCCACTGTGCTTCTTCACCTCGTCACGCAGGTGCTCGTAGTGCGTCACCTCGTCCTTGATCGCGTCGGCTTCCTTGGCCGTGTAGCCAGCTTCCAACATTTCGTTGGCCAGATTCGCATAAGCCCGCACCAACGCAGCCACGTGCTTGTAGAGAGCCAATCGCTTGCCCTCGTTTTCCTTCAACTGATCCGTGTTACCGCTATCTTCACTTGAAAAATAATGAAAATAAGCCAGTGAATCTTTCGGTGGTTTGACTGGCTCGCAGAGAGCTTTGACCGCTTCACGGGTCTCTTCGAGTCGTTCTTTTGCTTTGACAAGTCTGTCTTGCAATAACCCCTCGACATCCTTCCCGTCAAACTTCTCAAACGCCTCGGCGGTGTAGTCGGTAATGGATTTTTCGAGACTCTTGAATAGATCCTTGTAATCGATGACGTAGCCGTACTCCTTGCTGTCTCCGTCGAGTCGATTGACTCGGCAAATGGCTTGGAACAGCCCGTGGTCCTGCATCTGTTTGTCGATGTAGAGATAGGTCGCCGACGGAGCATCGAATCCCGTAAGGAGCTTGTCCACGACGATCAGCAGTTTCATCTGCCCCGGACTTTCGACGAAGGCCTTCTTGACTGCCTTCTCAAACTCCTCGATTCTCTGCATGGTCGAGTCTTCTGGCTCATTGAACCAATTGGCCAGCATCTTGCGGTAGATGCTGTACTGCCTGAGCTTCTCGGTGTACCCCTCGCCTGCCTCTTCGTCTTTGATGTCCCGGTGCGACGGCTTATACGACGTGACGATCGCACACTTCTTGCCGAGATCCGTCTTGGAAAACAGCTCGTAGTACTTGCACGCCTGATAGATGCTGGCCGAAACGAGCAACGCGTTACCGTGACCGCTTTGCAGTCGATCACGGGTCTCCATGTCCATCATGATATCGGCGACGATCTTCTCCAGCCGATCCTGAGAACTCAGGACCTTCTGCATCGTGCCCCAACGCTGCTTTAGCTGAGCCTTGGCTAGATCGGTTAAACCTCGTGTCTTGGCCTCGAACCACTGATCGATCTTCGCCTGGGACGTGATCTTCTGATCGATGTCGCGGGCTTCGTAGCGAAGATCCAGCACGACGCCGTCCTTCACCGCTTCGTCGAACTTGTACCTGTGAATGTACCGACCGAATACTTCGATACTACGGGCCTTGTCGTCCTTCAGCAGCGGCGTGCCGGTGAAGCCAATGAACATCGCATTGGGAAGGATCGTCTTCATTGCCTCGTGCAGGTCACCCGACTGAGTACGGTGACACTCATCGACGAAGACAAAGATATCGCCCTTGGCCTTGAAGTCTTTTGGCAACGCCTGCTTGAGTTCTTTCACGTACTCGGAGACATCACCAACTTCCTCACCGTCCTCTTTACCGCCGAATTTATGAATCAGCGAACAGACCAGCCACGGCGTCATGTTGTCGAGCGTGCTGATCAGGTCGGAAGAACTCTTGGTTCGGTAAATGGATTCATCGACACCGTGAAAGACCTTTTCGATTTGTTCATCGAGTTCGGTGCGGTCGGTGATGATCAGAACGCGGGCATCTGTGACGTTTTCACGGATCCACTTGGTCAGCCAAACCATCGTCAGGCTTTTACCGGACCCCTGCGTGTGCCAGATGATTCCGCCTTCACGTCGACGGACGAAATCTTGCGATGCCCGGACGCCGAAGTACTGGTTGTGTCGGCACAGTTTCTTGATCCCAGCATCGAAGACGATGTAGTCGTGAATGATCTCCAGAAACCGTGATTTGTTGCAGACCTGAGTCAGATGACGATCGAGCAGATTCTCGATGTCGCTGTCTTCCTTCCACGTCAGATAATATTTTTCGGATGTTTCGATCGTCCCGTAGCGAAGACCCTGGGTGTCGTTACCCGACATCATCAGCTGCATCGTCGTGAAGAAGCGTTCGATGTACTCCTTTCTCTGGTTCAGCAGGTTCTGACGGATACCGGTCGCCACGTCGTTCAGAGCCCGCTTCAGCTCGATGACACCGAGGGCGATGCCGTTGACGTAGAGCACGATGTCGGGGCGTTTACTGTGCTCACCGGCAACGGTGACTTCCTCTGCGAGTCCAAAGTCGTTCTTCTCAGGTTCTTTCCAGTTGATCAGCCAGACCGTCTGCTTGTTCTCGCCAGCCCCTTCGCGGACTTTCACGCCGTAGCGGAGCAGGCGGTAGACTTCCTTGTTCACCTCGTACAGGCTTTTGGCCTGGTCGCCCGAGACCTTGTTCAGTTCATGCAAGGCCTTGCTGATCAACGCATCGCTGTATCCCTGTGATTCGCTGAGGAATTTTCGCAGGATGTTCTCTTCGATGTTGCTGGTGCGTGGCTCGTCTCCCCAGTTGCCGAGATAGCGGTAGCCCAGATTGCCCGGTCGCTGCATGTCGGTGAACAGATTCACCACACGATTTTGAGTCGCTCGTTCCTTTTGGCCAACGCTATTCATTGGGTTCCTCCGTAGCGGCAAGACGCCGCCGAGCGAATTCGATGGATTGATGAAGTTTTTCTCGCAGCAACTCCTGGCTGGGCAACTCCGTGAGGTATTCCGCCACGCGAATGTTGCTTTGGTCCAGTTGCAGCAACTCGACATGTTCTTCGTTTTTACCAGTACACAAAATCAGGCCGATCGGTGTTTCTTCACCATCGACCATTTCGTGTTTTTCAAGGTAACGCAGATACAGTTCCATTTGGCCCTTGAAAGCCGCTTCGAACTCTCCGATCTTGAGATCAATGACGACCAGCCGTCTCAGACGGCGGTGAAAGAACAGCAGATCGATGTAGTAATCACGGTTATCGATCGTGATTCGTTTTTGCCGAGCGACAAAAGCGAAGTCGGTCCCGAGTTCAATGATGAATCGCTGGAGTTCCGCCAGGATCGCCGATTCCAGGTCCTTTTCACTGAACGTATCCGCCAACCCGAGGAAATCGAGTACGTAAGGATCTCGAAACGCCAGGTCGGCGGAGATTTTCCCGTCCTCCCGCAGCTTGACGAGATCGTTCTGGATCGTCTGCTCCGGTTTCTTCGAGATCGCAGTGCGTTCGAAGAGCATCGATTGAACGCGTTCGTTCAGTTGGCGAGTCGACCAACCTTCCAAACGGCACATTTCGGTGTAGAAGTCGCGTTTTAGCGAATCGTCTAAGAAGATCAAGGTTTTGAAGTGCGTCCAACTCAATTGTGTACGCAGTGCGTACACAATGTTTCGATCAGGAAATGTCTCCACGGCGCGGAGACAATGACGGAGTTGTGCCTGTGTCCAGCCCTTTCCGTAGAGTTCGGTGAGCCGCGATGCTAGGTTTTTGATGACCTGTTTTCCGTATTCCGCCCGTTCACCGTGCAAGACTTCGTCGCGAATCCGAGCACCGACGTCCCAATACAGCATCGTCAGTTCAGCGTTCACCGCAGCGGCGGCTCGCTGACGAGCCCCATCGATCAGCCCACGAACTTCACTAAGCAGTTCCGAGTTGGGAATTGAGAGCTGTGAATTGTCGCCTGTTTGCTTTCTCGCCATATCAATTCCTCATTCCTAATTTACAACTCTCAACTCTAAATTCTCAATTTCAAACTAACCGCGTTTTGCCGGTGAGCAGTTCCTGCATCATGCCTTGTTTGATCAGCTTGGTTTTGTCCCGCTTCTGTTCGGGAAGTTTGACTTGCCGGTGGCGGACAGCACCAGGAATGAATCGGTCGCGATTGAGGGCTTGTACGCTCCGCCTACTCCCAGATGTATTCTGGGTCATATGCTACTTCGTGAAGCATTAGCATCTTCAAAAATTCTTCTTGAAAAGTCTGTTTGCGATGATGTTCCATTTGGTTTTCGATATAGGCGACCACGCCGTTCTTGCAGGAAGGACTCACCGTGAAAGCTCCGTAGCCGTCTTGCCAGTGAAACTTCAGCACCGCATCGCGACTCTCATTGATATGTTTGCTGGTGTTTGCTTTCACTTTGCCCACAAACTCAGCGACGGCAATTTTGGCAGGAATACGAACTAGCAAATGAGCATGATCGTAATAGCCACCAATTTTTAATGCGAAGCCGCCGAGATTTTTCACTATTCCTGCCATGTAGCCCCAGGTTGCCTCGCGAAATTCGTCCTCTTGGAGCAACGGACGGCGATCCTTGACGCTAAAGACGACATGATAGAGCAGTTGTTGATGAGCGGACATGGCGATCTTCTTTTGATGGGTGGTGAATAAAAGACCCGTGATCTCGTCAAGGCTAATCGATTCCGCCAACCAATGTGCCGTGCGGTGAGTTTTAGGCCGGAGGCCGGTACATGACTTACCTTTGACGTCAGCCAACGCGCTTCGAGGCGAGTGAGCTGGCTAGGCCGGAGGCCGACACATGCATTGCCGTGGCCGTCAGGCCACGGAAACAATTGGCGAGAATTTATCAGGCCGGAGGCCGACACACCCTTGAGATGTGTGTCGCCCTCTGGGCTGAAGGAGTTAGGCTTTTCAGGACCGGTGGCTGACGCCACCGGCAGGGGTTGTTTCGCCCTCCGGGCTAATGGTCTGTGACAGCTCAATTTTTAACCAACCTCGTCTTTCCGGTGAGTAGTTCCTGCATCATGCCTTGCTTGATCAGCTTGGTTTTGTCCCGCTTCTGTTCGAGGGCAGTGATCTCGGCGTCCATGTCAGAGAGCACTTCGGCGATGGCGGTTTGTTCGGCAAGCGTTGGCGGCAATTTAATTGCAAACGTTGTAAATGTGGGAAGTCGAAGTGAATCCACTGTTGCCTTAACTGTATTTCGCATTGCCCATTCGCCAAAGTACTTCGTCATGTAGTAGTGAATGAAGCGACCCGCAACGCAGGAAGAGAATTGCGTTATGGCATACACTCGCTGATGGACGTCGAAGCGTCCGTTGATGTAGTGGAAAATGCTTCCGATTCGCCCTTCACCGGGTATAAGAATGGCCTCGCATTCATGCGAATATGTATTAATTCGCTCCACGACGTCTGAGCGAACAAAGAACGGATATGAGCCGTCTTCGACTTTGTCCTCGTTATTTCGGCTCCCGGTTTTGATGTTTGAAATAGCACCCAACGTCGTTTCTTCCCATTCCCCAGTGAATCCCGGCAGACGTTTTTTGCCGGTGAGGAGTTGCTGCATGGTGCCTTGTTTGATGTGGCGTTTTTTGGTGATCAAGGCATCGAAGGCGATAATCAGAGCATCCACATCACTCAACGCCTCCGCGATCGCTCGCTGCTCGGCGAGGGGAGGGATTGGTACGCTCGGTGTGAGAATTTCACTTCTTGAAAGATGCGGGATGTCCATTCCCTTCTCTTCATTTCGCAAGCCTTTGAGGTAACCGTCGTACGACAATAAAACTCTCAGGAAATTTTTGTCGCAATTCTTCGGGATGAACTTTCCAACCCGCTGAACAAGAAGACACGGGCAATCGGCATCTCGCAAGACGCTGATCTTTGTGCCTGATTTGGTAAACGTGCGATCCATCCCGATGACAATGTCACCAGCCTCAAGAACGTATTCACGGTAGTTCTTGACCAAGTCCGAAGAAAGTCTACGGGTGTGCTCCCAGTCGGGCGAGCCATATCCGACGTTTTCACCTCGTAGCAATGGAATACCGTCCAGTTCCCGGAACCAAGCAGACTTAAAAGCGTAGCCAACTTGCAAGTCCGCAATTTCACCAATTGGTCGATGGTCCCATCCGTTTGGAACCTGTGCTGGTTTCGACTCTTCCATAGGAGCTACGCCCATGACAACCCCATACTTACCATGTGCTTCTTCACACGATTGCCCAAATCCTCGGTCGCGTTTTCAAGCTGCGGCATTGCTTCCGAATAACGATTGGCGAGCTCGACGCTTCGATTGGTTAAACGATGTGATACGGCTACGAACTCAGTCCTTGTATCCGAATCGACGGTCCCCATCCACTTATCATCCACGACCAACAGCTTCACATCGTCTTCGGTCAACTCGCCGTACTTCTCCAGCAGCTTCTTTTCCAACGCGGCGTCAGCAGCTTTGATCTTCTTGTCCACTTCCGATGCGGCTTCTGCGATCGTGAGATATTTAATCAGCACCGTCAACTCGTCGATGTCGTCAGCGTCATTCGCCTTGTTAAGTGCTTTGACACGCTTATCCACATTCCCTTTGCTGACCTTGCCGTTGTCGCCCGTTACCTCGGCCATCAATCCCTCTTCGCCCGCGTACTCCTCTACCAACTCATCCAGTTCGCTGGACTTGGTTTCCTTTTCCATTTCCAGTTGCTGGAGTTCTTGCCACTCGTCAACGAAATAGCGATGAATGAGCAGTTCTTTCGGCAACAGATCGCAGATGTACTCTTTCTTGCCGACCCTGATCGTGCCTTCGGTCTTCTTGTCACCTTTCTTGCGGACGATTTCGGTGACGACCGCTTTCCAGCCATCCTCGACGATCATGTAGACGTCGTCCTTCATCGTCTCCAGACAGTAGGTGAGCAGATGCTGGTAGATGTCGTACTTGTCGATCAGTGGCTTGCCCGCGTAGGTCTTCAGGATTGACTCGGCCAACGGATCGATCACTTCGCGGGGCGAACTCCCGGTCCCGATGCCCTTCAGCTTCGGCGTGTGCTTCTTTTTCCACTTGGCAAACACCTCGTCCATCTCTTCGCTGTAGGCCACAAACTCAGGATGCTCGAAGATCGTCTGCTTGATCTCGTCCTGGGGAATCCGCAGCTCGCTGTATCCTTTGCGATCGGATTTCTTAAATTTTTTGAATAACGCTTTCCGCAAGTTCGGATACACCGACCAGTACTCCGAGAGAGCGTCGATGTCGCGGTTGGGAATCCCGCCCAGCAAGTGAGCTTCGATGTCTTGAATGTCTTCCGGCTGCGTGCTGTCGATGTAGCGGGGGATGTTCAGGTTGAATCCATGTTTCTCGATCTCGGCCAGCGGTACCATGCGG
>JBDNIG010000325.1:0-5248 GCA_041688415.1 Rhodopirellula sp. | reverse complement strand
GCGGCGTTGGCGCTGATGTTGACGGGGATCGTGGGCACCGCGGCCATGCTCGCAGCGGTCGTCCGGTTTCTCCCAGGCTGCATTCCAGCCATGACGTTTGCGCGTTGTAGCGTTGCCGGTGCCATCGCTTTCCTAATTGGCAGGAGTGTAGCCGTTCCCGAAACGCTGGTGGGGGTGGTGGGCGGTGCGATGGCGCTTTGCGTGGTTCAGCTCTCGTGTCTCTTGCTGCTGCGTGAATGGAGTTTTGGCGAATTACGAAGCTCTTGGCAATTTCCGCTGCGAGGCATCCAGCTACTTCGTAGACCGACGGTGCTTACCAGTTTCAAGTTCGAGGAGTGTCCAGATGAATCGATGTGATTTGAGGGTGACGGTTGTGGTACCGGTTTACAATCGGGCCGAGGAGCTTCGTCGTTTGCTGGCCGGATTGGTTGAGCAGAGCATGAAGCCAGCGGATTATGAAATTTTGATTTGTGACGACGGATCGGATGAGGACATCGTCGCAATCGTGGAGGATCTGCAATCGAAATGGGGGCCGGATATCGAGTGTCTGCGGCAACCGAACCAGGGTCCTGGCGCGGCTAGAAACCTCGGTCTTTCCAAGGCGAGAAGCCCGATCGTGGCTTTTACCGATTCGGATTGCTTGGTTGATCATGATTGGTTGCTGCGTTTGATTGATCCGATTGAGCAGGGGCGAGCGGACATGTGTGGCGGTTTGATCGGATTTCGCACGGCGGATTATCTATCAGGGCGCTGCGTGAATTTTTTGATGTCCAGCATGCTTGGCGCTGGCGGGGCACGCGATCCGCGAAGTATCGTTCATATGGAGTATTTTCCTCGTGCTGGTAATGCGGCGGTGCGGCGGAGCCTGGCTTTGGCCGCCGGCGGTTTTCCAGAACACAACCATGGTGAGGATATTGAATTCAGCCACCGGATGATGGAACAAGGAGCGAGGATTGAATTTGTCCCCGACGCGATTGTGGTTCACAACGAAAAACGTTCGCTCAGGCAGGTTGCCAAGGAAGCGTTCTTGAAAGGCGTGGCCAGGGTGCGACTGTCTCGTGATCTGGGCGTTCACCAGTGGGTTCACGCATTGCCTGCGACGATGGTTGTCGCCCTGGTCGCTGGCTTATTGGCCGCGATCGTGTTTCCGCAGTTTGCTCTTCTGATGGCAATGCCCGCCATCTTGTACTGCGGGATGCTTGTTTTGGTGGGTGTGCAAGGAACGGTGGTTTTGTGTGATGTGCGAGCGGGGATTGTGTTGCCGGTGTACGCGGCATTGATGCATTTTGGCTACGGTTTCGGCTATCTGTTGGCGATGATGCAGCGCGGGCAGCGGTTGCCTGCGGATTCGGGTGATGCGGTCCAGAGCGAGGCGGCGATTGCGCCGGAGACGATCTCACCTCCGAGCGCAGGACGAGATCGAAGACGGCCTCATCGCGAGGGTGTGTTGTGATGGTGGACTTTCGTCATGCCGAGGTCGTTCCAGGGATCCCCGCGGAGTCAGGTGAACTGATCGTCCAGCGACGGTTGAACATTTTGACGAAGTATCCCGATTTTATGCGTGCCGAGCTGGATTGTTTGGACGCTGGCTGTGGCAATGGTGCGAGCATGATCGAGTTGTCTGAGCGGTTTCGATCCTGTCACGGAGTCGATGCCAATGCAAGCTACATCGACCAATTTTTGCGAGCAGTCGAGACTCGCTCGATTGACAATTGCACCGCGCGAGTGGGAGACCTGTGCGGAACGTTTTCGGCGCCGGAAAGCTTTGACCGAGCGATCAGCTTTGAGGTGATTGAGCACTTGCCAGATGAACGAGCAGGGGTGGCATCCTTGTACCACAGCTTGAAGCCTGGTGGGATGTTGGCCGTGTCGGTTCCCAATAAGTGGTGGATCTTCGAGACCCATGGGGCGTGGTTACCGGAACTGCCACTGGTTCGTTGGTATCGCGTTCCATTTCTGTCCTGGTTGCCTGGGCCGATTCACGCTCGGATCGCGAAAGCACGAATTTACACCCGGCGTCGGATAACAAGGTTGCTTGTCGACAGCGGATTCCATATTCTAAAAACAACGTACGTTACCGCGCCGATGGACCGATTGACCATTCCGCCGTTGCAATGGTTGGCACGGCGAACATTGTTCCATGGTGACACGACGGTGATCCCCATCCTGGCAACGTCCATCCTTGTCATTGCAGTGAAGAAGTAACATGAAACATCGTCGCGCCCGTCGAACTGGGTTTACGCTGATCGAATTGCTCGTCGTCATTGCGATCATTGGGTTGTTGGTCGCGGTGCTGTTGCCAGCGGTGCAGGCGGCACGAGAAACCGTGCGACGGATGAAGTGCTCGAACAACTTGAAACAGATCGGACTGGCGCTGCACAGTTACCATGACTCGATGTCTGTTTTGCCGTATGGTGTTGGCCCTGACCATGATGGCGTCATCTCGACTTTAGGCACTCTGCGTGACCGACGCTACGCGGCTCAGTCGATGATCCTGCCGTTTCTGGAGCTGAGGTCAGTGTATGATCGGATCGATTTCGACGTCGCCCCATTTCATCCCTTTATCAATGCGGCCACCGGCGATCCGTCCGTGATGGCTGCCCACGGAAAAAATGTGGTTAACGGTGAAGCGGCGAAAACACGAATTGGTGTTTATTTGTGTCCCTCAGATTTGGATCGGCTGGGAAGTCTGTGGGGGCACAACAATTACCGCATGTGCAATGGTGGAAATTGGTCAGGACGGACGGGCAATGGGATGTTCGGGCAGGCCAAGTCGGTTCGTTTTGCGGCGGTAACCGATGGATTATCGCAGACGGCAATGGTTAGTGAACGGGCGAAAGGAACTTGGGACAAACATGTCTTCGACGAGCGATCGGACCTCTACGATCTGACCGGAATATGGACTGAGGCTAACTTTCGAACTGCCTGTGACGCGCTGACGCCGATCGCGGCGGCGGCCTACAATCAGGATGTGGAATCCGGGCAAACTTGGTTGGCGGGTAACATGAACTGGACGCGATACAATCATGTCCTGCCACCGAATCAAATCAGTTGCAAGAACGGGTTCACTTGGGACGGAGTCATCCTGACCGCATCGAGTCGTCACCATGGTGGAGTGAACGTGTTGCTGGGCGACGGTTCTGTACGGTTTGTCGCCGAAACCGTGGATGCGGATCTTTGGCGAGGGCTCGGCACGATCGCTGGCGGTGATGTGGCAGGTGGATTGGAATGAGAACTTTCATCTTGATCGTGTTGATGTGCGGAATTGCTCGCGGGGCTGACCTATCGAGTGAGTATCGAATCGATTTTCGCAATGAGAATTTTGATAACACGAATTTAACCACCTTGTCTCCCGGCGCGTTTCGGCTGATGCTGCCCGGCAAGGATGGCTTGCGAATGTTGCTGCCTGGGGGAAGGAAGCTGCCGACGATCGCGATCAGTCCCGTGTTTCGCATTCGTGGCGATTTTGAGATCACGGCACGCTACGATTTTCGTCGCCCACGCAGTCCGAAAGAAGGGTACGGCTGCGGCCCAACGCTTTATCTGGGAACGCATGATCCGGCGGAAACCTCGGCTTTATTGGGACGTTTATCGCGCACCGAAAACAAGCAGGTGTACAGCACGAACATCAGCCGCACAATCGAGGGTCAGCGAGAGTACCAGGTCCAGTTGTTTGATACGACCATCAATCGCGGTCAAATGCGATTGGTACGCAGGGGGACGGAGCTCCAGTTCCATGTTGCTGATAACATGGATCGCTCGTTTCGGCAGTTACGCTCGGCCGAGTTTACCGATGCGGATATTGAAATGGTTCGGCTCGCGGCGCAGCAGAGTGATGCGGCTACACCGGTCGATGTGGTGTGGAGCGAGTTGGTCATCCGCGCCGAAGAACTTCCCAATCGCCCCGATCACTTGGCCAGTGGCCAGCGGCGGCATCGCGCCACGTACACACCTGCGGTTGAACCGAAACGTTTTTCAATGTGGTGGACTGTGTTGGGTGGGCTGGGGCTGGTGGGTTTGGCGGTCGGGGTCATTCGCACGCGAGTTCGACGCTGAGCATGGTGAGCGACGCAACACGAGCATCAACGATCACGCGACTGACGCCATGGATACTGCTGTCCGGCATCGTGCTGGTTGGCTTGGTTCTGCGCCTCAATGGCATTTCCGAGCGAAGTTTGTGGTTGGATGAAGCGTTATCGTGGAAACTGCAGTCGTTTCCATTAAGCCTGATGTTTCAGCGGACAGGCGAGCCGACAACAACGCATCCGCCATTGTACTTCGTGATACTGCACGCTTGGACCGGATTGTTTGGCGATTCGGTAACATCGATGCGCGGCTTGAGCGTCCTGCCAGGAGTGCTGACGATTCTTGCCATGTTTCTATTAATCCAATCGTTGGGGCGAGGATTCAGTCCAATTAGTGGCGATAAGGGCAGCGAGGAGAGTGAAACAGGGACGACGACGGCGGCGGCGCTGCTGGCTTGCCTGTTCCTGGCCGTCAGCAACCTGCATATTTATCTCAGTCAGCAGGTGCGAGGCTATACCTTAGCGGGATTTCTGGTCGTTTTAAGTAGTCTGTTTTTGATTCGAGCAATCACGAATCGGCACCATGTGACGAGGGATTGGATCGGTTACGTTATCTCCGCGATCGCTCTGTGTTACACGCACAATCTGGGCCTTTTCACTGTTGCCGCCCAGCAGACGTTTGTCGTGCTTTTCTTATGGGGGCCAGGATCAAAAAGAAGACTTGCGGTGACGCCGGGGTTCCTGAAAAAACAACGAATTGCTTCGGGAATCGCGCTGGCGGTATTTGTAATCGGTTATTTACCGTGGCTGACCCGCACGCTTGGGCAATCGAAAAAGCTGCAAACCTCGTGGCAAAGACCACTGCAGTTCGACGATCTCGCCATTGAAATCGGCGAGGCGATCATGGGGACGTCGGTACAGGTGCCAATCGGCGTGCCCCCGGAGGCTTGGGGCGTGTTGACAGGGCTGATCGTGGTCTGGGGGTTACTGCTCTGGCTGGGCCGATGGCCTGGCTTGTTCCTGTTTCTACTAGGAGCTATTCCGACAGGACTCATTTACATTTATTCGGTGTATTCTCAGCGAAGTATCTTTGATGCACGCTACCTGATGTTTGCGCAGATCGGTTGGTTAGCGGGTATCGCCTGGCTGTTCTCGCTGATTCCGTACCGTGGTGAACGGATTGTGTTGGCGATGATCCCGATAGTGTGGGCGATCTTCTGGTG
>JBDNIG010000040.1:0-12285 GCA_041688415.1 Rhodopirellula sp. | reverse complement strand
TGGTACCGTTTGAGCGATGGTATTTTGCGTGGTTGAGGTGAAGTGGTGAGCTTGGTCATAGGTTGCACCAGATTGGCAGTTTCGAGAGGAAACTACCTGACAAGCGCAAATAGCGTGCCAAAACTTCCGTTTATTAACGGAAGTATCCAAATTTGCCAGCGAAAATGTTAAAGTAGATGGCATTGGGCGCTAGCCGCCGGTATAAACCGCAACGTACCGACGGCTAGCGCCTTGTCGCTCACAAAAGGATCGCTGTCCAGTTACTCTCGCAGTCAAGCTCCTGAGACTCTGGCCGCCGGACTGTGGAGGTAATAATCGCTTTGCGAATCAAGTGAGCCCAACACTTCTGCGAATTCGTAAAGCCTTGATAAACAGCGGCGTCGTCGCTGCCCAAGACGCTTGGATCGACAAACAGACGAAGGCGAAGGAAAAAAGAAGACGATAGAACAACGAAACCAAAGGGTGCGATCCGCTCAGTGCGCTGCTAGCAAATACCATTGTTTATCCAAAAACGTGGTGTTTTGTTGTGTTTCGGTGTAGGACGCGGAGTACACCATCGAACTTCGATTCCCGTCGCCGCTCTTGCGCAAAGAAAATCCTCGTCAATTAGAGATTTCCGATTTAGGACAACCATTCCAAACTGGCTGACGCGATTCGCGATCACTTCGAAATGATCCATAGGACAAGCATGACGAGACACGGGGTGAAATCGAATCGAAGATCGGTTGTTGACCAACGACGACTTTGCCAAGCTCACCGCAAAGATTTTGGAAGTCACGCCGGTAAACAGTTGCGTCGCCTGTTGGGACAGGTTCTCATAGCGTATCCGATACGTTTGTCCTGGTTGGAATTCGAAACGATGTTTGCGAAAAGAATTTTGGTAGCCGCGGCGCTGACCCTACTCTTGACCGCGGTGCCAGCGTGGTCTCAAGACGATGGTGGTGCGGCGGCCCGCGAGAAATCGATCGCCGATCGATTCATGCAAGTCTTGCTGCGTCGTCCGGCCCCTGGGACGGCGCTCGACCGTGTGTATGGTTATCACATCCAAGCGGGATCGCTTGATGACCTCTTCGATGGACTCCAACGCGACGTCGAAAAAGGGGGCGAGGACGCCGGAGCGAAAGCGATGCTGCTCGGTTTGATGCAGCTCCAGCGTGGCCGTGACGCGGACGCGGCGGAGTCGTTAGCCACGGCGGAGCAACTGCGTCCCGAAGACGCAATGGCCAGCCATTATCTAGGAAGATCGCTGGTGTTGGTCGGACGCGGCGAAGCAGCGGCGGAGGCCTGGGAAAGGGCGATCGATCGCAAACCGGCGCGGAACGAGGCGCTGCCCGTGTTCACTAAGTTGGGACGCCTGTACGGTCGCAGTCAACAGAATGAAAAGGCACTCTCCGTCTGGACTCGTTTGGAAGAAAGGTTCCCCGGCGACACCCGCGTCGGAGAACAGATCGCTCAAACGCTGGCCGAAGAAGGCCAAGACGAAGCCGCATTGACACGGTTCGAAACACTCGCTGAGAAAACGGCGACGTCGAACGACTCACGCGCCATCGGATTCCAAATCGCAGCAGCGGAACTGAAACGAAAGATCGGTCGGTCCGATGAAGCTCTCGCGGATTTGGAATCGATCCTCGCGCGATTGCGACCGTCCAGTTGGCTGCACTCGGATGTCCAGCGTCGGATCGAAGCCGGGTTCCTACGTAGCGGTGATTACAACGCCTTGGCCGACTACTACGCCCAACAGGTCAAGGAGCAACCGGATGCACTGGAGCTTCGCATGAGGCTCGGACGAGTTCAATCGAAGGCCGGATTGCTCGTCGATGCGGAAAAGACACTACGGGCATGCGTTGAATTGGCACCAACCCAGTCCGAACCTCGGTTGGCGTTGGTGGATCTAATGCAGGCGACGGGCAAATACGCCGATGCGGCGGTTGAACTTCGAGAATTGGTTCAGCAGGACCCCGAGAACCCGGACTATTTGATCCGGCTCGGCAACACGATTTTGGAGGACGGCGAACAGCCCAAGGAAACCCGATACGCCGAGGCCGCCACGGTTTGGCAACAACTTGCCGACGCTCGCCGGGACGATGCCGTCGTGACCGCCCAGGTCGGTGATTTGATGCGCCGCATCGATCGCACCGATGACGCGATCAAGCTCTACCGCCGAGCCATCGAACTGCAACCCGAACAACCCCAATACCGCGAATACCTGGGAGAGTTTTTGAACCGACTCGGTCGAAAAGGCGAAGCGATGGAAGCTTGGGGATCGATCGTGGAGGGTGACCGCGACACGCGAGAAAACTATATTAGGTTGGCTGAAGTGCTTCACACGTTTGACCATCCCGAGCCAGCACTGGATGCGTTCACGCAAGCCGCGAACATGGATCCCACGTTCGCTCAGCGACTCCGGTTCACCGATTTGTTGTTGAATGCTGCTCGTTACGACGACGCATTGGCTCAACTCGATGCCGCCGAACGCGACGCTGAGTCACCGGAGGAACGCGAACAATTGCTGCGAGCGCGGATCGGCGTGTATGCGACCAGTGGCAAGTTGGACGAGCGGATCGCGGAGGCTCGCGAGCAAGCCGGAAAAGCTCAATCAGCCGAAGCTTATCGGCGGCTCGCCTTGTTGTTGGACGCCGGCTCGCAGACCGATGAGTCGGTCGTGGCAATCGAATTGGCAATGACAGCCGACCCGTCCGACATTGGATCGATGGAAGTCGCCGCGGAACTGTACCGCAGAACGTCGCGGTCGACCGACGCGATTGGCGTTTACCGCCGTTTAGCGGAGGTCGACACGCGGTTCCTGCCGAACTACCTCAAACGCATCTCGTCGTTGCACATGGAATTAGGGCAAGTCGATGAATCGCTGGCCGCCGCTGACGAATTGATCCAAGCCGGACCGGGCAACCCGGAGTCGTATCGTTTTTATGCGACGCAGTGCTTCCGCGTCGGGCGTGACGACGAGGGCATCGAGCGGTTGCGGCGGGCGCTGCGAGCGGCACCACGGGATCGCGACGCGCAGCGGGCGCTCGCGTCGGCCCTCGACGAACGATTCCGGACCGACGAAGCGATCGAATTGTATTGGGCGCTCTTGGAGGACACCGACGATCTGTCCGAACAACGCGGGTTTGTCAAGTCGCTGGCTGAGCTGTACGGGCGGAAAGGCGACTTCGATCGATTACTGGGGCGTTTGGAACTTCGCGGCCGCGAGGCATCGGACATGCGGACGGCGACGCTGTTGATCAGCGAAGCGCATCGTTCGATGGATGATCTCGGGGCCGCCAGCGCTGCACTCGAACCGCTGTTGGCCGAGAATCCGCGGGACGCCGAGTTGATCGGGCAATTGGTCGATTTGGCGACAGCGGCTGATGATCTCGAAATGGCTCTGCAGTACCAAGAGCAACTGACCAAACTCGCCGATACACCGGAAAATCGTAACGGCGAGATGAGGTTATTGATCTCGATCGGACAGATGGACCGCGTCGAAGCGATGTTGCAGCGGATGAAGGGGGTCACCGATCCGTTGGATTTGATCGACACGATTGACCGATCGATCGGCAAACAGGAACTGACGGCGGCGCAACAGTTTTGCGAATTGACGCTGGAAAAATATCCGGAACTTTGGGAAGTCCGTGCGCGTCTGGCGTCGCTCTTGATCGTTAACGATGAACTCGATCGCGCGGAGGCTGAGATCGAAGCGATCGCGGCACTGGACCTGCCCGATGACACCGTTTCGGAAAAACACAAAGACGAACTAGCCAAGGCGCGGGCTCGAGGCAACAGTCAGTCGACGTCGCAGTCGCTTCAAATACCGAGCTACACGAAATGGTTCAGTCGCATGCAAAACATCGTCGCGCTGGACTATTTTTTCAAACTTGGACGTTACGCAAATGTGAACTTTGGTTACGCGTCGTTGGCGCGCTCCGCGGTCGATCCCGACGATGTGGCTCATGCGAAACTTTATGCCGACGCGTTGCGAATGGTCGTGGCGGAGAAGCGATCAGCGCTTGACACGTTTGTCAAAAAGGAGCGTCTCAACGACACCGAGTTTATCGAATCGATGGACGATCCGAAAAAAATCCGACGCCTATTGCTGTATTTGATTCTTCTTAACGACTTTTCTCGCAACCCCGCTGATCAAGCCGACGCCGCGGGGAAAATGGAAAAATTCTATTGGCGGATGATGGAATCGTCGGCGGACACCGATCTTAAACCGATCGCCTTTTGGTTGTTGGAAAGCCGTGCACGACGACGGTCACCGGATGGAGTGACCGCCAGCAATGTTCAACTTGATACCCTTTCGCAACGACGAGTTGCAGCTTTGGCGAGCGCGTTCGATCGCAAAACGGCCGCAGATTTCGCCGCACATCGGCCGCGCCGCGAGGGTTTTCTAGCCGCCGCACTTTACGCAGAAATGCAGGCGAGCGGGATGGCTGACCAAGCGGCGGTGTTTCTGGAATCGCTCGATGTGGATGTCGATTCAATTGCCTCCGCATCGACGGCGTTGGGTATCGCGATCGGTTTCAAGGACTTGCCGCGTGTCACCGCAGTGCTGGATCGATTAGTTGCCGAGTTTGCCACGTGGTCGAAATCGGCAACGTCGGAACAGTTTCGCAATCTACATGTGATGATAAGCGACCTCGGTTCGCTCACCGAATTGGAACAGAATGACGTTATGAAGATGGTTGATATCACCTGCGCGTTGCAGGTAGTGATGGATCAAAATCAACGATCGGCGAGGAATCGCACGCATCGTTTGTCTAAAAATGCGGGTACTATCAACACCGGTTACGAACGAGACGGTAACTTTCACCAACTGAAATTTGAAGTGCCGCTGACGGACGATGCGAGGTTGTCTGAACTAATTTTAATTTTTTCGCGAAGCGGTTTTCTCAACCCCAAATCGCCGTATCGAGATCGACTGCAAGCGCACTGGACGAATGGCCAGGCGGTGTTGGCGGATCGACCGGAGCTGGCGAAGCAGGAGATGTTGCGCCGGCGGACAATTATGGCTTATTCGCATTGGTGGTCCGGCAATCCTGAAAAGACGTATGAAGCCGTTGTCGCGCTGAGTGAGGATGACCCGGAAAACAAAGGTTGGTGGATCGAACGGGCGCGCTTGGCGGCTGAATTGAAGATGCCCGAAACGTCGCTCGAAGCGCTCGATTCGATCACCCCGATGGATCAAGCGACGCTACAAATTCGCGAGCTAGCGGCGATGAATTTGGCGTCGCAATTGGGTGACCTCGAGCGAGCCAAGACGGCCGCCCAGCGGCTCTTCGGAATGCGGTTGGACAAGGATACCGAACTGGCGCTCGCGGACCAATTGACCCGTTTGGGAATGCGGGAGATGTCCGCCGCGATCCTGCAACGATCGCGGCGGCGGGGCGGGCAATCGATCAGCGATCTGTTGAGCTTGGCCGACCGTTACGTCGCCGCCGATGATAAGGAAGCCGCCGCCGAGGTGGCCTACAGCGCGATGCGGAAATTGGGTCGCGGGGGTGAACGAAACGAAGACTACTATCGTCGCCGCGCCGTCGAGTTGCTCCGCAAAGCCGGGCGGTTGGATTCGATCATCACGCAAGCCGAATCGCGAGTCCAATCGTCGCCCGATTCCTTGTCGCTGAAATCGGAACTGGCGTCACTCTATACCGCGGCCGGTCGCACCAAGGATGCCGGAAAGATTTTTGATGAGATCGCGACGCTCGAACCCGATGATCCCAAGACGATGTGGTCGGCGGCCGAACGTCTGACCGCCGCCGGCAAACACGACGAAGCGATCATCAAGTTCGTCGCCGCCGCCGTCAAGGATCCGACGGTTCTGAACAACGGCTATTACCGGTTAACCAATTGCCTCCGCCAATGTAAATCGCGTGAGAAAGCCTATGAGGGTTTGATGCAGTTGAAGCTCGAAGGTTTGCAGTCGCACATCATCGGCCAATTGGCCAGCAGCACGATGCAGGGACGCCGCGGCGGTGACGATGAATTGAGCAAGTTCGAAGAAGCGTTCTTGGACAAAGTCCTTACGGAGGGACCGATCGATTCTTTTGCCAACGTGCTTCGGTCGCTCGTGGGAAACTCTGCGCAGATCAAGTCGAAGACCGTCGTCGACACAGTCCGGCGGATTTTTAAGGCGTTCGAATTTTACGATCCGTCCAGCCTCGTTTGGAGGCAAGCATCTCTCGGCAGCGATGGCCATCTTTACGGAATCGTGGAGCCGTGCATGATAATTATCCATGAAAACGATGAGCTAAAAAAAGAAATACAAGCCTTGCTCGAAAAGAAGGCGGACTCAGAAAACGGTTCACCGATCGCCGAATTAATGCTGATCGCGATTAATGTTCGCGATGGTGTTTCGAATGCGACCGCCAGCAAACTGAAAGAACTCCGTCAGAAAAGGGTGGACGAGATCCCGTATCACCTGTGGTGGCAATTCGGACAACTGATCGAGGAGAATCAGTCTTGGATCGACTCCGGCGAGGTCGTCGACGTCTTTGAAAAGGCACGCGATGTCTCAGACGCTAGCAGGGGAATGCTGCGACAGTTCCAACATACGAGCGGCCCCCGATTGGCCGACGCTTATGTCCGTGCCGGTCGCAAAGCCAAAGCCAAACGGGAACTTCTCAAAGCGTATGAGAACACTAATAACAGTGAGCAAAATCAAAATAACCCCGGCTATGGCGACTCCCAGGACCTGGATGCGTTCAAATCGATCGCTGATAAATTGGTTGAATCGGGCTCGCGAATATCAGCCATCCCGATCTACGCCGATGCTTTATCCCAACCCGAACGTTTCGAGTTGGCCGCTCGATGGGGCGGAAGTCGCAACCGCAAAGAGGCGTTCGAGAAGGCGCTCGACGAGACGCTCGGAGCGTTGACCGACGAGGATTTTGACGAGTTTTTGAGCCTGTCTGACGTGTCAGCCGATGCGGCCCCGGAAAAGAACGTGGAAGAGGTTGCGGAGGGCGATAGCAACGCGAGTACAAAAAGAAACGTCAAGAAAAAAGCGAACGGATCCGCCATCGAACTGTTGCCGCTCGCGGCCACCGCCGAAGTCGAACCGATGAACAGCTCGGTCGCGGCGATCGTCGCGTCAAAGATGAGTGAAACCGATGAGGGACGTGAGAAATTGGCGGCGTTCGAAAAACTCGCCGACGAGCGACTCCGCCAATCGCCCGATGATGCGTCGCTGGTCGGTGCGCTCGCAATCGTGTCCACGCTACTCAACGAAGACTCCGCACCGGAGCGATTCGCGCGGTTGACCGAATTGATCCCCGCTGCGGAAACGGGCAAGAAACGTCAGGCGGCCGACGACACCATCATGGGGCTATATTCCCCGATCTTGGTCGGACTTTCGGCTGGCGACGAGGCGACGCGAAAGTCAGCGCTCGCCGCCGCCGATCAACTGGCATCGCTCGCCGACGTCGTCGAACGGTCCGCGGTCAGCGAAACGCTGTTGTTGGGCAAGATCAAGTACGCGGGCGGAAGTGCTTCGTCCGATCAAGCGAAATTGGCGATGCTCCTGGCGATGTTGGACCGTGCCGCTCCCGCTTCGTCGCCGCCGAAGGTGATCGGAGCCGAGGCGGCTGAGGCATGCGTCCGCGTCGCCGAGACGGCCGTCAAAGCGGAAGCGTGGTCAGTCGCGATCGACGCGATCGGTCGGGCACTGGGCGGCGGCCCGCCGCTGCGAACGATCGGTGATGCGGCCAAGTCGGGATCCACGTTCTTGCCCCAGGCATCCCAGTCCACGTCCAATCAAGAACCCACCGATAATCAACTCGACGGATTGGCTCGCCGTACGACGGAAGTGTTAAAGCAGTGCCAAACCGCGATGGAGAATGATTCCAAATTAGCCCAAACTGCCTACAACGCATTGGTCAACGTGGTCATGCCTCCGCAGCGTGCGACGGAGATTTTTCCATACTTGACGAAGCTCATTGCCGGTGAGTCGAACAACCCGTTCGGCAATCAAGGCGGGGAACTGGACACCGATCCGGGTAGCGTTTCGCGGCAACTGGCGGTCGCCGCCAAGGCGTCCGGCCAAACCGAAGCGTTATTGTCTCGCTTGGCGGATCGCCGCGTCCGAATCCAACACAAACCGCTCGCCGATCTGATCGCCGTCCAAATCGCTCTGGTCGGCGACGACGCGGATGCACTCGATTCCGCGATCGATCGAATGATGAGTTCGGTCGGGATTCCGGACAAGATCGCGACCCCTGGAAAAGACGATGTCCAATCGGATCGGGCGGTCGATGACGCGAAATCGTCGAGGGAAGCACAAATGAGTGCCAACGCGTTGTTGCACGTGTTGATGCCAATCCACGCCCGTGACGGGATGACACCCGCAGCGATACGAATCTCCCGGCACGTTTTGGGCCTCGCCGCCCGCGATTCGCAGGTCAGCCAATCTTCGCAAACGTGGCAATGGTTGATAAAAGAGCTATTGTCGGACGAACAAGTCGACGACGAGCAAGCTGGATCGCTCGCCGAACTTTACCTGGACGGCGTGCGTCAGCGTTACGCGAGATATTCGCAGGACGGGCTCATCGAGCAACAAGTCGCACATCACGCTTCCCAATTGGTCGGACCGCTCACCGAGGCGAAACGTTTCGGTATTGCCGCTCGGTATGAACGACAAAAGCTCATCGACTTACAACGTCGCAAATACTCTTTTAATGATGGGCTTGCGACGCTACCGATCGCGACGGCCGATCCAGAAAAGCAGTTCGAATTTTTAACAACGTTGATGTTCGGCACCACAGATCAATCATCCGATGAGTCTCGCGAACAGTCTCGGAAATTCTTACTGTTGAACAACTGGCGTTGGTATGCTGAGCCGCCGGAGGTGCTCGTTTCGGCGGCGCCGAATTTGATCGCGGCGCGGAGCCAACACGTCGCGGCGCAAGATTTCCCGTTGGAGAGCATCGGTCAATCGATCGCCGTCGCGGCGGCCGCTTGCGGGAAGACGGACGAATTGATCGATCGGCTGCGGGCGCTGGTTGAAGATCCCGGCGACAATGCTGACGCCGTCGTGGGGATCGCGCTATTGACGGCTGGTCGAATTGATGAAGCCGGTAAAGTCATCGACCGCGTGGCCAAACGGTTAAGGGAGACCGTACCCAAGAAGAATGTGAACACTCCGATGATGAACGATTCCGCCGCGTTGTTCGTGCGCGCTTACGAAGTCGACTCCTTGCGAGATCGTGTGGTGAGGGCTTGGCCGAGTATGCAAGATCAGTTTCGCAAGCACAATATCTATAGGGATGCCGGATACTACAATAAGGTCGGTGCGCGGATTCTTCCGTCACATGCCTCCGGTGCAACAGTCGATCCCGGGCTCGATCACTGGGTCGCCTATCAAATGCCCTATCCACCGGTACCCGTCAACGAGGCGATCGCGCCGACATGGATCGCCAAGGACGAAACTCTTTCCTATGGTGGCGGCATGGATGTGAATTTGATGCAGTTGAAATATCCATTGACCGGCGACTTCACGTTCACCGTTCGCCAGGTAAAACATCCTTTCCATGGTTTCGGAGTCACCGCCGGTGGTCAAAGCGTTCAAGCCCGCGCGATGTACAAAACGATCAAAGCACAAGGACTGATCAATCGCAGCCACCAGGTATGGAAATGCGAGGTGGCTCACGTTGACAGGGATAACGTCTATGCGTTGCGGTTCGAGGGCGACCATGTTGCCTTTGACGTCAACGGATCAGCATCCGGTCAAATAACCCGTTCCGGCAGTTTCCCGTTCGTTGGCTTATTCCTGCAAAGTAACAGTACCGCCGAGGTGGCGGATATCGCGATCGAAGGGAACGCGACGATTCCTCGTTACGTGGACTTGATCGGCGATGAACTACGTGGTTGGTCGTGTCCGATCCATGTGGGTGAGCTGCCGAAGATGACGCTTCGCACCGATCCGGTCGAACCGGAGACGAATCAAGCCCCCTCCGATTCGCCAGACCCAACTTTGGCTTGGCTCGCCGAACAAGGCGTTTTGAAAACCGGCGCACAGAAGAGATCCTCTTCACCGGGCGAATGCCGGCACATCCAGTATCAGCGTCCACTGCTCGACGGAGAAACGATCACCTACGAAGCCGACTACGTTGCCGATCAAACGGAGGTCCACCCGTCGATCGGACGTGTCGTCGTGATGATCCGCCCCAGCGGTGTGAAACTGCGTTGGTTAGTCCAAACCCGGTCGCTGGAGTCGGACAAGGAAGCCTTCGACACCGAGGTCGATCCCGACGAAGTCTTGGTTGACGGCGGAATCGAATTAACTCCGTCGACGAAAGTCGCGATGACGGCTGAAGGCGACCAGTGCTTGGTCACGGTGAATGGTACTCCGGTTTGCCGATTCACGATGGCGTTCGACCGCCGACCGGGATTCTTGTGCGAGAAGGATCGTGAGGTCCGCATCACGTCGATGCAATTGACCGGTGATTGGCCGGAGACGGTGCCGGACGATCTGTTGGAGCCCAACAGCGAGGCGAGATAGTCGACTGGTCTCGCGTATCGTCCGCTGGGCCGGATCCAACCTAGCGGCCCTGGCCACGTATGCGGCGACCGGAGTCATCCCGCTGCTGCCTGAAAAAAAATCGGCAAGCTGAATCGTTACCCGGCCGCAACGTGGTAGCGGCTTCGGCTGTCTATCCCGCGTTGCTCCGAGCGATTGACCCCCAGCACCAAAGCCGGGACAATGGAGGCCACCTGTTGCTCGATTCAGCGCAATTAAATGGACTGCCGACCACGCTATGAACATCCTCCCACGTCTCTCTCGCTTCGCTGGCATCGTCGTGTTGGTTTGCTTCTTTGGTGTTCAAGGGGCATTGGGGGCGGGGCCGATTTCGTTTTTGAAACTGACGTTCCGCGATGCCGATGGTCAGGTGATCGTACCGCCGCCGAGCGACTATACCGTGGTTTGCTTTCTCGGTACCGAATGCCCGCTGGCGAGACTTTATGGTCCGCGGCTGGAGCGATTGTCTGAGTTGTTTGGTGAGCGGGGTGTGACATTTCTCGGTGTCGACAGCAATGCTCAGGATTCGCCGGCCGAGATCGCTGCCTACGCGAGTGAGTTGGGCATCGCGTTCCCCATCGCCAAAGACGCTGATCAATCCATTCTCGATGTCTTTGGTGCTGAGCGGACTCCGGAAGTGTTCGTCATTGATGCTGCGGGATGGATTCGCTATCAGGGCCGTATCGATGATCAGTACGAACCGGGACTGGCGCGGACGAAACCGACCCAACATGATTTGCGTGCCGCGATCGAGTCGTTGCTCGCTGGCCAACCGGTTGAACAGCCGAAGACGCCCGGCGTTGGCTGTCTGATCACGCGTATCCCACAGCAGACCGCGACGGATGAAGACCAAGCGACCGTGACCTTCAACGCCGACGTGGCACCGATCCTGAATCAGCACTGCGTCGAGTGCCACCGCGATAGTGAAATCGCCCCGTTTGCTCTGACCGACTATGACGAGGTGGTGGGGTGGGGGCAGATGATGTTGGAAGTCATCGACCAGAAACGAATGCCGCCCTGGCACGCCGATCCGAGCATCGGTCACTTCGTTGGCGAGCGGCGGATGCCAGCGCGGGCGCGCGATACGATCGCCAAGTGGATCGATCAGGGGATGGCCGAAGGAGATCCGGACGACCTGCCGCCGACACCGCATTGGAATGTCGGTTGGCATCTGCCGAGCGATCCCGATATCGAGATCCCGATGCGCGACCGACCTTTTCACGTACCCTCGGACGACGTCGTCGATTATCAGTACTACGTCGTCGATCCCGGCTGGAAAGAAGACCGGTGGGTCCGCGCGGCTCAGGTCGTGCCGGGCGAGCCCCGCGTGGTGCATCACGCGATCGTGTTCGTCCGGTCGCCCGATGGCAGCGACTCCTCCGGCATCGGTTGGCTGGGGGCGTACGTGCCCGGCCAGCGAACGGCAATGTTGCCGCCAGGCCACGCCCGCCGCATCCCCGCCGGTTCGAAATTGATCTTCCAGATGCACTACACTCCCAACGGCCGCGCGACCGACGATATCTCGCGCGTCGGTGTCTGGTTCGCCGATCCGGACGAGGTGACACACGAAGTGTTCACGCGAGTAGCCATCGATCATGATTTTGAGATCCCACCGCGAACGAAGAATTTCGAGATCGACATTTCGCTGCGAGGGTTCGATCCTGAGAGCCGTCTGCTCGGTGCGACGCCTCACATGCACCTGCGTGGAAAATCGTTTCAGTTGAAGGCTCGCCGCGCCAATGGTGAGCTGGAAGATTTACTTCGCGTCC
>JBDNIG010000324.1:0-2692 GCA_041688415.1 Rhodopirellula sp. | reverse complement strand
TCGGCCCTCCCCGGAATTCTCGCTGAAAGCTCGAATTCCGACCCTCCCAAGCTTCGCTCGGGAGGGTGAAGTAAACCATTGCTGCGACAGTACTTAAAAGCCGCACGATCTCCGAAGCGCGAGGGAGAGGGGAGACTGGATAGGCTGGGGTGGCCTGCACGAGACAGAGATGCGGAAGCAAACTTGCGCAATGCAAAAACCTTGCAACCCCAAAGATTTAGCGGCCCAGCCATGCGCCTCTGATTTTTGTAGCCAACGCCCACCACCTGCCATACAATGACGCGATAACAGATCGGTGTTCGCACCAGCGTCGATTCGCTAGCACTCGGTATCGATGACCTCCGGAAACTCGAGCAGTATCTAGAAGGTCTCCGCGCCGTCGAACGGCGCATCGCCACCGCAAACAATTCCAACCGAACACATCACGCGGAAGCTTTCGGCGATGATATCGACGATCACTGCCCCGACGGTTTCAGTAAACTGATTAAAGTCTAGGTGCCCGACGGACGTGGCATTCCTGAGAGCTATCATTCCCCAAGGCAAATCGCATGTTGAGGCGATGAAGTGCCCGTTGATCGCCATCTTGATCTCACCCCGGTTTCTGGTGCGCGCCGAAACCGACCAGCCCGACCAAGCTGGTGTCTATCGCGTCGACGATTATGACCTAGCGAGTCGACTGAGTTTCTTCTTGTGGTCGCGAGGGCCCGATGACGAACTGCTCCAACTCGCCCCTGACGACGCGTGCCAGGTTGGAACGTCACCGCAGCAACCCGCAATGTGCGGCTTGCCACGCGAAGATGGACCCACTTGGATTTGCACTAGAGAATTTGGTTCATCCGACGGAAGCGTACATCGCTCGTCGAAACCACGATAATCGCAGGCGTACAGTTTTTCAGTACATGCACCGGAGTGGTGGATTTTCAAGACATGGCGGTGGCATCCAGGTGTTTGCATCTCGCCGGGGTAACCGGTATTCTCGGCGTGCCGGGAGAAACGGAAGTAGGCACGAATGGCGTGGACTTAGTGAGCCGACGGCGCTAGCCGCGGGTTTCCACGCCGTTAATGCAACGCAATGCCCGAGGCTAGCGCCTACGGCTCACTCAGATTGCTTAAGTCCACGCCATTCGAAGTAGGCACTGCTGGGACGCAACCTACCAAGGGAGGATCGCGGTCGGGGTACGCCAATGGTGTTTCTCGCCTGCCGTCTGCATTGATATGAATCGCCAGTGGCAAGATTTTGGATGCTACCGCCATGCCTGGAAAAATCCACCATCCACCTGGCCCTGGGGGCGCTGTTGAGTTTCATTCCGCAAAAGGACGCTTTAGTCGGATGAGTCGAGAATTTCGACGCTATCGGACGTTGGCGTGATCGCGAGAACGGCATCGAAATCGACGCGACGGGAATACTCGTCAGTGGTGAGGCGTTTGATGGCGTCGTGGAACTCAAGCAAGTATTGAAACAGCACGATCGTGAATTTGCTCAGTCACTCACCGAGTCGTTAATGATTTACGCACTCGGACGGGGCCTGACGAGCGATGATCGATGCGCGGTGCAAGAAATTCTCCGCGCGACGCAGTCTCACGGTTACCGTTTCGGCGACATCGTCGCGGGCGTCGCAACGAGTCTGCCCTTCACCCATCGCCGCAACGCCGATTTCTAAGCGGATCACTCAAACCCTTGCAACATCTGGCTGCCGCTCGTCGTATTGCTGCTGACTATGCAAGCCGTCACGGCGGCCGAGGATGGTTTGATTGGGATCGATGTTTCGGGAGAATTCCAAGCCGCAGCAAACTTCTGCGGCGTCAAGAACGGCAAGGTGATTTTAGAACCAAACGGCGACCAAGGCGGGCGTCGAGTTGAAGGGGAGTCAGCCCACGTTAATGTTCATTGACCACGAAATAAAAGATGCACCGTGAGTCAGTTTTCTGCGGAATCAAAGATAATGACGACAGCAGGTAAACATCTTTCCGGCTTCTCTATTGGACTCCACTTCATCAATTGTCCATTGTCGCCGGATCGCTCCGCCGATCCGACCGAGGCAAGGATTCGCCTCGAATCCGAGCCGAGCGAGCAATAAACCATCATCCCCCCTTCACCATCCGCACTGAAAACTTTCCCGTAGTGGACGTGGCTACACGTCCCAGCTTTAGGATCTTTTGCAAGATCCGCTACCTCCGTAAGTCAATTGACGTCCCGAAGGATCGCCTCGATGACCTTCATTCGCTCCCAAGCCGGCACATCCGTGTCCCGCTTACTCCGCAAAAATGCGATCACTTCATCCTGACTAAAACAAGGAAAATTGACTCCTCGCGATGGGACTCCGCCCACTCGCCGAAATACTCCTGCGTACCCGATTCTGTCAGCACTTTTCTTCAGAATGACAACTGGACTTTGCTAGCAATTAGTGAAGATCGAGGCCATAAACACCTCGCGAAAATGGTCGAATTACCAGAAACATCCACGCAATTGTCGACCGACGGCTCCGCCCGTCGTGAGCCCTCACGAAATGATCGGATTACCAGAAACATCAACGCCAGACGCACAAGCTTCCCCCCTCCATAGGACCAAACCACCGGCCGATAACAACCCAGCGTTCAGGGGGGAGCACCGGCGATAACAAGTACCACCACAATGACCAAACCAACTATAACGCCCCCTCCGCCGAGCGGTTGACCGACGAGAACAAGCGAC
>JBDNIG010000323.1:0-2303 GCA_041688415.1 Rhodopirellula sp. | reverse complement strand
TGAACCGAGAGGCATATTGTTTCTCAATCTCACGAATTCCTCCCAACGCAAACGCGGACAGACCGATACCGGTGCGGCCTTCGACTTGAAGCTGTCGTGGTTTTTCATCGGACGGCGACTTCTTGAAATTCACAGGTGCATATGAGAAGTCGGAAACGATCTTTCCGTCCTCGGTGAAGATGGTCGTTTGTTCGATCGCATCCGAGTTATTTCGCGGTACCGGTGCGTGATCGAAACGAATCACCACGGTGTCAAACGCGATCGGAAAGGGATTTGGATTGCCGACTTCGAAATTGAGATACAGCGAATACTTCAGCTCGGATGCGGGCTTCGCTCCCAGTCCCGGCGAAGCGAAGAGCGGCTCGGGAGCGGTCGGGCGAACGGCAGAGCTGAACGGATCATGGCGGGGTATTTGCAAAGTGGAGGGATGGAAAAACTGCGGACCGAAGGTTTGATCGATTTTCGCAAAAACATTGGCATGGGCGTCGATCGGCCATGGCGGATCGGGTCGCTTGCGACGTCGTGGGGGCTTGCCAATGGCAATCATCGGTCGTCCTGAATTCGTTTTCAAATGGTGCGGGCCTGATTCAATGATAACCCAGTGCGTTCGTGGGGCCAACTATATTGCTCCACCCACCGTCTGGGAAAGCTCGTCGAACAATGCCCCCGCATTCCCAAATTAGTCAGCCGTTCATGCCGGGACTAGAATCCCGCAGATGCTACGCGTTAGAATGAGAATCGCCGTAGCTGCTGCATCGCCCGGCAAGCAGTCCGCAGTGTGGCGACAAAGTCCAACGCACGATCTGTGGACACGTCAGGACTTCAGCGGCCACCAGCTAAGTCGGGTTCGTTCACGCCTGACATGCGAATGGATCGCAATTCGTTTCCGATCGAAAAGACCGCACCTACGCTGTGATGTTCATCCGATTTGTGACAGTCCAACTCGATGCCGACACCGACGCACCGTCTGGTGTGTTCGCAGCAGCCTACCGACTGTTACGTGACGAGACGACGCCGGACTACCTGCGACTCGAAATCCGATCGACACTTGACTGGTTTGTGAAAAACCTTCCAATCCCTGACCGTTTTTGTCGCTCTCGCAAACCGCATCGAGAAGACAACGGTATTTGCTGGTTCAAAACCGATGCCGCCGACTCCATGACGCATGTTCGTTACCTCGTTCACTTGGTCTCGGAATGCGATGTGGTGGTTCGCGAATTGACTACGGATAAACCCGGCTATACGATCTATGAGGACGAATCGCAACTGGTTGCACAACCATTCGCTTCAACGCCACGGTAGCCAACGCTCGATCCAGGGCGGCGAATAACCAAGCCGATCGGGATAGGGCCCCGGTTGCCCGGGACCCGTCCTACATCACCTCAGCATGCGGGTCCGCTACTCACGCGGTTCGTCGCTGCGGAGCAAACTCGCTCCATCGGTCTGCTAATGCAAACAGGCCTCCAACTGCACGTTCCCAGGATGGCGGTGTGGACGCCACGCCGAGGGTTGTGTCTGCTAGACTCATTCTGACGAATCAGCCGTGCGACTTCGCGAGCCAACGCGGCGACAAAGTTCAACCCACGATCCAACCGCCTGTCAGGCGATCAAGTCCAACGGCAAAGTTTGGCTTTTTCTACGCCTGACAAGCGGATAAATCGTAATTCGTTATTCGACTGAAGATTCAATGCGATCCTTTGATCTAGTTGCCATTTCGCTGCTGTTGACCCTATCTTGGTGCTCGAACACGGGTGGACAGGAGTCTGAGGCCAGACCTTCCGCTAAGCCTGATGTGTTCAAAACTGTCGGTTACTACGGAGGACTGCCGTTCTACACTGCTTTCCACCAGCAAATGACGACGCGTCTTATTCTTCTCAAAGCCGCACCTGGAATACCGAAGCTTACCGGCTACTTGCAGCTTACTGACGCCCAGTCGCAGAGCTTCAAGGACCTAAGACTTCCCGATCGTTCCGAACTTACCGAAGCTGAGATTGCCACGCTGTTGGACCCGAACATCGCATTCGATGAACATTTACTTGATCCGTCGTTCTACAGGATTCTGAGTGAAAATCAGCAAGAATTATTAGACCGGATTTCTGTGGAGTTTGACGGCCTGTCAGGACTATCGCGAAAGTCGATCGCAGATCGACTCTCAATATCCGAAGTAACACGAAAGCGGATCGGCGAATCGCTGGTTTCGTATCGTGACAAAGGTTGGCTTCCATATTCTCGTTACGAATTCGCGGCGAAACTACCCTCGGACCAGGACTACCGCAAGTGCGTTTTCGTTGGCCAATTCCTTT